>NZ_FRXO01000005.1:0-341423 GCF_900148505.1 Pseudoxanthobacter soli DSM 19599 | reverse complement strand
AGCCCGCAGCCCGCAGCCCGCAGCCCGCAGCCCGCAGCCCGCAGCCCGCGAACTCAAGCAATCCGCAGCACCGGGCGATCTTTCACGCCCGAATCGGCCGGTGCACGTCCTTCGCGGCACCTGCGGGAGCGTATCCGCCCGACCCGACACGGCGCACCCCCTGCTGCGCCGAATGAGATCGCCCACCGGCGCAACTGTCCGACCATAGCCAGACACTACCGGAGCAGCGTCACGCCGTCAAGGACAATATTCCTAGTGCGGAAATTATTCCTGGCGCCTCTCAGCGCGGGGCGCGCCCCTTCGCCGGCCGGGTCGGCGAAAGCCCGCCCTTCGGCACGCGGCCCGGCCAGCGCACCAGGTGGAACTCCAGTTCCTCCGGCTCCATGCCGTCCTCGGAGACCACCCGCCCGCGCACGGAAATGCCGGCCTCGTGCACGGTCGCCGGGTCCTGCGAGACCAGCGGGTGCCACCACGGCAGGTCCTGCCCTTCGGCCACCAGCCGGTAGCCGCAGGTCGGCGGCATCCATGACAGGGTGCGCACCTCCTCCGGCGTGAGGCGGATGCAGTCCGGCACGATCTTGGACCGGCCGGGATAGTCGGAGCACCGGCAGCTGTCGTGGTCGAGCAGGCGGCAGGCGACGTTGGTCCAGGCGATGGCGCCGGTGTCCCAGTCTTCCAGCTTGTTGAGGCAGCAGCGCCCGCAGCCGTCGCAGAGCGATTCCCACTCCGCGTCGGTCATCTCCTCGAGCGTCTTCGCCTGCCAGAACGGCCGCCCGGCGGCTAGGGCCTCAGCGGACATGGAACACGCCTTCCCAGCCGGGGCGGTCGGCCACCGGCATGTCGAGGAACGAGCGGCCGTCGCGGTCCTCCACCTCGACCACCCAGATATCGGGATCGAACGCCCGCTCCCGCGTCAGCCGCGCGTCGATGTCGGCCTCCGGCGCGCGGGCGGCGAGCTGCTCGAACCGGCGGTCGACCGGCCTGTCCTCGTCGACCAGCGCCTGGGGCGCCGGGCCGTAGAGATCGGCGGTGCCGTCGCCACGCACGATCTTCACGAAGATCGCGCCGGCTTCGTCGGCGCCGTGGCGCAGCACGGCCGCGAAGGCGCCGGCGCCCTGGCAGCGGCGCAGATAGGCACCGACCCAGAATGAGGAGACGACCCGAGCCATGGTTCCGTCCGAACAGCGCCGGCCTATCCCGGCGGAAGCGGCGTGTTCACGCCTTCCCGTCGGATCGCCCCGATCCGACAGGCAGATGCTCTAGCATGTTCCGGACGATGTTGGCACCAGCGGGGCGAACCGGATGCGAAGGCGGCCTTCCGGCCAAACCCGCCCCACCAAGCCCGCCTCAGCCAAGCCCGCCTCAATCGGGCCCGCCCCGGCCAAGCCCGCCCCGGCCACACACCGACCCGGCCACACCAGACGGATGGGGCTCGCCCCAGCCGGAATCCGTCACGGCCGAAGCGCCGCGCTGGGCATCCCCTCAGGATTTCGCCATGCCGCCGATCGAGACCAGCGTCTGGACCAGCCGCGCGTCGATGCCCTCGCCCGCCGGCAGGGCATGGTCGGCGCGGAAGCGGCGGATCGCCGTCGCCGTCCGGCCGCCGAGCCGGCCGTCGATCTGCAGCGGCCCGTAGCCGAGATCGGCGAGCGCCTTCTGCACGCGCTTCACGTCGGCCGGCGCCATCGCCGTGCCGCCGGAGGCCGCCGTCGCCTTCGCGTCCGTCTTCACCACCGTCGTCTTCGCCGCCGGGCCTTTCCCCGGATTTCCTTTGCCGGCATCGCCATTTCCGGCCACACCTGTCCCCGCCGCCGTCTTGCCTGCAGCCGTCTTGCCTGCCGCCGTCTTGCCAGCCGAGCCTTTGCCCGACGCGCTTTTTCCCGGCCCGTCGGCCGCCGACATCGCCGCCGCGATCGCGTCACCCGCCGGCCGCTTGTTCGGCGCGACCGTCAGGAGCGCCAGCAGCGTCTCGCTCGGCCGGCCCGTCACTTCCAGCCCCTGCGCCGCCTCGAAGGCCCTGATCGCCTCGACCGTCCCCGCATCGAGCACGTCGCCCGCCGGCCCGGCGAGATAGCCGCGGTCCACCAGCGCCTGCTCGATATCGCGCACCAGGCCGCCGTTCACCCCGCCGGCATTGGCGACCGCCACCATCTCGGTCGCGTCCGGCCGCGTGGCAAACAGCGGCGCCGGATGCGGCCCGGGCTGCATCAGCACCACGTTGACATAGATCGCCGCGCCCGCCGCAAGCCCGCCCGCCACCGCCAGCGTCGCCACCGGATGGGCCGCGAAGCCCCGGCCGATCAGCCCGAGCCCGCGCATGAGCCAGCGCGATACGAAGCCGCCCGGCCGGCGCGCCCGCGCCACCGAAGCACCAGCTGCCTTGCCGCCCGCCGCCTTGCCCTCCTTGCCCGCCGCCTGGCCCGCCGCCGGCCGCGCGGGCTTCGCCCGGCCCTGCGTGCCCCCACGGCCCGGGGCTGCCGCCTTGCGCGCGCTCACGGTCGCCGCTCCGCGCACGCGCACGCGCGGTCCGCATCGGCGGTCGCAGGCGGCGCGGGAAGCATGACGGTGCGGATCATCGGCGGCGGTCCCTTCGCGGGTGAGGTCGAAACCGGCCGTCCCTCTGCCGGCCGGGCGCGATCAGGCTGCCATCGCGGCCTTAAGGAACCCTCAAGTCGGGCCGGCGGCCCTCGCCGGCACCGGTCCTCGCCCGCGCCTGCGCAGAATTCCGTCGATGGATCGAATTGCGACAATCGCGAAAACGCCGGATTCAGCCGCGCATGAAACAGTGATGAAACACTGACCTATGGGGAACTGCGGGAACGGCCCCGCGGGTCCGTGAAGCGAGGGCTCCGGCCATCGGCAGGCCGGGGAGTGACGACCGGGCGAATCACACGGCGGGCGGTTCGATGGTGTTCCTTTTCAGATGCGTGTTCTGGCTCGGCCTCGTGTTCGTCATGGCGCCGATCCTGTTTCCGCCGGAGAAAGGCGCGGCTCCCGCCGCCGGGACAGCCGTGCCGGCGCACGAAGCCCGCGCCGCCGAGGAGCCCGTCCGCCGCACGCCCCAAGCCATCGCGCCCCAAGCCATCGCGACTCACGCCCTTTCCGGCGAGACCGCCGCCGGCCAGACCGCCGATCAGGGCGGCGCGTGGGAAACCCTCGGCCGCATCGTCTCGTTCTGCGATCAGCAGGCCGACATCTGCAACGGCGCCGTCGGCGTCCTGTCCCGCTTCGGCGACGTGCTCGGCGCCGGCATTGATTATGTCTCCGCCCTCGTCGGCTCCGAACCGGCGGCGGCACCGCTTCCCTCCGATCCCGCCCTGCGCGGCACGCTGACCGCCGGCGACCGCGAGGAACCCTGGCACGGCACCGGCCGCTCGCCGCCCCCGCAGGGCTGATGGCGTCCGCCAGCGTCCGGCGCGGTTGCGTCCTGCCGCCAAGCGACTATATCCGTCGCAAGACCATGCCGCGCAGGAACACACGCAGCTGGAAGCCCATCCCGTGCATCGGTGCACCCCGCCCGAAGGGAAGGCGCGTCGGCCGGATCGGCTCCCGGCCGGGCGGACCGCCTCCGCCGGCACATTTCCGCGGTGTCGCCTCGCCGCCGGACGACGCATTCGGGCCTCACGACCCGGCCCGCCACGCCAAACGGACCACGCGATGACCATCGACGAGATCACCGAAACCTTCGCGTTCCTCGACGACTGGGAAGAGCGCTACCGCTACGTCATCGATCTCGGCCGCTCGCTGCCGCCGTTCCCGGAAGAGCTGCGGACCGCGGAAAACATGGTGCAGGGCTGCACCTCGCGGGTGTGGATCGTGCCCTCGGTCGCCGAAGGGCCGGACGGCCCGGTGCTCTCCTTCCTCGGCGACAGCGACGCCCACATCGTGCGCGGGCTGGTCGCCATCCTCGTCACGCTCTATTCCGGCCGCACCGCCGGCGACATCCTCGCGGAGGACGCCGACGCGCTGTTCCGCCGGCTCGGCCTGCGCGAGCATCTGACGCCGCAGCGCTCCAACGGCCTTTCCGCCATGGTGCGCCGCATCCGTCACGACGCCGAAGCCGCGCTTCAGCCGATCTCCGGCCGGTAGCCCTCGGCACCCCAGGATCGCATCCGCGCCGCCTCCGGTCCGCGCGCGGCCTCCGAAAGCCCGTAATGCGCGGCAAGCCGCGACAGCGCCAGCGCCAGCACGATCTTGGCCGAGCGCACCGGCCAGCCGCGTTCGGCCTCGACCGTCTCAAGTCCCTTCAGGAAGCAGCACACGTCGGTCAGCACGCCGCCGAGCTCGGGGCCGACCGCCGAGACCGCGCGGTTGAACCGCGCACGCGCATCGAGCGCCGCATCGCCGAGCTCGCCCGCCGTCCCGCGTCCCCCCGACCGCCGCGCCGCCCGCGCGCCGCCGGCCTGCCAAGCCTGCGTCACCCGCGGCATCAGCCCGCCCCGGGTGAAATCCAGCCGCAGCCGCTCGCCCGCCTCCACCTGGGCCGATGACAGCAGCGGCCGCCCGTCCCGTCCGGGCCTGCGGCTCAGCCAGCCGAGCGGGCTCTCGGCGATGTCGAGCACCACGTCGGCGGCAAGCCCGGCCGGCGCCCGCCCGCCGCCGCCGTCCCGCCGCACCCGGCCCGCATCCCCAGCGGTCCCACCAGCCCGACCACGCCGCGAGAGGCCGCTCCCCTCGATGCCACCCTGCGAGATGCCGCCCGGCACGATCTCCTTAGCCGCCTTAATGTCCGTTATGGCGCTGTCGCGGCCCTTAGACACGCCCCCGCTCCCGACCGGCCGGCCCAGTCCGGCGGCCGCCGCCGACCGCACCCGTTTCATCGGCCGCCCCCCACGTCCCGCCCGTCCACGCCACACCCGCCCGTGCCAGCCCCACCCGACCCAGTTAAGCCCGAACCAGCCTCGCGCCGGCTAACCTCTCCCAAGCGAGCCTCGCCGGAGCCGTGTCCGACAGCGCCAAACACGACAGCCGGAAGCCAGACAGCGCCAGGTTCGACATCAGGACGTTCGACGGCGCACTTTCCGCCTGCCCGATCTCCGCTTGCCCCGTGTCCGCTTGCCCCGTGTCCGCCTGCGCCGTGTCCGCCTGCGCCGTGTGCGCCCCGGCTTCCCCCGATCGTGCCACACCGAACCGTGCCAAGCTCGCGAGTGCCAGCTTTGCCCGTGCCGCCCTTGCCCGTGCCAGCCTTGCCCGTGCCAGCCTTGCCCGCACAAACCTCGCCCGAGTCAGCCTCCCCGGAGCCGCTTTCGACAGCGCCAGGCCCGACAACAGGCAACCCGACGGCACTCTGTCCGTCTGCCCCGCGTCCGTCTGCTCCCTGTCCGCGTGGCACCTGTCCGCCTGCCCCCTGCCCGTCCCGGCGCTCCCCGCCCGTGTGATATCGAGCCCTGCCAAACCCGTCGGCGCCACGTCGGCCTGTGTCCTGCCCACGTTCGCTCGACCCACTTTCGGTTGGCCCACCATCGCCATCCCCGGCGGCGCCATCACGGACTGCGCCACGCCCCCGCGGGTCATCCCGGCTTGTCCCCAGTCCTCCCATCCCAAGTCGCCCCGTCCCAAGTCCACCCTTGTCATGCCCGCCCAGGTCATGCCCGCCCAGGTCATGCCCGCCCAGGTCATGCCCATCCAGGTCATGCCCACCCGTGTCATGCCCACCCGTGTCATTGCCCCCCGTGTCATGGCCGCCCGTGTCATGGCCGCCCGTGTCATGGCCGCCCGCACTGCGCCCGGCCGCGCCATCCCCACCCACATCATGCCCGCCGGTGCCCCGTCCGCCGTCGCTCCGGCGGATCGCGCCCCGGCCACCCGCCCCGGGCGATCGCTTCGAAGGCCGCACCATCGTGTCCATCATCGTGCCCGTCGTCCTCATACCCGCCCGCCGCCTCTCACATCCCTCGCCGCTGGCACGGCATGCGTCCCGCGACTCCCGACCACGTTCGCGTCCACCCACCGGCAGAAGCCTCTCACCGCCCCCCGTCCAACCGCACCGGTACCTCGTCTCCTCCCGGCCGATGGCAGCCGTCCCCTCGGGAACCGGCTTCGTCCCCCAGCACCGCTTCCCTCGCCACCAACAGTCGCCACCTCCGGCCCAACCGCACCGACACCTCATCTCCTCCCCGCCGATGGCAGCCGTCCCCTCCCGCGCCAGTTCCGTCCCACAGCCCCCCGCCATTGATAGCTGCCCTTCGCTCCGGGGCCGGCATCCTCCCGCCCGGCGCGTCTCCGCTCGCGGTGACCGCCGGCCGGCCTCTCGCAGCCCGCCTGCTGCCGGAAACCGCCCGTTCCCGGAACACGGCCATGTCCCACGGCGCGACGTTCCACCAGGAGGCCGCCTCCGGTGCCCCGGAGCGCGCACGGTCGGTCCGGCCGCGCCCCGCGCTCGACCGCCCCGCACCGCCCATCCGGTGCCACCCCGCCCGCACCTCCGGCGGGCGCCCGCAAATCGCCCGCGCCCGTCACGTGCCCCGCTCCAGCGCCGCGAGCCCGCTTCGCCACGCGCCGATCATTGCCTCGATCATCGCCAGCCGGCCGTCGAGATCGGGATCGTCCCGCCGCTCCTCGATCAGCCGGCAGGCGTGGGCCGCCGTCGTGCGGTCGCGCCCGAACAGCCGGCCCACCTCCGTCAGCGAAAGCCCGATCCCCACATGGGCGATGTACATCGCCACCTGACGGCCGAACGCCACCGGCGCGCGCCGCCGCGTCGGCGCGTCGAGCTCCGCCACCGGCAGATGGAACACCGCCGCCACCGTCGCCTCCAGAATGCGCCGCATGGCCTCCGGTTCGACCGTCACCGGCACGACCGCGGAAACCCCTTCGACGCCGCTCGCACCGCTCGTTGCCAACACACGCACCCTCTCCCTCCACACTGTCGCCGGCCCGTCGATAGGAATTTATACCTTTCACTGTGAGCGCGCCGGTATCGGCGGGGATAAGTTTTTGCCGGGTCCGCCGCCGGGCCGGCCCGGTGGTCGGCCCCGTGGTCGGCCCGTTGGTCGGCCCGTTGGTCGGCCCGTTGGTCGGCCCATTGGTCGGTCCTTGGCCGCCCGCGGCCTCGGGGCGATCCGCGCGCGCCGGTGGCTCGGCGGCCGGGCTTTTCCGGCCATCCCGGTGTTCTACCGCAACCAGAACAAAACAGGAACAACTTCAGAGCGGGAATCGCAATGCGCCGTCGAGGGCGGCGCCGAGTCGCCTCCCTTGAGCGCCCCCGGGGGGCGATCCGCCCTGCAGCGCGGCCGTGCGCCGGGCGGACAGATGCCGCCGCCCCCGCGAATCGACCGCGCGGCGCCCGGCGCAGCGCGAAATGATAGGAATTTTATCCTCGCCGCAACCGCAGGCCGGACACTGGCGAACGGGCCGCCCGGCCCGTCAACGCCAGGGAGAACCAGACATGCCCCCCAGCCGCCGCTGCTTTCGCTCCGACGGGGCGTTCCGGCCCGCCCATCCCGACACCCCGCACCGGCCCGCCGGATCGCCGGCGCCGATCCCGCTCGGATCGAGAGGCGCCCCCGTCGCGGAGCGCTACGACCGGCAGCTTATGCTGCCGCGTCTCCTGCCGCTGATGCCCCGTGAGATCGCCGACCTCAGCGTCGCGGGCCGATGGCACGTCGTTCGCCTGCTGGTCCGCGCCCTCAGACGCGAGCGGCGCGACGGTGCTGCCGGCCGCTGGACCTACGATCCGAACCGGCATCTCGGCCTGCGGCAGGCGCTCGATGCCGAGCGGCGCGCCCTCGCCACCACCCGCTGCGGCGGCCTGCCGCCCGCTCCGCGCCGCGACGGCCCCGGGTCTCTGCCGCCCGCTCCCGATCGCTGAGCGCAGCCGGACGGGACCGCCTTCCACCGCGGAAGGCCTTCGGCCGCACAAATACGGCAAGGGTGACACAGCACGGACTGTGGAGCCGACCCGGGCGCCGAATGTGGGGCCGCCCCGGCCGAAACGTGGCGGTGGCGCCATGGGAACCGGCACCGCCCCGCCGCCGCCCGGCACAGCAAGGCCGGCCCGCCTCGCCAGGTCGTGCGGGGACCCACGGCTCCGGCGACGGACCCGCGCGTCGCGGACCGCAAGTCGACGCAGCAAGTCGACGCGGCAAGTCGACGCGGCAAGTCAACCCGCCTGGCGGCATGGCATGGCAGCATGGATTGGCGGCATGGATTGGCGGCATGGCGTCGCGGCACGGCATGGCGTGGCCTTACCTGGCCGGCGTGGCTTGACCAATTGGTGCTGAGGCTGCCGGATTTTGCTTTGGCCGAAGCCACTTCGTCGAGGCCACTTCGTCGACGTCATTTGGCCAACGTCATTCGACGCAGCGCACCTCGGCGCGCGTGACCGGGCAGCGGCGTCTGAAGCGCTTTCCGATCGGATGGAACCATCCGATTGACAAGAATTCGCTCCAGATTCAAAGGGTTGAGCATATCCTTGTCGTTCAGATCGGTTCGATCTGAACGGGCTTTTACCCTAAAGCAGCCCGGATCCAGTCGACCGGGAATTTTCGACAAAGATCTTATGGAGCAAGCTCTTGTTGAGCAGCATCTGATCAATCAGGGTCTGATCAAACAGAATCGAATCGAAAAGGGTTTCGTGGGGTGAGGATTGGATAAGGATCCCGTGATCCAGAAACGCGCCGGCCTTGATCTATCGCCCCAGGTCGACCGTCAGGACGTGATGCACCAAGGTCTTATGCACTAGGAGACCATAGCCCATAAGCCGACGCTGATCTCTCGAGCGCTTTCCGATCGGACGGAATCATCCGATCGACAAGAAATCGCCTCGGATTCAAAGCGATGAGCTTTGCTCACGACCGATGATCAACGAACCCGGAACTCACAGGCCGGGAGCCGCCGAACTGGCGGCGAACGAACCGGCCGCCAACCCGCCGGGGTCCCGAGCGCCCCGCGGTTCGCTCCCCATCCGGCGAAGCAGCAGGATCTCCCGCGCTCCCTCCGCGATGGAGGGCCACGTCCGGAGCGACGACACCTCCGAACGCCACACGCTCATCTTGCGCCCTGACGTGGCGCTGAGGGGCCGAACGGCCCCAGTCTCCAGACGCACCGGCAGCGCACCCTGCGATGCCGCCGCGAGGCGGCGAACCGGTCCGGTGCGGCTGCCGTGCATCGAAGACGATCAGGCGTCGGTCACTTGCCGCGACGGCGCTGCTGGCCGAGGCCCATCTTCTTGGCAAGCTCGGACCGGGCCGCCGCGTAGTTCGGCGCAACCATCGGATAGTCGGCCGGCAGGCCCCACTTCTCGCGGTACTCTTCCGGCGAGAGATTGTAGTGGGTGCGCAGGTGCCGCTTCAGCGACTTGAACTTCTTGCCGTCTTCCAGGCACACGATATATTCCGGCGTCACCGACTTCTTGACCGGAACGGCGGGCTTCACCGGCTCGGGCGCGAGTTCGACGACACCGCCATTGGTCTTCTGCAGAGCAGAATAAACCTCGGCAATGATCGCCGGAAGTTCGTGAGCCGGAACCGTATTGTTGCTCACGTAGGCGGAGACGATATCCGCCGCCAGATCGATCAGGCTGCCGTTTTCAGCAATCTCGCTCATTTTTCACCTTTATGCAGCGCGCTCCCGCGACCGCGCCAATCTTGAACTTTGCCCGTTCACGGCGCGCGTTTTGTTCGCGCACCTGCCCCATAGCGCCCTGTCGATGATGACTAGAAGGCTCGTTCAGGAAAGTCAACAAGCTTTACTCTCGCTAAACACCTTTCACCGGCAGATTGCTTGTGAAGGACGTAACTCACCATGAATTAGGCCGGGTGAGTGCGCGAATACGGCAATAAAAAGACGAGCGCGTGCGTTTCGAACGTCAGCAGCACAGGCAATAACGGGAACAGATCATCGCCGGCCATTCCGCCGCGCCGGGCGCCGGCGCGAATCGCGCGGCCCGCGGCGGATGTCGGCGGCCGTCAGGCGTCGCGCTGCCGCCCCTCCGCGGCGTCCGCCAGCGCGTCCGGCCGGGTGCGCGGCGAGGGGCGATAGCCCGCCTTGTAGAACGCGCGCGCCATCAGATGCGCGGCGATGGGCGAGGTCAGAAGCAGGAAGATCGCGCCGGCGATCGCCCGTGTCGCCACCGCCAGATCGCCCGAATGCACCGCGACCGCCACCAGCGCAAGGCCGGAGCCCACCGCCCCCGCCTTGCTCGCCGCATGCATCCGCATGTAGATGTCGCCGAACCGCAGGATTCCGACGGCGGCCAGCAGCGCGAATATTGCGCCCACCACCAGAAGGACGCCTGAAAGCACGATCGCCACCGCGCTCATGGTGCGGTCTCCTTCTCAGCGGCCGTTCCGGCGGTATCGGCGTCGCCGGCCTCCCGGGATCGTCCCCGCGCCAGCACGAACCGCGCGAAGGCGACGGTCGAGAGGAAGCCGACCAGCGCGAGCGAGATCGCCACGTCGACATAGAGCATCTGGCCGGTGCGCACCGCGATGGTGGCGATGAAGCCCACCACCGCCGCCACCAGCATGTCGAGCGCGATGATGCGGTCGGGCAGCGTCGGCCCGCGCACGATGCGCACCACCATCAGCACGAACGCGGCGGAGAACAGCACCAGCGCGATTCCGGTCGCGATCCGCAGGAACAGGGCGAGGTCGATGGCGTCCGCGGCGATCATCTGAAGGCCTCCAGGATCTTGCGCTCGAACCCGTCGCGGATGTCGGCGATCACCGCGGCCGGATCCGGCGCGTCGATGCAGTGCACGAACAGCACCCTGCGGTCGTCGGAGACGTCGACGGACAATGTCCCTGGCGTCAGCGTGATCAGGTTTGCCAGAAGCGCGATCTCGATGTCCGAGGTCACCGTCAGCGGGAAGGCGACGATCGCCGGATGCGGGTCGAGCCGGGGTGACACCACCATCGCCGCGACCCGGACGGCCGACTTGGCGAGTTCGACGAGGAACAGCCCCGCCAGGGCGGCGGCGCGGGCGATCCGGCCGAGATAGCCGGGCCGTCCGGTGCATTCGCGGATCAGAACGAGCGCCAGCGCGCCGAGACCGAATCCGAAGGCGAGATTGAGCGCCGAAAACCCGCCGGTGACCGCCGCCCAGGCGAGCGCGAGCAGGACGTTGGCGAACACGATCGGCATCATCGCCCTCCCCCGAACACGGCGTCGAGATAGGCCCCGGGATCGACCAGCCCGGCCGCACCGCGTGTGGCGATGGCGAGCGCGGTCTCGGGCGCGAGCCCGAGCCAGGTGACGATCGCGACCAGCGCGAGGATCGGCCCGATCACCGCCGCCGGCAAGCGGACCGCCGACGCCTTCCGGCCGTCGGCGGCTGGGCGCCAGAACGCCAGCAGCCAGATGCGGCCGAGGGCAAGCGTGGTCAGAAGTCCGCCCGCCAGCATCGCCGCCGCGAGCCACCCCGCCCCGGCATCGAGCGCCGCCCCGACCAGGACCGCCTTCGGCCAGAAGCCGGACATCGGCGGCAGGCCGGCGACCGCCAGCATCAAAAGGAAGAACGCCGCCGACAGCCAAGGATAGTCGCGGTAGAGCCCGCCTAGCCTCGCCAGCGACGACGAGCCCGCCACCCGCTCGACGGCCCCGACCGTCAGATAGATCGCCGTCATCGCCAGCATCGAGTGGACCGCGTAGAGAAGCGAGCCCGACAGCGCCCGCTCGCCGCCGACCGCGAGCCCCGCCAGCACGAAGCCGATGCCCGTGATCACCATGAAGCCCAGGCTGCGCCGGATCTCCGTCTGCGCCAGGCTGAGAAGCGCGCTCGTCAGGATCGTCAGCGCCGCGATCCAGGCGAGAGCCGGGGCGAGCGCCGCCCGCTCCGCCGGCATCAGCATCGCCAGCGTGCGCAGCAGCGCATAGGCGCCGACCTTGGTGAGAAGCCCGGCGAACACCGCGGCGACCACGATCTTCGGGGTGTGGTAGGAGGCCGGCAGCCACGCATTCAGCGGAAAGGCCGCCGCCTTCATGCCGAAGGCGACGAGATAGAGCGCGGCGATGACGATCACCGGCCCATCGAGCGGCCGCCCGGCGAGACGAATTGTGATGTCCGCCATGTTGAGCGTGCCGATGAGGCCGTAGAGGTAGCCGGTCGCGATCAGAAAAAGCGTCGTCGCGATCAGGTTGAGCAGGCCGTACTTCACTGTGCCGTCGATCTGCCGGGGCGTGCCGCCGAGCACGAGCAGGCCGAAGGACGAGATGAGCAGCACCTCGAACCAGACATAGAGATTGAAGATATCCCCGGTCAGAAACGATCCGGAGACGCCGGCCAGCATCAGCAGCAGGAACGGAAAGAACCCGGCGCGGCGCGCCGGCCCGTCCACGTCCGCGAGCGCATAGAACGCGCCCGCGAGGCCGCAGACCGCCGCCGTGAGCGCGAGCGCGGCGCCGGCCGGGTCGACGGTGAAGGCGATGCCGAACGGCGGCAGCCACCGCCCCATCACCATGGTCACCGGCCCCTCGACCATCACCCGCGCGAGGAGGGCGAGATCGGCCGCGGCAACGAGAGCGAGCGCGACGATGGCCAGAACCGGCTGCAGCCGCGTGAAGCGCCGCAGCATAACGCCAAGCGCCCCGCAGGCGAGCGGCAGCACCACCGGCACGATGACGAGCCAGTCCCGCGCAGCGGTCGGCACCGTGATCATCGCGGCGGCGATGTCGACCGCCGCGCCGTCCGTTCCTGCCGCCATCTCAATATCCCCCGGGCGGGGGCGGTTCCCGGACGGGCTCCGCCAGCCTCATCTCGTCCACCGCGTCGGTCCCCATTTCCTGATAGGCGCGATAGGCCAGCACCATCAGGAAGGCGAAGAACGAGAACGAGATCACGATCGCCGTCAGGATCAGCGCCTGGGGCAGCGGATTGGCGGTGATGCCGGCCGGAATCACCGCATCGGGCGGGATCACCGGCGGCACCTCGCGCGTCAGCCGGCCGGCCGTGAAGATCAGCAGGTTGACGGCGTTGCCGAGGATCGCGACGCCGATCAGGATGCGCACGATGCGCCGCGACATCATCAGATAGAGGCTCGCGGCGAAGAACAGCCCGACCATGACGGAGAAGATGCCTTCCATCAGCCCACCTCGCCATCTTCGAGGATCAGGGCGATGGAGGTGAAGGCACCGACCACGACGAGATAGACGCCGATATCGAACAGCATCGGGGTCGAGAGGTCGATCACCGTCCCGAACACCGTGGGACTGACCCATTGGGAGGTGAGATAGGGCTCGGCGAACACCAGCGACGGCAGCCCCGAAAGCGCCGAAAGCAGAAGACCACAGGCGGCCACGCTGATCGGGTGCACCACTGTCGCCCGCCGCATGGCACCCGGCCCGAACGCGATGCCGTAGATGGCGAAGGCCGAGGCCGCGATCAGGCCGCCGATGAAGCCGCCGCCCGGCTCGTTGTGGCCGCGCAAAGTGACGAACACGGAATAGATCAGCATCAGCGCGGTGAGGTAGGGGGCGAACGCCCGGAAGATGACGGTGTTCATGCCCTCTCCTCCCCGTGCGTGCCAGTCTTCGCGGTCCCGGCACGGGCCTTCAGCGTCACCAGCGCGAGGATGGCGAGCCCGGTCACCAGCACCACGGAGATCTCGCCCAGCGTGTCGAGGCCGCGGAAGTCGACGATGATGACGTTCACGATGTTGCGGCCGTGGGCGATCGCCCGGCTATAGGCCGAGAAGAACGCCGAAAGGCGGTCGTCGAACGCACCCGCGGTTACCCACAGCAGCAGCAGGCCGAACCCGGTGCCGGCGAGCACCGCCAGCGCCCCGTCACGCACGCGCTCCATCGGTGTGCGATGATCGCTCGGCGCGAGGTCGAGGCGTGTCATCACCAGGGTCAGGATCACGACCGAGAGCGTCTCGACCATGAACTGGGTGAAGGACAGGTCAGGCGCGCCGAACAGCAGGAACAGCACCGCCACCGCGAAGCCCTGGATGCCGAGCGAGACGATGGCGA
The DNA here is from genome assembly GCF_900148505.1 of Pseudoxanthobacter soli DSM 19599. NCBI lineage: Bacteria > Pseudomonadati > Pseudomonadota > Alphaproteobacteria > Hyphomicrobiales > Segnochrobactraceae > Pseudoxanthobacter > Pseudoxanthobacter soli. The sequence continues at coordinate 327,512 of NZ_FRXO01000005.1, read as the reverse complement.
CGAGGCGGCTCTGCGCGGCGAGGACAGCATAGAGGCCGGCGACGGCAATCGCCAGCATGGCGAGTTCGTAGATCGTCATGCCCCGCGGCCACAGCACCGACCAGGGCAGCGCCGGCCAGGCGCCGTACGCGATCATCGGCGCGAACAACGCGGCGATGATCGCCACCACCGCGATGTTGATATAGGCCTCCAGGTGACCGCCGTGCAGAAGGTCGCGCGCGGCGACCGCGAGGCGGATCAGGGCGGAAACGGCCTGGTCGAACCCCTTGTCGGGTCCCCAACCGACAGTGCCGAGGGCACGGTCGACGGCGGCGCGCAACAGATCGAGCCGCACGAGCAGGATGAGCCCGGCGAGGATCGTCAGGACGGACAGCGCGAAAGCCGGCACCAGCGCGTGGGGAACGAGGTGCAGGTCGACGGCTTCGCCCGCGCCGGCCGGCCCCTCGATCGCCGCCGCCATCGGGCCGATCAGCAGCGTTCCGGTGGCATGGGCCAGCAGCGCCGTTGCGAGCCCCGCGAGCGCCAGCACCACCGGCCCGAGCCAGAGGCCCGGCGGCCCTTCGTGGACATGGCCGGCAGCGGCGTGCCCACCGTGGCCGCCGCCGGCATGTCCATGGGACGCAGCGGTATCGGAGGCACCTGCATCTGTAGCGCCGGCGCGAACCTCGCGACCGAGGAATGGCTTGATCACCAGCGCGGCGGCGATGGTCACCATCAGCGCATTGCCGACGAAACCGACCGCGACCGCCGTCACGGCCGCCGAGGGCAACCCGGCGAGCGCGCCATAGACCTCTTCCTTGGCGATGAAGCCGAGGAAGGGCGGCAGGCCCGCCATCGACATCGCGCCGCAGGCGGCGGCGGCGAAGGTCAGCGGCATGTGTCGCCGTAGGCCACCGAGCCGGCGGATGTCGCGCGTGCCGGCCTCGTGGTCGATTGTGCCGGCCACCATGAACAGCCCGCCCTTGAACAGCGCATGAGCGACGAGATAGGCCGCCGCCGCCTCGATGGCTGCCGGCGTGCCGAAGCCGACCAGCATCATGATCAGCCCGAGAGAGGCGACGGTGGTCTGGGCGAGCATCAGCTTCAGATCGGTCTGGCGCACCGCGAGCACCATGCCGGTGAGGAAGGTCGCGCCGCCAAACAGCGGCAGGATGGTGGTCCAGGCGGCCGTGTCGCCGAGCGCGGGATGGAGCCGCATCACCAGATAGAGCCCGGCCTTCACCATGGTGGCCGAATGCAGGTAGGCCGACACCGGCGTCGGCGCCTCCATGGCGTTCGGCAGCCAGAAATGCAGCGGCACCTGCGCAGACTTCGTGAAGGCGCCACCGAGCACGAGGATGAGGATCGGAAGGTAGAGCGCGGTCTGCTGCAGGCCCGGACCTGAGATGAGCGCGGAGATCGAAGTCGAGCCCGTGACGTTCGCGATCATCACCACGGCACCGAGCAGCAGAAGGCCGCCGCCGCCGGTGACGATCAGCGCCTGCAGCGCCGCCCGCCGGGCCGCCTCGCGCTCGTGATCGAAGCCGATCAGCAGGAACGACGTGATCGAGGTCAGTTCCCAGAACACGAACATGGCGATGAGGTCGTCCGAGAGGACGAGCCCGAGCATCGCACCCATGAACAGGAAGATGAACGAGAAGAACCGCCCGAGGCCGGGATGCCCGGCGAGATAGGCACCGGCATAGATCACGACCAGCGTGCCGATGCCCGTGATCGCGAGCGCGAACACGAGCGAAAGCCCGTCGATCGCCATCGCGTAGCGCACCCCGAGGGAGGGGACCCAGTCGACGGAGAACAGCAGCGTCTCGCCGCCCGAAACGCGCCCGGCGAGGCTCGCGAACCAGACGAACACCAGGGCGGGCACGAGTGCGAGAATCCAGCCGGTCGCCTTCGCCGCGCGTTCCCGCAGAGAGCGCTCTACGAACGGGGCGAGCAGCGCGGCGGCAAACGGCGCCAGTGCGACGATCAGCGTGCCTCCGCCCATCGGCTCTCCTCTTGGTCGCGGGCTGCGAATGAGACAGGCACGGCCGCTGGGGGCGTACCCTTCAGGGGCCTGGCGCACCCGCCGGCCACAACGTTCGTGGACCGTGAATATCGGCCGCGCGCGGCTGTCACAAGGAAAACCGTGCGCGGATGCAGCCACGGGAAGGGCCGCATGAGCGGAATCGATGCTTCCATGCGGGCGCGCCGCATCGGCGGGCGGGCGATTGCCCATCGCCGGTCCGATGCCTATCTGTGGGTCAATCCGTTCCTGCGTCCGTCGGCCTCAGGGCCCCGCACGCCGCCGCTTCCCGCCCCCACCGAAAGGGAGAGGATCATGTCCGACACGATGCCGGCCCGCCGCGAGAAAGTGATCAAGTCCGACGCCGCGTGGAAGGCCGAACTCACGCCCGAACAATATCGCGTGACCCGCCGCGCCGGCACCGAGCGGGCGTTCACAGGCCCGTTCTGGGACGAGACCCGAGCCGGGCTCTATGCCTGCATCTGCTGCGGCGAGCCGCTGTTCCGGTCGGAGACCAAGTTCAATGCCGGCTGCGGCTGGCCGAGCTTCTTCACGCCGGTGGAGGAAGAGGTCATCGACGAGCACGACGACACCTCGTTCCTGATGCACCGCACGGAGGTCCGCTGCGCGCGCTGCGACGCTCACCTCGGCCACGTCTTTCCGGATGGACCGCCGCCGACCGGCTTGCGCTACTGCATCAACGGCACGGCGCTGACGTTCTTTCCCGACGAGGATTGAGGCTCGCCGCGGAAAACCGCCGCCTCAGGCGGCCGGCGCAGGCGATGCTGGCGGCGCGATCGGACGGCAGGACCGCTCGACGATCTCGCCGCTGCCGTCGGAGGCGACCGCAAGCCACGCCTCGCAATCCGATTGCCGCTTGAAGCAGGCGATTTCGTCGCCTCCATGCATTCCCCGCCCGCCCTTTGCCGTGAAGCGCCCGATCCAGAGCTTGTCCGGCTCGCCACAGGAGAACTGATCCTTCAGCGTCTCGATCCTGGCACTCTTGGCCGCATTCAGCGCCGCGGTGCCATCCTGGCATCCCGCGGCAAGCACGGCCGCGGCCGCTGCGGCGAGGACCTGACGCGACCAAAGCTTGCGAACCGGCATTGTCCCCGTCCCCCCGGCCCCACAGGCGGGGCCGCCCCGATGGACAGAGCTAGCGGGACAATGTGACACCTGAACTTCGGAACGCGGCGGAGACCGGCCCCGCCGCGCCCACCAGCCGCTCTTCTCTGACCCAACGCGCCTTCGAAAGCATCCGATGACCGAAGCAAACTCCGCCGTTTCCGCCCTTCGCCTCGATCCCGCGGCGGGTATCCCGCCGCGCGCGGCCCGCCGGCCGGCTGAGACGACCTTCCACGGCGACACCCGCGCGGACGAATATGCCTGGCTGCGCAGCGCCGAGTGGCGCACCGTGATGCGCGATCCTTCCGCGCTCGAGCCGGATATCCGCACCCACCTCGACGCCGAGAACGCCTATTGCGAGGCCGTGCTCGCCCCGCTCACCGGGCTGCGCCAGACGCTGGTCGCCGAACTGCGCGGCCGCATCCGCGAGGACGACAGCTCGGTGCCAGCGCCGGACGGCCCCTATGCCTATGCCATGCGCTACCGCGAGGGCGGCGAGCATCCGCTGGTGGTGCGGACGCCGCGCGCCGGCGGGCCGGAGGAAACCCTTCTCGACGGCGACGCGCTCGCAGCCGGCAAGAGCTATTTCCGCCTCGCCGCTGCCGACCATTCCCCCGACCATTCGCTGCTGCTCTACGGCTCCGACGAGACCGGCGGCGAGGTGTTCACGCTGCGTGTGCGCGACCTCGCCTTCGGCGCCGACACCGGCGACGTGGTGACGGACACCTCCGGCGATGCCGTCTGGGAGGCGGATTCCCGCGCCTTCCTCTATGTCCGCCTCGACGAGGAGCACCGCCCGGCGGCCGTCTACCGCCATGTGCTCGGCACTCCGGCCGAGACCGACAGCCTGATCTATGCCGAAGCCGATCCCGGCTTCTTCGTCTCGGTCGGCGAAACCCAGTCCGGCCGGTTCCTGAGCGTCGACGTCCACGACCACGAGACCTCCGAAAGCTGGCTGATCGACCAGCAGGACCCGGAGCGACGCCTCGTTCTCGTCGCGCCGCGCGTGACGGCCGAAACCTATTCCATCGACCACGGCGGCGGCGACAGCTTCGTCATCCTCACCAACGCCGGCGACGCGGAGGACTACAAGCTCGTCACCGCGCCGGTTTCCGATCCGGGCCGCGAGACGTGGCGCGATCTGGTGGCGCACCGGCCGGGGTGCCTGATCCTGTCCCACACCGCCTTTGCCGGACATATCGTGCGGCTGGAGCGGGAAGGCGGGTTGCCGCGCATCGTGGTGCGCCGCATCGAGGACGGGGCGGAGCACGCCATCGCCTTCGCGGAGGAGGCCTATTCGCTCGGCATGTCCGGCGGCTACGAGGCCGACACCACCACGCTGCGCTTTACCTATTCCTCGATGACCACGCCGGCGCAGGTCTACGATTACGACATGGAGGCGCGCACCCGCGTGCTGCGCAAGGAGCAGGAGGTGCCGTCGGGACACGATCCGGCGCTCTACGTCACCCGGCGTCTGGAGGCCGTGGCGCCGGACGGGGAGACAGTGCCCGTCTCCGTGCTCCACCGGCGCGACATCGCGCTCGACGGCAGTGCGCCCTGCCTGCTCTACGGCTATGGCGCCTACGGCATCTCCATTCCCGCCTCGTTCTCCACCAACGCGCTGTCGCTGGTGGATCGCGGCTTCGTCTATGCCATCGCCCACGTCCGCGGCGGCAAGGACAAGGGCTTCCGCTGGTACAAGGCCGGGCGCCGCGAGGCGAAGGTCAACACCTTCACCGATTTCATCGCCGTCGCCCGCCACCTCGCCGCGCTCGGCTTCACCGCGCCAGGCCGGATCGTGGCCCAGGGCGGCTCGGCCGGCGGGATGCTGATGGGCGCGGTCGCCAACATGGCGCCGGACATGTTCGGCGGCATCATCGCCGAGGTGCCGTTCGTCGACGTGCTGAACACCATGCTCGACGCCACCCTGCCGCTGACGCCTCCCGAATGGCCGGAATGGGGCAATCCCATCGAGGACGCCGAGGCCTACCGGCGCATCAAGGCCTATTCGCCCTATGACGGCGTGAGCGCACAGGCCTATCCGGCCATCCTGGCGCTTGCAGGCCTGACCGATCCGCGCGTGACCTACTGGGAGCCGGCGAAATGGGTGGCGCGGCTGCGCGCCGCCAAGACCGATGCCAACCCGCTGCTGCTGCGCACCAACATGGACGCCGGGCACGGCGGCGCGGCCGGGCGTTTCGCGCGGCTGGAGGAAGTGGCGCTGGTGCAGGCCTTCGCGCTCGCCGTGACCGGCCGCGCCTGAGGTGAGGCCGGAGCGGTCGGACCGCATAACCGGCGCGCGGCGGACGACGCGCGGCCGTCCGTCCCGACGCGGTGCTGCCCGTATTGCCACCGCGGGCGGCTCCACTATCCTGCCGGGTTGAAGAAACCGCGACGTGAACGAAATCGCGCCTGCGCGGTTTCGATTCCTCGACGGTGCAGCAACCGGACGGAGCCGCCATGGCGCGCGCAGTGACGAAGACCGAAGCGGTTTCGCACCCCGCCATGGCGGGCGGGCGGCAACGGCGGCGTGGCGCCGCCGCGCTCGCCATCGCCGCGTCCGTGCTGTTCGCCGCCGGCCCGGCTCTCGCCGCGGCATCGCCGCCCCCGCCGATCAAGCCGCGGCCGCTGCCGATGCAGTGCGCGCTCGCCGCCGCGACCTTCGGCCCGTCGAATCTCTGGTTCGGCCGCTATGCCGGCAATCGCGAGACCATCTGGGGCTACACCCAGACGACCTCGCAGTGGGGCTGCTTCCTGCGCGAGATCGACTGCCGCAACTGGCTCTACTGGCTCAATTCCGACTGGCCGGACTGGACCTATGTCTCGGTCTGCACGAAGGGTTACACCCCGCAATGACGGCGCTCCGCCCTGCCCGATCCGTCATGACCGCGTTCGGCCGCCGACGGCCGGGGCTCGTCGCCGGCGCCCTTGCCGCCGCCGTCACGCTCGCCGCCTGCCAGGGCGGAGGCCTCAGCCCGCCGTTCGCCATGCGTCAGGCCTATATCGACACGCCGCAATGCAGCGAGCATCCGGACGCGCCGTGGATCGGCCGGCTCGCCGGCCACGCCATCTCAGACAACAGCCGCCAGCGCGGCAGCGGCGGCGGCACCGCCACGGCGCTCGTCGGGTGCTTCCCGACAAAGGAGGCATGCGAGACATGGCGGTGGCGATATATGGAGAACTTCGTCAGCACGCTGGTGCAGAACAGCTGTGAGCCGCGCCCGCCCCGGGGCTCGTCGCTGTTCGCCGAATGACATCCGCCAGACGGACGGCAGGAAGACGGGCAGCAGGCCGGTTCGCTGTCGCTGCCGGCCATCTTTTCGAGGGATCATCGATGGAATTTCGTCCTGCAATCCGCGTGCGCGGTGCGCTCGCGGCGGCCTTGGCCGCCGCCGCTCTTGTCGCGGGAGGCGCGAGCCCGGCCTCGGCCTTCGTGTCGGTCGACATCGCCCGCTATCAGGCGGCGACGCCGAAATGCGACGCCAACCCGTCCTTCGGCTGGGTGGGGCGGGTGTCCGGCGAAGTCGACAACAATTTCGACACCGGCCAGTACGCGGTCTCGTTCGTCGGATGCTTCCCGACAAAGGAAGCCTGCGACACATGGCGCGAGCGCGCGCTCGGCCTGATCACCCAGGTGATCGTGCAGAATTCCTGCGCCCCGCGCACGTCGAAGGACTGAGCGCCCTGCGGTTGGCCAGGTGAACGGCGGGTTCGTCAAGTCATCTGCGGGTTCGCCAGGTGAACCGTGCCGGCTCGCGGATGCCGCGCGGCACCGCGTTCGATAGCGACGTTTCACCCGCAGCGATGATCTAAGGCAACCGCTTCGTCCATTTCATCGCGACGGGCGCCCGATGGGCTATCACTGCCGCATATAACGGAATTTCGTGAAATAAATCTAGATTTACTCAAAAGTACTCTGATTTCTGGAATAAATTTGCGCACAAATGTTAAGAACTCACCGCATTCGCATTCCTGAATTCATGCCGTCACATTGTTCGGCGCCTAAATTCATAAGGACGTCATGGCTTCACCTGAAGTTGTCGCTGGGACTGGGGCGCTCCTGACCGCGCGTCTCGCTCCCGGGTCGGCTGGAGGCATTCCGCCTCCGATGGAGCATCGCATGCGAGCTATGTACGCCCTGACTGCGGCAGCGCTTTTGATGACGACCGCTGCCGGTCTCGCCCAAGAAAATCAGATGACGACGAAGTACCAGTCTCTGGCCAATGACGCCTCTTGCGACGCGCCGGAAAATGTCTGGATCGGACGCTATGTGGTGCGCGCTGCCGAGGAACAGGGCAAGCAACTCAACGTCATGGCCTGTTTCCCCACGCAGCCGGCCTGTGAGGATTGGCTGTCTAAGGCCAACAGCTACGTCAATCACGGCACCATCCTGACGGATCAGTGCGCGCAAAAGAAGTCCTGATCTGCAAAGTTCTCGGTGGCTGTCGCGACACGTTCACGCCGGCCGCAAAGCAAAAAGGGCGCCACGTGGCGCCCTTTTCTCGTTCGGTGAGAGCAAGGTCCGTTCAGACCGCCGCCTCGTAGAGCTCCAGGACGTAGTCCCAGTTGATCAGGCTGTCGACGAACGCCTCGAGATATTTCGGGCGGGCGTTGCGATAGTCGATGTAATAGGAGTGCTCCCACACGTCGACGCCGAGGATCGGCTTGCCGCCGTGCACCAGCGGGTTCTCGCCGTTCGGGGTCTTGGAAATTTCAATCTTGCCGTCCTTCACGGCAAGCCACGCCCAGCCGGAACCGAACTGGGTGGTGCCGGCGGCGATGAAATCGGCGCGGAACTTGTCGTAGCCGCCGAGATCGGACGCGAACGCGGCCTCGAGCTTGCCCGGCAGCTTGTTGCCGCCGCCGCCGTTCTTCATCCACTTCCAGAAGTGGATGTGGTTGTAGTGCTGGCCGGCATTGTTGAACACGCCCGCGTTCTTGCCGTAGCTCGCCTTCACAACCTCTTCGAGGCTCTTGCCCTCGAATTCCGTGCCCTTGATCAGGTTGTTGCCGTTGGTGACATAAGCGAGGTGGTGCTTGTCGTGATGGAACTCGAGCGTTTCCGCCGACATGAACGGCTGGAGCGAGTCATAGGCATAGGGGAGTTCGGGAAGTTCGAAGGCCATCTTGGCATCTCCTTCACTGTGTCGGCGCGGTTGCGCGTGCAGCCGCGGAGCGGGGCTCGGCGGGGCCCGTTCCGTTCCTGACGGAGCGGCCGGGCGACGAAGCCACCCGCGGGCGGCTCAGCCCGGAACGGTCCGTCGGCCAGACGCATCCGCCTGATCGGAACACGCCCCGGGCAAATCCTGTGCGTCGAGGAACATAGGGACTTAGACGAATGGCGGCAACGGCCGTCGGCCGATAAACTGGTGCATGTCCGATCGGGTTCCGGCGGCGACAGCCGCCCGGTTCCTCCCGACACCCCGCCTGACCGGACAGGAGAGGCGCCTTCATGACCCGTGCCGTCTATGTGTTCGATGCCTACGGGACGCTGTTCGACGTCCACGCCGCCGTGCGCCGCCACGCCCATGCCGTCGGCCCGGCCGCCGACCGGCTGTCCGATCTGTGGCGCCGCAAGCAGCTCGAATATTCCTGGATCCGCACCCTGATGGGTCGCTATCGCGACTTCTGGCAGCTGACCGAAGACGCCCTCGACTTCGCCCTCGCCGCCGTGCCGGACGCCGACCCGGCCGCCCGCGACCGGCTGCTGGACGCCTACCGCACCCTCGACGTCTACCCGGAGGTCTATCGCGTGCTGACGGCCCTGAAGGCGGGCGGCGCGCGGCTGGCGATCCTCTCCAACGGCTCGCCGGCCATGCTGGCCGCGGCGGTCGACAACGCGCGGCTCGGCGACGCTCTGGACGAGGTCATCTCGCTCGACGAGATCCGGGCCTACAAGACCGCGCCCGCCGCCTACGACCTCGTCGCGACGCGGTTCCGAGTCTACCCGGAGGCGGTATCGTTCCAGTCCTCGAACCGCTGGGACATCGCAGGCGCCACGGCGTTCGGGTTCCGCACCGTGTGGATCAACCGCACCGGCCAGCCCGACGAATATCCCGACCTCAAGCCCGCCGCCGTACTGAAGACGCTCGACGGCCTCGCCGCGCTGGAATAGCGCGCGGCCCCCTGCGGGCAAGGGGCCGCGCGGCTCACTGGAACCTCAACGCTCCTCGCGGCCGATCCACTTGGCGACCTGGGGCGGCGCATAGCGGCGGCAGGCCTCGATCAGGCTTTCGGGATCGTCCGCCACGATCAGCATGTCCCGGTGGGCCGGCTTTACGAAGCCGGTCGTCACCAGCTGGTCGAGGAAGCCGACGAGGGCGCCGTAGAAGCCGTTGACGTTGAGGAAGGCGCAGGGCTTGGCGTGGTGACCGAGCTGCGCCCACGTCCACATCTCGAAGATCTCTTCCAGTGTCCCCGCCCCGCCGGGCAGCGCCACGAAGCCGTCCGAGAGGTCGGCCATCAGGCTCTTGCGCTCGTGCATGGAGCCGACGATGTGGAGTTCGGACAGCCCTGGATGCGCCAGCTCGCGGGCGCGCAGCGCCTCCGGCAGCACGCCGATCACCGTGCCGCCCGCCTCCAGCGCGCCGTCCGCCACCGCGCCCATGCAGCCGACCCGCGCCCCGCCATAGACGAGGCGGAGGCCTTCCTCCGCGATGCGGTGCCCGAGCGCGCGCGCCGCGCCGACATAGTCGAACCCCGTGCCGGCGTTCGAGCCGCAATAGACGCACAGCGTCCCGATTCCATCAGTCACGTCCACGCTCCCTTCAGCCGGCCAGCTTCGCCAGCACCCGCGCCCACGAGCGGATGCCCTTGTGGAAGCTGGCGACATCGTATTTCTCGTTCGGGGAGTGGATCTGATCGTCGTCGTGGCCGAAGCCGATCAGAAGCGAATCCATGCCGAGGATGTCCTTGAAGTGGCCGACGATCGGGATGGAGCCGCCCCCGCCGATCACCACCGCCGGCTTCGACCATTCCTCGGAAAGCCCTTCCAGGCTGCGCGCCATGTAGGGGCTGTCGAGCGAGACGCGCAGGCCCGGGCTGCCGCCGTGGGGATGGAACTCCACCGAACAGTCGGCGGGAATGCGGGCGCTGACGAAGGCCCGGAACGCGGCGCGGACCGCCTCCGGATCCTGGTCGCCGACGAGGCGGAACGACACCTTGGCCGAGGCCTTCGACGGGATGACGGTCTTGAAGCCGGCGCCGGTATAGCCGCCGATCATGCCGTTGACCTCCGCGGTCGGCCGCGCCCAGAGCTGTTCCAGCACGCTGCGATCGCTCTCGCCCGCCGGCAGCTTCAGGCCGACGCCGCCGAGGAAATCCGCCGCCGTGAAGTTCAGCCCCTCCCACTGCCGGAGGATTTCGGCCGGGGTCTCGGGAACGCCGTCATAGAAGCCGGGGATTGTGACACGGCCGCTCTCGTCGTGCAGATCGGCGAGGATCTTCGCCAGCACATGGTTCGGGTTGCGCGCCGCGCCGCCGAACAGGCCGGAATGCAGATCCTTGTTGGCCGCCGTGACGACGATTTCCTCGCCGACGAGGCCGCGCAGCGAGCCGGTGATGGCCGGTGTCTCGCGGTCCCACATGCCGGTATCGCAGATCAGCGCGACGTCGTGGGAAAGCTCCCCCGCGTTGGCCTTGAGGAACGGCACCAGGCTCGGGCTGCCGGATTCCTCCTCGCCCTCGAACAGCACGGTCACCGGCACCGGCAGCTTGCCCGTGACCGCGATCCAGGCGCGGCAGGCTTCGACGAAGGTCAGGAGCTGGCCCTTGTCGTCGGCCGAACCGCGCGCGACGATCACCTTGTTGCCGTCCGCCTCCGTGGCGAGCCGCGGCGCGAACGGATCGGTGTGCCACAGCTCGACCGGATCGACCGGCTGCACGTCATAGTGGCCGTAGAACAGCACGTGGGGCCCATCGGACGCCCCGTCGGCGCGGTGAGCGACGACCATGGCGTGGCCCGGCGTCGGGCGCACCTCGGCCTCGAAGCCCAGCTCGGCCAGCGCGCCCTGGCACCACACCGCGGCCTCGGCACAGGCGTCGGCATAATCCGGGTCCGTCGAGATCGACGGAATGCGCAGCAGGTGGAACAGGCGCTCGAGGCTGGCCTCGAGATCGGCATCGATGCGTTCCAGGACGGCGTCGATCATGAAAGTCCCCTGTCAGGAAGTCGCGGGCCGGTGAGCACCGGCCTGCTTGAGCTTATTCCGCGCAGACCGGTGCGATCTGACGTGGAAGGATATGCTTTGGACGTTCGCCTGTGCTGGCACACCCCGGCCGGCTGCCCCTCGCCCGGGTATCGCCAATCCGGGCGGCTGGCGCCGGCCGCAACCAGCCAGGCCTGCCTTGCCCGAACCAGGCCCGTCCGGCAAGGCCGAAGCCGCCTCGATGGCCGGCGCAACCGGTCACCGCAGGATGCTGCCGAGGATGCCGCGCACCACCGCACGGCCGATCGAGCTGCCGATGGAGCCGGCCGCCCGCCGGCCGACCTCGCCGGCGATCCGGCCGGTCACCTCGCGGGTGACGCTGCGCGCCACCGTCTGAGTGGTCGTCAGTCGCTTGCCGCGCGCCCGGTTCGTGCCGAACAGCACGTCGAACAGGCCCCCGCCCACCTCTTCAGCCGGCGGGGCACCGGCGGCCTCGGTCTCCTCAGCCGCGCGCGCCTGCAGACGCTCGTAGGCGGATTCCCGATCGACGATGGTGTCGTAGCGGCCGGCGACCGGGCTCGCCGCCATCAGCCGGCGCCTTTCGTCATCGCCGAGCGGCCCGACCCGGCCGGCGGGCGGACAGATCAGGGTGCGGTCCACCATCGACGGCACGCCCTTGTCGTCGAGGGTGGAGACCAGCGCCTCGCCGACGCCGAGTTCGGTGATCGCCCGCGCGGTGTCGATCGCCGGGTTCGGCCGGAAGGTTTCGGCCGCGGCCCGGACCGCCTTCTGGTCGCGCGGGGTGAACGCCCTGAGCGCGTGCTGCACCCGGTTGCCGAGCTGGCCGAGGACGGTGTCCGGCACGTCGAGCGGATTCTGGGTGACGAAATAGACGCCGACGCCCTTGGAACGGATCAGGCGAACGACCTGCTCGATCTTTTCCAGAAGCGCCTTCGGTGCCTCGTCGAACAGCAGGTGGGCTTCGTCGAAGAAGAACACGAGCTTCGGGCGATCGAGGTCGCCGGCCTCCGGCATCTCCTCGAACAGTTCCGACAGCAGCCACAGCAGGAAGGTCGCATAGAGCCGCGGGCTTTCCATCAGCCGCTCGGCGGCCAGCAGGTTGACGACGCCCCGTCCGTTGCGATCGGTCCGCATCAGGTCGGCGATGTCGAGCGCCGGCTCGCCGAAGAAGCGGTCGCCACCCTGCTGTTCCAGCACGAGCAGCTGGCGCTGGATCGCCCCGACCGACGCCTTCGAGACGTTGCCGTAGAGTCTGCCGACCTCCGCCGCACGCTCTGCCAGCAGCGCCAGCACCGCGCGCAGGTCCTTCAGGTCGAGAATGAGAAGCCCTTCCTCGTCCGCCAGCCGGAAGGCGATGTTGAGCACGCCCTCCTGCGTGTCGTTAAGGCCGAGAAGGCGCGCCAGCAGCAGCGGCCCCATTTCCGAAACCGTGGTGCGCACCGGATGGCCGCGCTCGCCGAACACATCCCAGAACACGGTCGGAAAGCCGCGATGGCCGTAATCCGCCCCGAGACCGATCTCGGCGGCGCGCGCCTCGAAGGCCGGCTTGTCGCCACCCGGCACCGCGATACCCGACAGATCGCCCTTGATGTCGGCGGCGAACACGGGAACCCCGGCCTCGGAGAAGCCCTCGGCGAGGAGCTGCAGCGTCACCGTCTTGCCGGTGCCGGTCGCGCCGGCAACGAGGCCGTGGCGGTTCGCGCGCTTCAGCGCGAGATATTCCGGCCCGCTCGCGAGCCCGAGGAAGATGCGGTCTTCCTTCAGCAGCGACTGGGATGCCTCAGCCATCTTCACTCATCCTTGTTGGCCCGCCGGCCCGCTTGGTCCGTCCGGGCCGGTCGCCCGGACCGCGCCGGCAACTATAGGCGCCGCCGCAGGCCGCGGCAAAGATGCCCGCGCAACGGGGCAACCATCCCCCAGCACCCGTCATGAAGACACTGACGAAAGAACCCGGCGCGACGACACCGCCGGTGGCAATACCGTCGGCGCCGCCGGGGCGATTCGCGCGTGCAAGCGCTTGCATCCGCTTCACGAATGCGCGCGCCGCCCGCGTCCGCTCCCGCGACGGATGCGAAATCCCGTGCCGGAACAGCGCCGACCGTCCGCCGGGGCCGGAAAACGGGGCCGCATCCTCCAAACGACGGCTTGTGAAGAGGCCCCAAGTTGTGTTGATTGGCGGCGCTTTGGCGGTTGCGACAGCGGATACGACGCGGAGGAATTCAAGACCATGCAGCTTCTTATCGACAAGATCACGGCGAAGACTGGCCTCGACGAGGAGCATGCCCGCAAGGCCGTCTCGATCATGCTGAGCTTCCTCCACCACGACGGCCCGCACGACGACGTCGCCAAGCTGTTCGCAAAGATCCCCGGCGCGAACGCCATGCTGCAGCACGCCGGTGCGACCGACGATGTCGGCGGCCTCGGCGCCCTGTTCGGCGGCGGTCTCGGTGCGATGGCGGCGTTCAACGCGCTCACCACCGCCGGCCTCGACATGGGCCAGATCCAGATCGTCGCCAAGGAAGTGGTGGCGTTTGCCCGCGAGAATGCCGGCGACGAGCTCGTCGACAACGTGATCGACGCCATTCCCGGCCTCTCCCAGATCGTCTGATCGGCCGCAGGACGGCGGCCCCGAGCGGAAGCGCCGGGGCCGTTGACGAAGCGAAGCGGCCGCGTCGCCATGGCCCTTCGCCTTGCCTGCCGTGATCCTTCGTGGATCACGGCCACCCGGCGCCCGCACCGCGATCCCGGCCGGCGCCGTCACCCCCAGCGGCTCGCGGTGCCTCCGGCACGCTGGCTGCGGCGCGTAGCCGCCCCGGGCCGGGCCGGCGGAACCTCAGGCCAGCTCCACCTCGACCACGCCCGGAACCGTGCGCAGCGCGCCGGCAAGCGGCGGCGAAACCGCGTAGCGGCCGGGCAGCCGCATCTCGATCTCGCGGCGGCCGTCATCGAGCAGCAGAACCACGCTCACCTCGCCCTCGCCGCCCGCGGGAAGCCGCCGCGCCAGGGCGTCGAGCGGGGCCTCGTCGCGCACGAACACCCGAAGCGCGTGCTTCATGCGCCGCGCTGCCTCGTCGAGGGATTCGACCGACTGGATGCGGACGCTGACGCCTTCCTCGCGTTCCTCCGCGGCGACGATCAGCACCACCGACTGGCCCGGCTCCAGTCTGTCGCGAACCTGGGCAAGCGTTTCGGAGAAGGCGATCGCCTCATATTGCCCGGTCGGGTCCGACATCCGGACGATGCCCATGCGATTGCCGGTGCGCGTCTTGCGCTCCTGGCGCTGGGTGACCGTGCCGACGAGCCGCCCCGCCGCCGCGCCGCGCTTCACGGCCTCGACGAAGTCGCTCCACATCTGCACCCGCATCTGCTTCAGCATCGGGCGGTATTCGTCGAGCGGATGGGCGGAGAGGTAGAAGCCGATGGCGGCATATTCCCGCTGCAGCCGTTCCGTCGGCAGCCACGGATCGACATTCGGCAGCGCCAGCGGCTGCGGACCCGCGCCGCCGAACAGCTCGGACTGGCCGATTTCCGCGCCCTCGCTCGCCCGCGCCGCCTCGGCAAGCACATGGTCGAGCCCGCTCACGACCCGCGCGCGGTTCGCCTCCAGATCGTCGAAGCCGCCGGCGCAGGCGAGCCCTTCCAGCGCGCGCTTGTTGACGGCACGCGGGTTGATGCGCCGGGCGAAGTCGCCGAAATCGCGGAACGGCTTTTCCCCGCGCGCCTCGACGATGTGGTCGACCATCGAGCGGCCGACGCCCTTCACCGCGGCAAGTGCATAGGCGATCTTGCCCTCGATCACCTCGAAGGTCGCGCCGGAGCGGTTGATCAGCGGCGGCAGCACGGCGATCTTCAGCCGGTCGGCCTCGCGGCGGAAATCATTCAGCTTGTCGGTGTTGGTGATGTCGAGCGTCATCGACGCCGCGAGGAACTCCACCGGGTGGTTGGCCTTGAGCCACGCCGTCTGGTAGGCGACGAGCGCATAGGCCGCGGCGTGGGACTTGTTGAAGCCGTAGTCGGCGAACTTCGCCACGAGGTCGAAGATGGTCTCGGCCTGTGCCTTGGGCACGCTGTTGGCGACAGCGCCATCGACGAAGCGGGCGCGCTGGACGGCCATCTCCTCGCGTATCTTCTTGCCCATGGCGCGGCGCAGCAGGTCGGCTTCGCCGAGCGAGTAGCCCGAAAGCACCTGCGCGATCTGCATCACCTGCTCCTGGTAGATGATGACCCCGAAGGTCTCCTTCAGGATCGGCTCCAGCAGCGGGTGCAGATAGTCGGGCTCCTCGAGCCCGTGCTTGCAGCGGTTGTAGTGGGGGATGTTGTCCATCGGGCCGGGGCGGTAGAGCGCCACCAGCGCGATGATGTCCTCGAAGCGGTCGGGCTTCATGCCGGCCAGCGCCTTGCGCATGCCCTGGCTTTCCAGCTGGAACACGCCGACGGTCTCGCCGCGCGCCAGCATGGCGTAGGTCGCGGGATCGTCGAGGGGAAGCGCCGCGATGTCGACGGTGATACCGCGCTTGGCGAGCAGCTTCACCGCGACGTCGATCACGGTCAGGGTCTTGAGGCCGAGGAAGTCGAACTTCACCAGCCCGGCCGATTCCACCCACTTCATGTTGTACTGGGTGACCGGCATGTCGGAGCGCGGATCGCGATAGAGCGGCACCAGTTCTTCCAGCGGGCGATCGCCGATGACGATGCCGGCCGCGTGGGTCGAGGCATGGCGGAACAGTCCTTCGAGCTTCATCGCCATGCCGACGAGCCGCTCGACGATGGGTTCCTCGGCCTTCGCCTCCTGCAGCTTCGGCTCGTCGCGCACGGCTTCGGCGAGGGTGACGGGCTTGGCCGGGTTCTGCGGCACCAGCTTGCACAGGCGATCGACCTGGCCGTAGGGCATCTGCAGCACGCGCCCGACGTCGCGCAGCACGGCGCGCGCCTGCAGGGTTCCGAAGGTGATGATCTGCGCGACCTGCGCGCGGCCATATTTCGCCTGGACGTAGCGGATCACCTCTTCGCGGCGGTCCTGGCAGAAGTCGATGTCGAAGTCCGGCATCGACACGCGTTCCGGGTTCAGGAAGCGCTCGAACAGCAGGCCGAACCGCATAGGGTCGAGGTCGGTGATCGTCAGCGAATAGGCCACCAGCGACCCGGCGCCCGATCCGCGGCCCGGCCCGACGGGAATGCCCTGGGCCTTCGCCCACTGGATGAAGTCGGACACGATCAGGAAGTAGCCGGGAAATTTCATCCGTTCGATGATGCCGAGCTCGAAGTCTAGCCGTTCCCGGTACGCGGTCTCGTCGAGGCCCGGCGCCATTCCGTGGCGCTCCAGCCGCTGCGCGAGGCCCGTCTGAGCCCGCTCGCGCATCAACGCGGCTTCGGCGCGCATCGCTTCCTCGGGATCCGCGCCGATGCCTGCGAACCGGGGGAGAATCGGCTTGCGCTTCGTCGCCACCACCGCGCAGCGCCGCGCGATCTCCATGGTGTTGTCGATCGCCTCGGGGAGGTCCGCGAACAGCGACGCCATCTCCGCGCGCGACTTGAAGGCGTGCTCAGGCGTCAGCCGCCGCCGGTCGTCCTCGATCAGCGTGCGGCCGTCGGCGATGCACAGCAGCGCATCGTGTGCCTCGTAATCGTCGCGCTTGGCGAAATAGACCTCGTTGGTGGCGACCAGCGGCAGGCCGAGCCGGTAGGCGAGGTCGACCAGCTCGGGCTCGACCGCCTGCTCGGCCGTCAGCTGATGGCGCTGCAATTCCACATAAAGCCGCCGGTCGAAGATCGCGGCGAGCCGTTCCAGACGCGACCGGGCCAGCGCGCCGCCGCCAGCGAGGATGGCCCGGTCCACCGGGCCGCGGGGGCCGCCGCTGAGGGCGATCAGGCCCGGGCTCTCCTGAAGGAGCGATTCGATGCCGACGTGGGGCTCGACGCTGTTGTCCGTCTCCATGAACGAGCGGCTCACGAGACGGACGAGGTTGGCGAACCCCGTCGGTGTCGAGGCGAGCAGCACCACGCTGGGCAGCCGCTCGCGCACACCGTTGCGGCGCGTCGGCTCCTCGTCGCCGAAATCGACGCCGAGTTCGCAGCCGATGATCGGCTGCACGCCGGACTCCAACGCCTTGGCGGAAAATTCGAGCGCGCCGAACAGGTTGCCGCTGTCCGTCACGGCTACTGCGGGCTGGCGATCGGCCTTGGCGAGACCGACCACATCCTTCACATGCAACGCGCCCTCAAGCAGCGAATAGGCGGAATGTACCCTGAGGTGAACGAAACCGGCCGAGCCGTCCGCCAACCGTGTGCCCGCCATCGCTGCCTCCGTCGCGTGATCGCCGCCGCATCGCCCGCTCGTGGCGACCGTGCTGCCGTCCCACCCTTCCCGTTGTTCTCCCGTGACGCCGGAATGTCGACCCCGTTTCGGGTTGTCCACATGCCGGAGGCGCGGGTCACGCGAAGGCGGAGATGGCGTCGATCCACACCACGAGCGTCGCCGCGAAAAGGGTAAGCGCGATCAGAGCTGCCATGTCCTGCGCCGTCTGTTTCATCGGGGCCTCCATGTTCGGTTCGTCTCTATCTGCGTTCGTTCTCATGAATTCGTCTTATGGTCCTAATTTGTTCTTTTTCCGTTCCCATTGCAAGGAGAACAAGCCAAGGACAAAGTGGCGGTCTCCCCAGCGTTAACAAACCCTGGCCGCATTTGGTTTCATTGTCGGCATATGGCGCCAGCTGGTAAGCCGGCTTTCCATTCTGCCGCCCCCGCCGGCAGCCGGCCTGCGCCTCGATGCGGCCGGGCCGCGCGCCCTTTAAGAGAAAGCCGTTCCCGCACGATGGACGTTTCGCTGACCCTGATCGACCTTGCCGGTTTCGTCGCCCTGCTGCTGTGGGGCGTGCACATGGTGCAGACCAGCGTGCAGCGCGCGTTCGGCGCCAACCTGCGGCAGATGATCGGGCGGGCGGTGTCGAACCGCTACAAGGCGTTCGCGAGCGGGTTGATCGTGACCGCATTGCTGCAATCGAGCACCGCGACGGGACTGATGGTCGCCGGCTTCGTCGCCGAGGGACTGATGGCGCTCGTGCCCGCGCTCGCGGTGATGCTCGGCGCCAATGTCGGCACGACGCTGATCGTGCAGCTGCTGTCGTTCGACGTCGCAGCGATCGCCCCGGTGCTGATCCTGCTCGGCGTCGTCATGTTCCGCCGCTCGTCGGGCTCTCGCAGCCACGATCTCGGCCGCGCCTTCATCGGGCTCGGCCTCATCCTCATCGCGCTGCACGCGATCCTCGGCCTCATCACACCCTACGAGGACACGCCGAGCCTGCGCCTGCTGCTCGGGCTCGTCTCGACGGAGCCGGTGCTCGCTGTGCTGTTCTCGGCCGTCATCACCTGGGCGGCCCATTCCAGCGTCACGATCGTGCTGCTGGCGATGTCGTTCGCATCGAAGGGTGTGGTCACCCCGGATGCCGCCTTCGCGCTGGTGCTCGGCGCCAATCTCGGCACAGCGCTGAACCCGGTGTTCGAGTCGGGCAGCGGCCAGGACCCGGCCGCGCGGCGGCTGCCGATCGGCAACCTCATCAACCGCGTGATCGGTGTCGCCGTCGTGCTCGCGGCGCTTCCGTGGATCGGCCCGCTGATCGTGTCGATCGAACCGAACGAGGCGCGCGCCGTCGCCGACTTCCACACCGCGTTCAACATCGTCGTCGCGCTCGCGTTCTTCCCGGTGCTGGACCGGTTCGCGGGGCTGCTGACGCGGCTGCTGCCTTCGGCGCCGGCGGCGAGCGATCCCTCGCGCCCGCTCTATCTCGACCATGCCTCGCTCGGCATCCCCGTGGTCGCGCTCGGCGCGGCGGCGCGCGAGGCGCTGCGGCTCGCCGACATTCTGGAGGAGTTGCTGCGGGCCGGGCGCGACGCGATCGAGAACGGCGACACCAAGCGCATCGTCGACGCCAAGCGGCTGGACGACCAGATCGACCGCATCAACGCCGCGATCCGCACGTATCTCTCCGCGCTCGACGTCGAACAGCTCACCGACGACGATCACCGACGGCTGTCGGAGATCCTGACCTTCGCCACCAATATCGAGCACGCCGGCGACATCGTCAGCCGCAACCTCCTGACGGATGCGCACAAGCGGGTGAAACGCGCCCTCACCTTCTCCAAGGAGGGGCAGGCCGAGCTCGTCGCCATGGTCGACCGGCTGATCGTGAACCTGCGCAATGCCGCGTCGCTGCTGATGACGGGCGATGCCCGCGCCGCCCGGGCGCTCACGACCGAAAAGGAAGCCTTCCGCGAAATGGAAGCGAACGAGTCGGAAGCCCACTTCCAGCGCATGCGCGCGGGGCGGATCGAGACCATCGAGACGGACACGCTCCACCTCGACATCCTGCGCGACATCCGCCGCATCAACGCCCACCTGGTCGCCGCCGCGGCGGAGCCGGTGCTGCAGCGGGAAGGCGCCCTGCTGCCGTCGCGCCTGCGCCCAGCAGATAGCGCGGGCTGAAACCCTCAGTCGAGCGGCACGATCCGGCCGTCGGCGATGGTGATACGCCGGCTCATGCGAGCCGCGATCTCCATGTTGTGGGTCGCGACGAGCGCGGCGAGCCGCGACGCCCGGACGAGGGCGTCCAGGGCATCGAACACCTGCTCGGCGGTGCGTGGATCGAGATTGCCGGTCGGCTCGTCGGCGAGCAGCACGCGCGGCGCGTTGGCGACAGCACGGGCGATGGCGACGCGCTGACGCTCGCCGCCCGACATCTGCGCCGGATGGTGCGTCGCGCGATGGTCGATCCGCATCACGCGCAGGAGCGCCAGCGCGCGCTTTTCCGCCACCTTGCGGTCGAGCCCGGCGAGCCGCTGGGGGATCAGCACGTTCTCGAGCGCGGTGAAGTCCGGCAGCAGGTGGTGGAACTGGTAGACGAACCCGACCGAGTCGCGGCGGATGCGCGTGCGCTCGCGGTCGTGCAGGGTGGCGCAGGACCGTCCGCCGATCCTCACCTCGCCCTCGTCGGGACGCTCCAGCAGACCGGCGATCTGGAGGAGCGTCGACTTGCCGGCGCCGGAGGGCGCCACCAGCGCCACGGTTTCGCCGGGCATGATCGAAAGATTGGCACCCTTCAGCACGTCGAGCTGGTTGTCGCCCTCGCGGAAGCGGCGCACGACGCCGGAAAGGCCGAGCGCCTCGCGCCGTGCCCCGTTCGGGCGCGCGCCCACGCTCTCGGTGGCGGCATCCCGGGGCTCGGCGGCGGGAGCCGGCGCGGAACCATGGTTGGCGTCGTCGCTCATTCGTGCCTCAGCCCTTCCACCGGATCGAGCCGTGCCGCCTTCCATGCCGGGTAGAGCGTCGCAAGGAACGAAAGCACCAGTGCCATCACCACCACCGTGACCGTCTCGCCGGAATCGATGTCGGCGGGAAGCTGGCTCAGATAGTAGAGCTCGGGCGGGAACAGCTGCGTGCGGGTCAGCCATGACACGCCCTGCCGGATCGGCTCGATATAATGGCAGACGATGAGCCCGATCACGAGCCCCGCGGCCGTGCCCACGGTGCCGATGGCGGCGCCGGTGATGACGAACACCCGCAGGATGGTGCCGCGCGTCGCGCCCATGGTGCGCAGAATGGCGATATCGCGGCCCTTGTCCTTCACCAGCATGGTGAGGCCGGAAATGATGTTCAGCGCGGCGACGAGCACGATCAGCGTCAGGATCATGAACATCACGTTGCGCTCCACTTCGAGCGCGGAGAAGAACGTCGATTGCCGGATGCGCCAGTCGGTCAGATAGAGCGCCTGGCCGGCGGCTTGCTCGATCTCGGACCGCAGCCGGTCGATATCGTCGGGATCGTTGAGATAGACTTCGATGCCGGTGATGGCGTTCTCCTTGTTGAAGAACGCTTGCGCCTCAGCCATCGGCATGAACACGAACGAGGAATCGAACTCGGACATGCCGATCTCGAAGGTGGCGACCACCGGGAAGGCCTGGGTTCGCGGCACCACGCCGAACGGCGTCGCCTCGCCCTTGGGCGTCACCAGCGTCACCGGATCGCCGAGCGCGACGCCGAGCGCCATGGCGAGCCGCCCGCCGACGGCGACACCGTTCGAACGGTCGAAGCCGTTGAGCGTGCCGGCGCGCACGGTGCTCGCGATCAGCGGCAGGCGATCGAGGTCCTGCTGGCGCACGCCGCGCACAAGCGCGCCGTAAGCGCCGGAAGGACCGGAGATCAGCGCCTGCCCCTCGACGAACGGCATGGCGAAGCGCACGCCGTGGATCTTCTGAAGCCGCTCCACCACCGGCATGTAGTTGTCGAACGTGCCGTTGATCGGCTGCACCAGGACATGGCCGTTGATGCCGAGAATCTTGGACATCAGCTCGTTGCGAAAGCCGTTCATCACCGCCATGACGATGATCAGGGTCGCGACGCCGAGCATGATACCGAGGAAGGAGAACCCGGCGATCACCGAAATGAAGGTCTCGCGGCGGCGCGAACGCAGGTAGCGTCCGGCGATCGTCCATTCGAGTGCCGAGAACGGGCGGACGCCACGCGGGCGCGCCTTTCCGGCCGAACCGGCTTTCGCCGCCATCCACTTCCTCCGTTCAAGATCGACCGGCCCTGGGCCGGTCGTCCGTTTCAGCCGCCGGAAACCGGCGCTGCGGTCAGCGCCGGCCGGCGGTGAGGCGATTGATCGCCGCCTCGAGCGAGATCGTCTCGCGCTCGCCGGTGGCGCGCCGCTTCAGTTCGACCTCGCCGGTCGCGAGCCCCCGCGGACCGACGATCAGCTGCCACGGCAGGCCGATCAGGTCCATCGCCGCGAACTTCGCGCCCGCACGGGTATCGACATCGTCCGTCAGCACCGAAAGCCCGGCCGCTTCCAGTTCACGCTCGATCACGGCGACCGCTTCGTCGGTGGGAGCATCGCCCGGCTTCAGGTTGATGAGACCGACGTCGAACGGCGCCACCGAATCGGGCCAGATGATTCCGGCGTCGTCATGACTGGCTTCAATGATGGCGCCGAGAAGGCGGGAGACGCCGATGCCGTAGGAGCCCATGTGGACCGGCCGCTCGGTGCCGTCCGGACCGGCGACCTTCGCGCCCATCGGCTCGGAATATTTGGTGCCGAAATAGAAGATGTGGCCGACCTCGATGCCGCGCGCCGCGACCTTGCGCTCTTCCGGAACGCCGGCGAACGCGGTCTCGTCGTGCATTTCCTCCGTCGCCGCATAGGGCGTCGTCCAGGCCTTCACGATCGGGCTGAGATCGCCCGTGAAGTCGGTGTCCTCGCCCGGGATCGGCAGGTCGAGCAGCGCCTTGTCGCAGAACACCGCGCTCTCGCCGGTGTCGGCGAGGATGATGAACTCGTGGGAGAGATCGCCGCCGATCGGGCCGGTGTCGGCCCGCATCGGAATCGCCGTCAGCCCGAGGCGCCGGAAGGTGCGCAGATAGGCGACGAACATCCGGTTGTAGGCTTCCTTCGCCCGCTCCATGTCGGTGTCGAACGAATAGGCGTCCTTCATCAGGAACTCGCGGCCGCGCATCACGCCGAAGCGCGGACGGACCTCGTCCCGGAACTTCCACTGGATGTGGTAGAGATTGAGCGGCAGGTCGCGATACGAGCGGACCGAGGCGCGGAAGATGTCGGTGATCATCTCCTCGTTGGTCGGGCCGTAGAGCATCTCGCGCTCGTGGCGGTCGGTGATGCGCAGCATCTCCTTGCCGTAGGCGTCGTAGCGCCCGCTTTCACGCCAGAGATCCGCCGACTGCACCGTCGGCATCAGCACCTCGATGGCGCCGGAGCGGTTCTGTTCCTCGCGCACGATATCGGCGATGCGGTCGAGAACGCGCAGGCCCAGCGGCAGCCAGGAATAGATGCCGGCCGATTGCTGGCGGATCATGCTCGCGCGCAGCATCAGCCGGTGGGAGACGATTTCCGCTTCCTTCGGCGTTTCCTTCAGAATCGGCAGAAAATAGCGGGAGAGGCGCATGCTGGATGCTCTGGGTTCGCGAGAGAATGTGCGATCGGGACGCCGGCCGGCCGGGGCGCTGCCCTTTCGGCCGAAAGTGTCCCGAACGGGGGAAGGAGCCGTTGCCGGCGAGCCGGTCCGGAGTGAAGCCGCCCCGGCGGCAAAACGCAAGCCAGTCCCCGTAACAGAGCGGCATGGCGGCCGGAAGGTGGCTTTTTCTGTCAAACGCAAAAAAGTTGGGCGAGTCATGCACAAAATGATGACAAGCCCGAAACAATGAGCTAAGTTGGCTTCATAACAAAAGGCTGTCGGTCTCCGAGCCGGCACGGCAGCTTAAGAGGCATCGCGGTCTAAGTCTTGGGAGGAAGACCCTCGGCGCAGCAATAGCTAGCAGCCGCTGATAAACAGGAGGGAGGCACCCCTTAACTCCGCTATCGGCTGTAGGGTAAGACGCGGAACTAAATCAGCACGGCCTTAGCGCCGTGCTTTATTTTTTTTGTACTCCTGAAACACAGCGCAATACTTGTCCGGCGGATGGCGAACGTCCTTCGCGGTCCGGCCGTCGTTCATCGGCCGTTAACCCTTCATCCTGTCGTGCTTCATCACGTCGTGGCATCGGCCTGTCGCGGAATCCGGCATGACGGCAGCAGCCGCGCGGCGGGACGATCCGTGCGCGGCGGGAGCGGCAGGGGTTCGGGAATCGGGCGCGCCGATTGGGGTTCGACGGCCGGCGTTCATCACAGGGCTTGACGGGCCGGGTGAGAATGTGCCCGGCCGGTTCCGGCGCCGCTCGCCTATTCCGATCCGACCACCGGAGCGCCGTGGGGCTTGAGGAAGGGGAAGTCGTCCAGCTTGTATCCCGAGTTGATCAGCGCGAGGAACCCGGCGAACACGATGGCCGCGACCAGGGTGGTCACAAGAACGGTCCGCAGCATCCGCGGATGCGCCGGGGCGCTCGGCACCGTTCCAGGGACGACCGAGCCTTCCTCTTCCTGCGTCCGCATGCCCCACGGAAGCACAGCGAAAAGCACCGTCCACCAGATCACGAAATAGATCGCCAGTACGCTTGTCCACGCCACGTCAGACTGTTCCGTCTTGTTGTTCGGCGGGCATCCCGCCGGCGCTTCCTCTCCGCCAGTTTGCGCGCGCGGCGCCGAAACGCAAGCGGCGCTGGCGATGCCGCCCGCGGGACGGGCGAGCCACGAGGCCCCGGCGGTCAGTCCACGTGTTCAACGGTGGCAACCCCTGTTCTTCCGCTAAATAGTCCGGCCACTTTCTTTAATCTGCTTCAAGTCTCGCTGGAGGAAGAGCGACATAGCTGCTATGTCTGACCTCAATCACCCTGCGCAGGGTGGACAGAATATCGCCCCGCTCCGGGAATAGTTGCTGGTATGCGATGAGAATTCTGATCGCCGACCCAAGCCGTACGACGCAGCATGTGTTGGCAATTATACTTTCGGAGGTCGGCCACGAGGCTGTCGGGGTGCTCTGCGGCACCGACGCACTCGGTGCGCTGGCGACCGACGACAGCATCGACATTCTGATCACCAGCTTCGAACTGCCGGACATGACCGGGCTCGACCTGTGCCGGGAGGCTCGCCGCCTGCCGGCAGACCGCTCACCGCTCTATATCTTCGCCATGTCAGCGAGCGTCAGCGACGCCCGGATTGCCGAAGCGCTGGACAGCGGTGCCGATGATTTCATCGGCAAGCCGCCGTCGCGGGTCGAGTTTTTCGCACGGCTGCGCGCCGCCCAGCGGGTTATTCTCGCCCAGAACGAGCTCGTTCGCCTCGCGACCGTCGATCTGCTGACCGGCCTGCCGAACCGCCGTGCATTCTTCCTGCGCGCGGCCTCGCTGATCCGCCACGCCGAACAGGAGCGCTCCGAACTCGCCCTCGTCCTGTTCGATATCGACCACTTCAAGTCAATCAACGATCGCTTCGGCCATGATGCCGGTGACGCGGTGCTGCGCGGCATCGGTGAGATCGTCGGCCGGTCCGGACTGAGGGTCGCGCGCATCGGCGGAGAGGAATTCGGCCTGCTGATCGCCGATGTCGGTTTCGATCACGCCATGCAGCGGGCAGAGATGCTGCGCAGTGCCGTACAGGCTGCGTCGTTCTCGACGATCTCGGACGAGCTGAACGTCACCATCAGCCTGGGCATTGCCCGCTATCGGCATGGCGAGACGCTGAGCAGCCTGATGAAGCGAGCGGACGTCGCACTTTACGCGGCCAAGTCCGCGGGCCGGAACCGCCTGCTGGCAGCAGCAGAGCAGATGCGGCCGCCGGCGGACTCCCTGCCGATGGCCGACGCCGGAGGTGCGCCGGCCTGAGCCGGACGCAGCGTCCGGCCGGCAGGCGTCACACGTCGGCGACGACCACCCGGCAGATCGGCTTCTTCCCCCAGCGCTCCGCGACGGCGGAGCGAGCGGACCGACGCACCGCTTCCGCGACCAGGGCATGATCCTTGCGCCGCGGCCGGGGAATGCTCTCGATGGCGCCGACGACCGCCTTCTGCACGATCGCCGAGAACAGCACGCCCTCCGCCGTCGCCGTCGGCAAGCCGATCAGCGTCGTGGTGGGCGCGGCAACGGTCTCGCCCTTCGCATCGAGGGCAAGCGACACCACCACCACGCCGGCGAACGACATCCGGCGACGGTCTTCCATGCCGGATTGCTCCGGCTCGACGAGAAGCCGCCCGTCCTTGTAGAGAACGCCGGCGTGAACCTCGTCGACCACCTCGCCGGGACCGGGCGCGAGCCGCACCATCAGGCCGTTGCGGGGGATGACGACCTCCTTCACCCCTAGCGAACGGGCAAGCTTGGCATGCTCGGCGAGATGCAGGGCCTCGCCGTGCACCGGCAGCGCCATCTGCGGCTTCAGCAGGCCATAGAGTTCCGCCAGTTCATCCCGCCGCGGATGGCCGGAAACGTGCACCAGCCCGTCGCGGTCAGTCAGGATATCGATGCCACGCTCGGCGAGGGCATTGGCGATCTCGGCGACCGCCTTCTCGTTGCCGGGAATGGTGCGCGAGGAGAAGATGACGAGATCGCCCGGCGAAAGCGCGACCAGCCTGTGATCGTCGCCGGCGATGCGCGCGAGTGCGGCGCGGCGCTCGCCCTGGCTTCCCGTCAGCAGCGCGACGACCTTGTCGCGCGGGAGATAGCCATAGGCCTCCTCGTCGAGCACCGGACGCAGGCCGTCGAGATAGCCGAGTTCACCGGCGATATCGAGCACGCGCTTCATCGCCCGCCCGAGCACGACGACCTCGCGGTCGGCCTCCTGCGCGGCCGCGATCACGGCTCTCAGCCGCGCGGCATTGGAGGCGAAGGTCGTGACGGCGACGCGCGCCGGCGCCTTGGCGATGATCTCCGCCAGCGACGCAGCGACATCGCGCTCCGACGGCGAGCGGCCGGCGCGTGTCGCGTTGGTGGAATCGCACACGAGCGCGCGCACGCCCTCCTTGCCGATCTCCGCCAGCCGCGCGAGATCGATCGGAAGGCCGAGGCCAGGGTTCAGGTCAATCTTCCAGTCGCCGGTGTGGACGACGGTGCCGACCGGGGTGCGGATGACGAGCGCGTTCGGCTCCGGAATCGAGTGCGACATCGACACGAACTCGATATCGAACGGCCCGATCTCGAACCGAGCGCCCTGATCGACCTCGATGATCTCGATATCCGGTGCGCCGGGCTCGCCGTCGAGCTTGGCTTCCAGCATCGCCGCGGAGAACGCCGTCGCATAGACCGGCACCCCGAGCCGGGGCCACAGGTCGACGAGGCCGCCATAGTGGTCCTCGTGGGCGTGGGTCAGCACGATGCCGAGCAGATTTTCCCGCTCCGCTTCGATAAAGGCGGGGTCGGCCATCACAAGGTCGACGCCCGGCTCGGCTTGCCCGCCGAAGCCGACGCCGCAATCCACCATCAGCCACCGCCGGCGGCGCGCGGGCCCGAACCCGTACAGCGCCATGTTCATGCCGATTTCGCCGACGCCACCGAGAGCCAGGAAAACCAGTTCGCTCGCTTTTTCCGTCTTCATCAAACCGCTGTAGCCGCCACCCCGAAATGAACGTCGCCGGCCGCGATCTGTTTCAGCGAGCCATCGGCCGCCCGCACCAGCAGGCGTCCGTCGTCGTCCAGAGTTTCAAAAAATCCGTCGATCACCTTGTCGCCGAGCCGCACCGCGACCCGACCGCCGAGCCCCTTGGCCCGGCGCAGCCATGCCTGCCGCACGGCGGGAAAGCCGCGCCCGGCGTCCCAGACGCGCTCCGCTTCCACCCAGCTCTCGCCGAGGGCTGCGAACAGCATCTCCGCATCGATCCCTATGCCACAGGAGGCCAGCGATGTCGCCTTGTATGGCACGCCTTCAGGCTCGTGGGCGACATTCACGCCGATGCCGATGACGATGGCCGTGCGTCCGCCACCGAGATTTTCGGCCTCGAGCAGGATGCCCGCAAGCTTGCCCCCGTCGAGCATCAGATCGTTCGGCCACTTCAGCAGCAGCCGGTCGCGCCGCGCGCCCTCGCCCGGTCCCTCGGCGCCGTCGAGCGCCATGTCGACCGACAGGTTCGGAGCCAGCCGCTCCAGCGCCGCGTCGAGCGCGAGGCCGGCGACGAAGCCGAGCGTCGCGCCACAGGCCGGCGGCAGCTCGATCACTTTCAGAAGTGAGGCCGAGAGATTGCCGGGCGGTGCGACCCAGGCCCGGCCGCGTCGGCCCCGGCCGGCGGTCTGCCGCCGCGTCACGACCCAGAGATCGCCGGGATCGCCGTTCCGCGCGCGCTCCATCGCCTCGGCATTGGTGGAGCCGAGTTCGTCGTAGGCCGCCAGACGAAAACCCGCCGCGATCGCGACGGGTCCGAGGGCGTAGCCGGCATTCGCGGGGGCGCCGGGTTCCCCGGCAGCCCCATGAGTCGCTTCGCTTGCCACAGGCTCAGAACAGGCTCGCCGCCGCCGCATTCGCGGCGTCGACAACAGGGCCGGCGAAGGCGACGAACAGCATCACCGCCAAGCCGCTAACCCCGAGCACGAACTTCAGCGAGCCGGTCATCGGCTCGAACGCCTCGGCCGGATCGTCGAAATACATGATCTTGACGACGCGCAGATAGTAGAACGCGCCCACCACCGACGACAGCACGCCGATGACCGAGAGCCAGTAGAAGCCGGCATGGATCGCCGCGGCGAAGACATAGAACTTGGCGAAGAAGCCGGCGAGCGGCGGGATGCCCGCGAGCGAGAACATGATCATCGCCAGGACGAACGAGATCACCGGCCGCGACCGCGCCAGACCGGCGAGGTCGGAGATGTTCTCCAGCGCCGCGCCGTTGCGGCGCATGGACAGGATCACCGCGAACGCGCCGAGCGTCATCGGCAGGTAGATCGACATGTAGACGATCACACCGGTCACGCCCTCGGCGGTGCCGGCCGCGAGCCCGACAAGCGCGAAGCCCATGTGACCGATGGAGGAATAGGCCATCAGGCGCTTGATGTTGGTCTGGCCGATCGCCGCGAAAGAGCCGAGCAGCATCGAGGCGATGGAGACGAACACGACGATCTGCTGCCAGGCGGCGTCGACGGTGCCGAAAGCCTCGATCACGACGCGGACGAATACCGCCATCGCCGCGATCTTCGGCGCGGAGGCGAACAGCACGGTGACGGAGGTCGGCGAGCCCTCGTAGACGTCGGGCGTCCACATGTGGAACGGCACGGCCGAGACCTTGAAGCAGAAGCCGGCGAGCACGAAGGCGATGCCGAACGCGAACCCGGTGCCGGAGTGGCCGTTGGCGACCGCCTGGGCGATCTGGCCGAACTCGGTGTGGCCGGTGAAGCCGTAAACCAGCGACATGCCGTAGAGCATCATGCCCGACGACAGCGCGCCGAGGACGAAATACTTGATGCCCGCCTCGGTGGAGCGCACGGAATCGCGGTCGATGGCGGCGAGCACATAGAGCGAGAGGCTCATCAGCTCCACGCCCAGATAGACCGAGATCAGGTCGTTGGCCGAGATCAGCAGCAGCATGCCGATCGTCGAGATCACCACCACCACGGGATATTCGAACCGCTCGAACTTTTCCTGCCGGCTGTAGTGACCGGACACCAGGATCGCGGCGGCGGATGCGAGAAGCGTCAGCACCTTCAGGTAGCGCCCGAACGCATCGGCCACGAAGGCCCCGGAGAAGGTGACGCCGTTCACCGGGGAGGCGACCACCACCGCCGCCACCACCAGCAGGAGCACGATGGCCAGCGCCGAGACGACGCGCTCGGCGTTCGCACCGGAGAACAGGCCGACAAGCAGCAGCGCGAGCGCGCCGAGCGCCAGCAGAATCTCCGGCAAAGCCGGCATCAGATCGGGCAGCGTCGCCATCTGCGTCTTGCCTCTCGTCCTTCAGTCTCGTTCGTTTCGGCCCGGCGCCGGACCCGTCATCGGGTCCGGGGGAGCCGCCTCAATGTTCGTTTCGCGCCGCCCGGATCAGGGCGACGCCGTCGCCGCGCCCGCGGGCATCAGCAGCGTCTTGCCGTCCGCGACCACGGCGCCTTCGCCGGCCCGAGCGGCTGCGACCGAGGTCTCGACCTTGCTCACGAGGCTCGCGACCGAGGTCGCCGTCGCGTTCATGATCGGGGCCGGCCACACGCCGAACAGGATCGTCAGCGCGATGAGCGGCACCAGCAGCACCTTCTCCCGCAGCGACAGGTCCATCATCGACTTCAGGCTTTCCTTGTCGAGCGCGCCGAACACGACGCGGCGATAGAGCCACAGCGCGTAGGAGGCCGACAGGATGACGCCGGTCGTGGCGAATAGCGCGACCCAGGTGTTCACCTTGAACACCGCCAGCAGCGTCAGGAACTCGCCGATGAAGCCCGACGTGCCGGGCAGGCCCACATTCGCCATGGTGAACACCATGAACGCCAGCGCATAGGCCGGCATCCGGTTCACGAGGCCGCCATAGGCCGCGATCTCGCGGGTGTGCATCCGGTCGTAGACCACGCCGACGCAGAGGAACAGCGCGCCCGACACGAAGCCGTGGGAGATCATCTGGAAGAGGCTGCCCTGCACGCCTTCGACATTGGCGGCGAAGATGCCCATCGTCACGTAGCCCATGTGGGCGACCGACGAATAGGCGATCAGCTTCTTCATGTCCTCCTGCATCAGCGCGACGAGGGAGGTGTAGACGATCGCTACCACCGACAGCGTGAACACGAGGGGAGCGAAGTCCGCGCTCGCGACCGGGAACATCGGCAGCGAGAACCGCAGGAAGCCGTAACCGCCCATCTTCAGCAGAATGCCGGCCAGGATCACCGAACCCGCCGTGGGTGCCTCGACGTGGGCATCCGGCAACCAGGTGTGCACCGGCCACATCGGCATCTTCACCGCGAACGAGGCGAAGAAGGCCAGCCACAGCCAGGTCTGCATCGAGACCGGGAACGGGTGGTTCAGCAGCGCCACGATGTCGGTGGTGCCGGCGTTCCAGTACATCGCCATGATGGCGAGGAGCATCAGCACTGAGCCGGTCAGCGTGTAGAGGAAGAACTTGAAGCTGGCATAGACGCGGCGCGGTCCGCCCCACACGCCGATGATGATGAACATCGGAATGAGGCCGCCTTCGAAGAACACATAGAACAGCACCAGATCCAGGGCACTGAACACGCCGATCATCAGCGTTTCCAGCACCAGGAAGGCGATCATGTATTCCTTGACGCGATTGTGGATCGATTCCCAGCTCGCCAGGATGCAGAACGGCATCAGGAACGTGGTCAGGATGACGAACAGCATGGAAATGCCGTCGACACCCATCTTGTAGTTGATCGAGCCGCCGAGCCAGCCCGTCTCCTCGACGAACTGGAAGCCGGCATCGGCCGGATCGAACTTCGCCCAGATGATGAGCGAAACGAGGAAGGTGAACACCGTCGTGATCAGCGCCACGCGGCGGATGTTCATCACCGCCGCCTCGTCGTCACCCCGCACCAGCAGGATGAACAGCACGCCGACCAGAGGCAGAAACGTGACGATCGAGAGAATCGGCCACTCGCTCATCACGGGTTCCCTCCGCCATGGAACATGGACCACGTCACGAGAAGGGCGATGCCGATCAGCATGACGAAGGCATAGTGGTAGATGTAGCCGGTCTGCAGACGCACGACGCGGTTGGTGATGTCGACGACCCGGGCGGAAACCCCGTTCGGGCCGAACCCGTCGATCAGCCAGCCGTCACCGCGCTTCCACAGGAACGACCCGAGGCGCTTGGCCGGACGGACGAACAGGAAGTCGTAGAGCTCGTCGAAATACCACTTGTTGAGCAGGAATTCGTAGAGCCCCTTGTTCCGCGCGGCGAGCGCGGCCGGCAGGGTCGGCACCCGGATATACGCGTACCAGGCCGAGAACAGGCCGATCAGCATCGCGACCGTCGGCGCCCAGCGTGCCCAGCCCGGCACTTCGGTGTGCATGGCATGCAGCACATGCTCCACCGACTCCATGTCGAGGGCATGCTTCCAGAACTCCTCGAAGCTCTCGCCGATGAAGAGATTGTGGAACACGATGCCGCCGAACAGCGCACCGAGGCTGAGGACGCCGAGCGGGATCAGCATGACGAGCGGCGACTCGTGAGCATGCGCCATGACCTCGGCGGAAGCGCGCGGCTTGCCGAAGAACGTCATGAACATCTGCCGCCAAGTGTAGAACGCCGTCAGCAGTGCCGCGATCGTGGTCATCCAGAACGCGTAGACGTGCATCGAGTTGGTGCCGACGAACGTGGCCTCGATGATGGCGTCCTTGGAGAAGTAGCCGGCCGTAAGCGGGAAGCCGGTCAGCGCGAGACCGCCGAACAGCATCGCCCAGAAGGTGAACGGCACGGTCTTGCGAAGGCCACCCATCTTGCGCATGTCCTGCTCGCCGCCGACGGCGTGGATCACCGAGCCGGCCGAGAGGAACAGCAGCGCCTTGAAGAACGCGTGCGTGAAGAGGTGGAACACCGCGACGTTGTAGGCGCCGACGCCGAGCGCGGCGAACATGTAGCCGAGCTGCGAGCAGGTCGAGTAGGCGATGACGCGCTTGATGTCGTTCTGCACGCAGCCGATGGTCGCCGCGAAGAACGCCGTGGTGGCGCCGATCAGGGTGACGAAGGTCAGCGCATCCGCCGACAGCGAGAACAGCGGCGACATCCGCGCCACCATGAACACGCCGGCGGTCACCATGGTCGCCGCGTGGATGAGCGCGGAAACCGGCGTCGGGCCTTCCATCGCGTCCGGCAGCCAGGTGTGCAGCAGGAACTGCGCCGACTTGCCCATGGCGCCCATGAACAGGAGCAGGCAGATCACCGTGACGGCATTGTAGTCGCCGCCGAGGAAGTGGATGGACTTCTCGGCGAGGCTCGGCGCCGCGGCGAACACCTGGTCGAACTGCAGCACGCCGGTCATGTAGACGAGGGCGAAGATGCCGAGCAGGAAGCCGAAATCGCCGACGCGGTTGACCACGAACGCCTTGATGGCGGCGGCGCAGGCCGAAGGCTTCTGGAACCAGAACCCGATCAGCAGGTAGCTGGCGAGGCCGACGCCTTCCCAGCCGAAGAACATCTGCATCAGGTTGTCCGACGTCACCAGCATCAGCATGGCGAACGTGAACAGCGACAGATAGGCGAAGAACCGCGGCCGGTGCTCGTCGTGGGCCATGTAGCCCATCGAATAGAGATGCACGAGCATCGACACGGTGTTGACGACGACGAGCATCACCACCGTCAGCGTGTCGACCCGCAGCGCCCAGTTGAAGGACAGCGAGCCCGACGTGACCCAGGTAAGGAGGTCGACGGTCGGAACCTGCGTCTCGCCGACGCCGACGGAGAAGAATGCCACCCACGACAGGATCGCCGACACGAGCAGGAGGCTCGTGGTGATGATCTCGGCCGCGCGCGAACCGGGCGCTGCGGCGTGGTGGTCGTCATGCCCGCCGTGACCGTGGCCGTCGGCATGTGCCGCGCTCGCCGCGGCATGGGCCGGGGCAGCGTGCGCCGGGGCGCCATGACCGTGGCCATGATCGTCGCCGTGGCCGTGCCCGCCGGACGGTGGCGGGATGTTGGCGTGGGATCCGAGCAGGGTGATCGCACCCGCGATCAGGAACCCCAGCAGAGGAAGGAAGACGATGAGGTGATACATCCGTCCTCAACCCTTCATCGTGTTGATGTCTTCGACCGCGATCGAACCGCGGTTGCGGTAGAAGGCGACCAGGATGGCGAGGCCGATGGCGGCCTCCGCGGCGGCCACCGTCAGCACCAGGAGCGCGAACACCTGCCCGACGAGATCGCCGAGGAACGCGGAGAACGCGACGAAGTTGATGTTGACGGAAAGCAGGATCAGCTCGACCGACATCAGGATGACGATCACGTTCTTCCGGTTGAGGAAGATGCCGAAGATCCCGAGCGTGAACAGAATCGCCGCCACCGCGAGATAGTGCGAAAGACCGACCGCCATCGGGGTCCTCTCGTTCGTTTGCCCGCCGCGGGGCCGGGGCGCGATTGCCCCGCCGCCGTCGGCGAATTCAACCTCAGATACCCTTGCGGGACGCGACCTTGCGAAGCTCGACGGCCGTCGCCGGCCCGCGGGCATTCTGATCGGCGATGTTCTGCCGCTTCACGCCGACCTTGTGCCGCAGCGTCAGCACGATCGCGCCGATCATCGCAACCAGCAGCACCAGGCCGGCCGTCTGGAAGAAGAAGACGTAGCGCGTGTAGAGCAGGCTGCCGATGGCCGCGATGTTGCTCAGCCCCTCGGGCGTCGGCGCCGCGACCGGCAACTGCGCCAGTTCGGGATTGATCACCCAGGCCGACAGCACCAGCAGCAGTTCGACGAGCAGGATCAGGCCGACCAGGGCACCGATCGGCAGGTACTGGAGGAAGCCCTGCCGCAGCGCGACGAAGTCGACGTCCAGCATCATCACCACGAACAGGAACAGCACCGCCACCGCGCCGACATAGACCACGATGAGGATCAGCCCCAGGAACTCCGCTCCCACCAGCATGAACAGCCCGGCGGCGTTCACGAAGGTCAGGATCAGGAACAACACCGAATAGACCGGGTTGCGGGAGGAGATCACCAGAAAGGCGGAGGCCACCGCGACAGCGGCGAACAGATAGAAAAATAGGGTCTGGACCATTCCCTGCCCCCTCGAGCCTTTCCGTCGACGGTGTTGCCGCGGGCTCCTCGATAGAGGGGCACATCCGCGCTGTCCACCGAGCGCGCCTGCGGCGCGCTGACACCTTTCACCGACACGCCCGCGCGGCGCCTCGGCCTTGCCTCACCGCCCGGCCGGGGCCGGGGCGGCAGTCCGTCATCGTCCTCGCGGCGATGCCCCCGTCTCAGCGATAGGGGGAATCGGCCGCGATGGAATTCTGGATCTCACGCTCCCAGCGCTCGCCGTTCGCAAGCAGCCGGGCCTTGTCGTAGTAGAGCTCCTCGCGGGTCTCCACGGAGAACTCGAAGTTCGGGCCTTCGACGATGGCGTCCACCGGGCAGGCTTCCTGGCAGAAGCCGCAATAGATGCACTTCACCATGTCGATGTCGTAGCGGGTCGTGCGGCGCGTGCCGTCATTGCGGCGCGGGCCCGCTTCAATGGTGATGGCCTGCGCCGGGCAGATGGCCTCGCAGAGCTTGCACGCGATGCAGCGCTCCTCGCCGTTCGGATAACGGCGCAGCGCATGTTCGCCACGGAAGCGCGGGCTGAGCGGCCCCTTTTCGTAGGGGTAGTTCAGCGTCGTCTTCGGCTTGAAGAAATACCGCATCGTCAGGATGAACGCCGAAACGAACTCCTGAAGCATGAGCGACTTCGCAGCCTGTTGCAGACGCATCGCCTGTGCCTCTCTTGACTTCACGGGCCGGCGGCGAACCGCACGGCCGGACTTGACCAGAACCGCTTCCGAGAAGGCCGGCGCACATGCCGGCCGTCGTCAAACCAGCCTCGGCGCCCGCCTCAGCCCGCCGCAACCATGCCCGGCGCCCAGCCGGTGAGCTGCAGCACGAACGCCACGATCACCACCATCGCCAGCGAGATCGGCAGGAACACCTTCCAGCCGAGCCGCATCAGCTGGTCGTAGCGGTAGCGCGGCACCATGGCCTTCACCATGGCGAACATGAAGAACACCAGCAGGCACTTGAGCACGAACCAGATCACGCCCGGCACCCAGGTGAAGGGGATGACGTCGATCGGCGGCAGCCACCCGCCCAGGAAGAACAGCGTCGTCAGCGCGCACATCGAGGCGATGGCAACGTACTCGCCGAGCATGAACATCATGTACGGGGTCGAGCCGTACTCGACCATGAAGCCGGCGACGAGTTCCGATTCCGCCTCCGCCAGATCGAACGGCGGGCGGTTCGTCTCGGCAAGCGCCGAGATGAAGAAGATGATGAACATCGGGAACAGCGGCAGCCAGTACCAGTTCAGGAACGTCAGCCACGGCAGCCCGATCAGGGTGGCGAGGCCGGCGTCGTGCTGGGCATGCACAACCCCGGACAGGTTCAGCGTGCCGGCGCACAAGAGCACCGTCACCACCACGAAACCGATCGACACCTCATAGGACACCATCTGCGCCGCGGACCGCAGCGCCGACAGGAACGGATATTTCGAGTTCGACGCCCAGCCGCCGATGATGGTGCCGTAAACGCCGAGCGAGGAGATCGCGAAGATATAGAGCGTGCCGAGATTGAGGTCGGAGATCACCCAGCCGTCGGCGACCGGGATCGCCGCCCAGGCGCCGACCGCGAGCAGCACCGTGAGGAACGGCGCCAGCAGGAACAGCCCCTTGTTCGACGTCGCCGGGATCACCGGCTCCTTCAGGATGAACTTCAGGAGGTCGGCGAACGATTGCAGCAGGCCGAAGGGACCGACCACGTTCGGGCCGCGCCGCAGCTGCGCCGCCGCCCAGATCTTGCGATCCGCCAGAAGGACGAAGGCGATACAGACCAAGAGGACGACGATCAGGACCAGGCTCTCGATGATCATCATCAGAACCGGGAACCCGTAATCCGTCCAGAAACCCGCAGCCGTCATCGACAAAACCCTTCGCCCAAAACCCTGTGGCCCAATCCGCGACGTCGGCGGCCTACTCGGCCGCTTCCGCCACCCGCGCCTGTGCCAGCGCCGAGCACTCCGCCATGATCGCCGAAGCCCGTGCAATCGGGTTCGTCAGGTAGAAATCCGCAATCGCCGGCCGGAACGGCGCGGACGAGACCGCACCACCGACCGACGCCAGCGCCGTCACCGCCGCCGGATCGGCCGCGACGAGATCGTCGAGCTGTCCCAGCACCGGATGGGCCGCGACCAGTGCCGCACGCAGCTCCGCAAGCGAGTCGTAAGGCAGCGTCGCCCCGACGAGCGCCGAGAGCGCCCGCAGGATCGCCCAGTCCTCACGGGCCTCGCCCGGCGGGAACGCCGCGCGGTTGCCCCGCTGGACCCGGCCTTCGGTGTTGACCCAGGCGCCCGACTTCTCGGTATAGGCCGCGCCCGGCAGCACGACGTCGGCGCGGTGCGCGCCGGCATCGCCGTGAGTGCCGACATAGACCACGAACGCATTGCCGAGCGCCGCCGTATCGATCTCGTCGGCGCCGAGCAGCACCACCACGTCGAGCGCGCCGGAGCCGGCGGCCCTGACGATCCCCTGCGTGTCGAGCCCGCCTTCGGCCGGCACGAAGCCGACATCGAGCGCGCCGACGCGTGCGGCGGCGGTGTGCAGCACCGCGAAACCGTTCCAGTCAGGCCCGGCCGCGCCGCTCTCGCTGGCGATCTTCGCCGCGAGCGACAGCACCGCCGCGCCGTCGTCGCGGGTGAGCGCGCCCTGGCCGACGATGATTAGCGGACGCTCCGCCTTCTTCAGCACCTCGGCGAACGAATGCCGGCCCTCGGCGATCTCGATCAGCGTGTCCGGACCCGCGCCCAGATAGGAGACGTCGTAGTTGAAGTCCGCCGGGGCGCCGACCACGCCGATCGGCAGCGGCTCCGACCGCCAGCGCTTGCGGATGCGGGCGTTCAGAACGGCCGCTTCCGCGCGCGGATTGGTGCCGACGAGCATGATCGCGTCCGCCGCCTCGATGCCGCGGATGCCGGGATTGAACAGGTAGCTCGCGCGGCCGAAAGCCGGATCGAGCTTGGTGCCGTCCTGGCGGCCGTCGATGTTCTTCACGCCGAGGCGGACCATCAGATCCTTCAGGG
This sequence comes from Pseudoxanthobacter soli DSM 19599, assembly GCF_900148505.1. Taxonomy (NCBI): domain Bacteria; kingdom Pseudomonadati; phylum Pseudomonadota; class Alphaproteobacteria; order Hyphomicrobiales; family Segnochrobactraceae; genus Pseudoxanthobacter; species Pseudoxanthobacter soli. The sequence goes on along the minus strand of NZ_FRXO01000005.1, from coordinate 290,105 downwards.
CATAGAGCTCCTCGACCGAGACGAGATCGCCGGCGATCGCGCCGATGCGGTCGGGCGACGAGGCCTTGATCCGGGCGGCGACGGCGCCGAGCGCCTCGGTCCAGCTCGCCGGCATCAGACGGCCGTTGCGGCGGACATAGGGGCGATCGAGACGTTGGGTTCGCAGGCCGTCCCAGATGTAGCGGGTCTTGTCGGAGATCCACTCCTCGTTGACCGCCTCGTTGAGGCGCGGCAGCACGCGCATCACTTCGCGGCCGCGGCTGTCGACGCGGATGTTCGAGCCGACCGCGTCCATCACGTCCACGGATTCGGTCTTGCCGAGTTCCCACGGCCGCGCCTTGAAGGCGTAGGGCTTGGAGGTCAGCGCGCCGACCGGGCAGAGATCGACCACGTTGCCCTGCAGCTCCGAGGTCATCGCATGTTCGAGATAGGTCGTGATCTCGGCGTTCTCGCCGCGGCCGGTGAGGCCGAGGTCGGTGACGCCGGCCACCTCGGTGGAGAAGCGGACGCAGCGCGTGCAGTGGATGCAGCGCGTCATCACCGTCTTCACCAGCGGGCCGATATATTTGTCCTCGACGGCGCGCTTGTTCTCCTTGAAGCGCGAGCCGGAGACGCCGTAGGCCATCGACTGGTCCTGCAGGTCGCACTCGCCGCCCTGATCGCAGATCGGGCAATCCAGCGGGTGGTTGATCAGCAGGAACTCCATGGTTCCTTCGCGCGCCTTCTTCACCATCGGCGTCGAGGTGAACATCTCCGGCGGCTCGCCGTTCGGGCCCGGGCGCAGGTCGCGCACCGCCATGGCGCAGGAGGCCACCGGCTTCGGCGGGCCGCCCTTCACCTCGACGAGGCACATGCGGCAGTTGCCGGCGATCGACAGCCGCTCATGGAAACAGAACCGCGGAATTTCGGCACCGGCCGCCTCGGCCGCCTGCAGGAGCGTGAACTCCGGCGGCACTTCGATCACGGTTCCGTCGACGCTGATCTTGGCCATCGTTCTCCCCGCTCACCAGGCCGCGGCCGTGGAGGGCCGCCCGCCGATGCGGACCTTGTCTTCGAAACGGCCCGTTGCCGGACCGATGGAACCTGCCCGTGACGCCGCGGCCGATGCCGCGAAACCGTCCGAAGCCGGACCCTTACGCATTGCCGTCACTCCGCCGCCACCAGCGTCGCACCCTGCACGGTGCGGCTGTGATAGGCGTCGATCCGCGCCTCGATCAGCGGGCGGAAATGACGGATCAGGCCCTGGATCGGCCACGCCGCCGCATCGCCCAGCGCGCAGATGGTGTGGCCTTCGACCTGGGTCGTGACCTGAAGCAGGAGGTCGATCTCCTTCTTCTCGGCCTCGCCCTTCACCAGGCGCTCCATCACCCGCCACATCCAGCCGGTGCCCTCGCGGCACGGCGTGCACTGGCCGCAGCTCTCGTGCTTGTAGAAGGCCGAAAGCCGGGCGATCGCCTTGATGACGTCCGTCGACTTGTCCATCACGATCACGGCGGCCGAGCCGAGGCCCGAGCGCAGCGCCCGCAGGCTGTCGAAATCCATGTTGGCGTCGGCGATCTGCTCGGCCGGCACCAGCGGCACGGAGGCGCCGCCCGGAATGACCGCGAGCAGATTGTCCCAGCCGCCGCGGATGCCGCCGCAATGCTTGTCGATCATCTCGCGGAAGGTGATGCCCATCTCCTCTTCCACCGTGCACGGCCGGTTCACGTGGCCGGAGATGCAGAAGAGCTTGGTGCCGGTGTTGTTCGGCCGGCCGAGGCCGGAGAACCACGAAGCGCCGCGGCGCAGGATGGTCGGTGCCACCGCGATCGATTCGACGTTGTTCACCGTCGTCGGGCAGCCGTAGAGGCCCATATTGGCCGGGAACGGCGGCTTCAGGCGCGGCTGGCCCTTCTTGCCCTCGAGGCTTTCCAGCAGCGCCGTTTCCTCGCCGCAGATATAGGCGCCGGCGCCGTGGTGCACGTAGAGATCGAAGTCGTAGCCGTGGATGTTGTTCTTGCCGATCAGCCGGGCCTCGTAGGCCTGGGCGATGGCGGCCTCGAGCCGCTCCCGCTCGCGCACGAACTCGCCGCGCACATAGATGTAGGCGACGTGGGCCCCCATCGCGAACGAGGCCAGCATGCAGCCTTCGATCAGGTGATGGGGATCGTGGCGCAGGATCTCGCGGTCCTTGCAGGTGCCGGGCTCGGATTCGTCAGCGTTGACGACGAGATAATGCGGCTTCGGCCCGGGATTCTTGGGCATGAACGACCACTTGAGGCCGGTCGAGAAGCCCGCGCCGCCACGGCCGCGCAGGCCGGAGGCCTTCATCTGGTCGATGATCCAATCGCGGCCCTTGGCGATGATCGCCTTGGTGCCGTCCCACGAGCCGCGCGCGAGCGCGCCCTGCAGCCCCCAGTCCTGGGTGCCGTAGAGGTTCGTGAAGATCCGGTCCTTATCGGAAAGCATGCCCGATCCTCCCTTGCCGCGTCACGAAACCGCGCCCGGCTCGGCCGGCTTCGGTTCCTCGGGGACGCCGGTCAGCTCGCTCTGGCCGACCGAGACGGTGTCTGCGCCGGGAACGACCGGCGTGGATCGCATGAACGCCGCCGTATCCGTCAGCGACGTCGGGCCGCCCTGCGGCGTCGAATACCAGCGGTCGACCTGCGGGCCGGGCTTCGGCGGCGTGCCGGCGGCGAAGCCGTCGAGCAGCGCGTTGAAGGTCTCGGGCGTCAGGTCCTCGTAGGTGTCCTTGAACACCTGCACCATCGGCGCGTTGACGCAGGCGCCGGCGCACTCGACCTCTTCCCACGAGAAATCGCCATCCGGCGACAGCGTGAACGGCTCGTGGGCGATGCGCTTCTTGCAGACGCCCATCAGGTCTTCCGCGCCGCGCAGCATGCACGGCGTGGTGCCGCAGACCTGGATGTGCGCCTTGCGGCCGACCGGGGCGAGCTGGAACTGGGTGTAGAAGGTCGCGACCTCGAGGACGCGGATCTTCGGCATGTCCAGCATCTTGGCGACATAGCGGATCGCCGGCTCGCTCACCCAGCCTTCCTGCTCCTGGGCGCGCATCAGCAGCGGGATCACAGCGCTCTGCTGGCGGCCTTCGGGATAATCCAGGATCTTCTTCTCCGCCCACGCCTGATTGTCGGGCGTGAACGCGAAGCTCTCCGGCTGGATGTGATGCAGACGACGAACGGACATCAGCGATCCACCTCACCGAACACGATGTCGAGGGACCCGAGCACGGCCGAGATGTCGGCCAGCATGTGCCCCCTGCAGAGGAAATCCATCGATTGCAGATGCGCGAACCCGGGGGCGCGGATCTTGCAGCGATAGGGCTTGTTGGTGCCGTCGGAGATCACGTAGACGCCGAACTCGCCCTTGGGCGCCTCGACGGCCGCGTAGACCTCGCCGGCCGGCACCTTGTAGCCCTCGGTATAGAGCTTGAAGTGATGGATGAGCGCTTCCATCGAGCGCTTCATCTCGCCGCGCTTCGGCGGCACGACCTTGCCCTCGGTCGAGGCAACCGGCCCCTGCCCTTCGGCGGAACGCAGCTTGTTCAGGCACTGCTTCATGATGCTGATCGACTGGCGCATCTCTTCCATGCGGATGAGATAGCGGTCGTAGCAGTCGCCGTTCTTGCCGATGGGAATGTCGAATTCCATCTCTTCGTAGCAGTCGTAGGGCTGCGACTTGCGCAGATCCCACGCTGCGCCCGAGCCGCGCACCATGACGCCGGAGAAGCCCCACGCGAACGCATCCTCCAGCGAGACGACGCCGATATCGACGTTGCGCTGCTTGAAGATGCGATTCTCCGTGAGCAGGCCCTCGATGTCGTCGAGCCGCTTCAGGTAGGGATCGCAGAACGTGTAGAGATCGTCGAGCAGATCGTTCGGCAGGTCCTGGTGGACGCCGCCGGGACGGAAATAGGCGGCGTGCATCCGCGAGCCGGACGCGCGCTCGTAGAACACCATCAGCTTCTCGCGTTCCTCGAAGCCCCACAGCGGCGGTGTCAGCGCGCCGACGTCCATCGCCTGGGTGGTGACGTTGAGGATGTGCGACAGGAGACGGCCGATCTCGGCATAGAGCACGCGGATCAGCTGGCCACGCTTCGGCACGGTGATGCCGAGCAGGCGCTCGGTCGCGAGCGCGAAGGCATGCTCCTGGTTCATCGGCGCGCAATAGTCGAGCCGGTCGAAATAGGGCACGGCCTGCAGATAGGTCTTCTGCTCGATCAGTTTCTCGGTGCCGCGGTGGAGGAGCCCGATATGCGGGTCCACCCGGGTCACGACTTCGCCGTCGAGTTCCAGCACCAGGCGCAGAACGCCGTGGGCCGCAGGGTGCTGCGGACCGAAATTGATGTTGAAATTGCGGACCTCGGCCTCAGGCATCGGCTCTATCCTGCTTCGTCGCGGACGGGCGGCCGAACCGGCCGGCCACTCTCCAACACACGTCGTCCATGCGCATGGCGTCCACGCGCGCATCGGCATGGCGCGGGGCGGAACCGGCGGCGCGGAACCGGAACGGCAGGGACCGCGCCGGCATCGCCGCCGCCCGTCCCGTCGTCCCCGATCCCGCTTCGCATTCCGTCATGATCTCGTCCCGGCTCGCCCTGCTCGTTCGTCTCTTGTCGTCAGCCCCCGCCTGTCGGCGGCAGCTCAGTTCGGCTTCGCCTTCTCGTCGCCCGGCAGCACGTAGTGCGGCCCTTCCCACGGCGACAGGAAGTCGAAGGTGCGGAATTCCTGGTTGAGGCGCACCGGCTCGTAGACGACGCGCTTGCGCTCGTCGTCGTAGCGCACCTCGACGAAGCCCGTGACCGGGAAGTCCTTGCGCAGCGGATGCCCGTCGAACCCGTAGTCCGTCAGGATGCGGCGCAGATCCGGATGGTTCGAATAGAGGATGCCGTACAGATCGTAGGATTCCCGCTCGAACCAGTCCGCACCCGGATAGAGCTCGGTCAGCGACGGGATCGGCGTGACCTCGTCGGTTTCCGTCTTGATGCGGATGCGCAGGTTCTGGGTGGGCGACAGCAGGTGCACCACGGAATCGAACCGGCGCGGCCGGGCCGGCCAGTCCACGCCGCACACGTCGATGATGCTCACGAAGCGGCACCGGCCGTCGTCGCGCAGGAACCGGGCGACCGCGATCAGGTTCTCGGCCTCGACCCCGATCGTCAGCTCCTCATGGGCGATCGTCGAGGACGCGATCCTGGAGCCGAGCTTCTCCGCCAGATAGTCGCCGAGTTCCTTCAGCGTTTCGTCCATCGCCGTCTCCGATCAGTTCCGCACCGGCAAGGCCGGAAGCCCGCACCGTCCGATCGCGCTCACCGCTCGATCGTGCCCGTGCGGCGGATCTTCTTCTGCAGGAGCAGGAAGCCGTAAAGCAGCGCTTCCGCGCTCGGCGGGCAGCCGGGGACGTAGATGTCCACCGGAACCACGCGATCGCAGCCGCGCACCACGGAATAGGAATAGTGGTAGTAGCCGCCGCCGTTGGCGCACGACCCCATCGAGATGACGTAGCGCGGCTCCGGCATCTGGTCGTAGACCTTGCGGAGCGCCGGCGCCATCTTGTTCGTCAGCGTACCGGCCACGATCATCACGTCGGACTGGCGCGGGCTGGCGCGCGGCGCCAGACCGAAGCGCTCGACGTCGTAGCGCGGCATCGACACCTGGATCATCTCGACCGCGCAGCAGGCGAGGCCGAACGTCATCCACATCAGCGAGCCCGTCCGGGCCCACTGCACAAGCTTGTCGGTCGTGGTGACGACGAAGCCCTTGTCGGCGAGTTCGTCATTGATCTCGAGGAAGAACGGATCGTCCTCGCCCACCGGCCGGCCGGTGTTCGGATCGATCACGCCCTTCGGCGCGGGAGCGACGAGAGTGCCGCCAGACGGGTTCAATCCCATTCCAGAGCCCCCTTCTTCCATTCGTAGATGAAGCCGATGGTCAGCACGCCGAGGAACAGCATCATCGACCAGAAGCCGAACCAGCCGAGCGTGCCGAAGGTCGCCGCCCACGGGAACAGGAAGGCGACTTCGAGATCGAAGATGATGAACAGGATCGACACCAGGTAGAACCGGACGTCGAACTTCATGCGCGCGTCGTCAAAGGCATTGAAGCCGCATTCGTAGGCCGACAGCTTCTCGCTGTCCGGATTCCGGTACGCGACGATGAAGGGCATCACCAGAAGTGCGATCCCAACCACGCCCGCGATGCCGAGGAACACGACGATCGCCGCATATTGTCTCAGAAGGTCTTCCATCAGACGTCCGATCCAATCCGCTTGTCGATCCAACAGACCGGAAACCCGCCGTCGGCGGCTCCCCGGGGACTTTAGCCTCACTTTGGCCTCGCGGCGACTGCCTGCCCGAACGGGCCGCCGTCACCGCCTTCGCCCCGCCGCGCTGCCGCATGGCCGAGACCGATCCGGCCGCGGCGCTGCATCATCGCTTTGAGGCATTCTAAAGGCTTGTTCGTTCGCCGCAACGCCCCGTGGCAGCAAGCCGCACACGGGAAAGCCGGACGGGAGGAGACATGTCCAGTCGGGCAGAGGCTTAGCCCACACCCTGGAATGAGGCAAGAGTGGAGCGGAACCACGACGTGCCGCGATGTCTCGTCCTTGACGCAATGCAAATCACAAATCGCGGCGATCCGCCCAAGTCGTGATGCACCGCACAAGTGAAGCCACGCCCTGAAAAGGCAGGCGCGCAGCCGGTTTCCGCTGTCTTCCGTCCAGATCGGTCCCGCCGGCCTCCGCCGCATCGGGTCGCTTTGCGTCACAGGCGGACGCGTGATTCCGCCACACCGTCACCGACGACCGGGGCTGGCGACGGGCGGTTCGCTCCTGCGGCGGAATGCCTCTGAGTCGCGTGTGGGCCCGTTCGGCGCCCCGAAATCACACCCATTCGCCGCGGCGCATGATCGGCTCTGCCGAACCGTCCGCGCCGATGCCATCCACGTCGATCGCGCCGGAGCCGATCATCCAGTCGATGTGGATCAGGCTGCGGTTGGCGCCGCGGGCGGCCAGTTCGGCCTCCGACATCGTGCCACCGCCGCGGATGCACTGACTGTAGGACTGCCCAAGCGCTATATGGGATGCCGCGTTCTCGTCGAAAAGGGTGTTGAAGAACAACAGGCCGCTCGCCGAGATCGGGGAAGAGTGCGGCACGAGCGCCACCTCGCCCAGCCGGCGCGCGCCCTCGTCGGTCTCCAGCACCTTCGCCAGCACGTCCTCGCCGCGGCGCGCCTTCGCCTCGACGATTCGGCCCGCCTCGAACCGCACGCGGATCTCGTCGATCAGCGTGCCCTGGTAGGACAGCGGCTTGGTGGAGGTGACGTAGCCTTCCACGCGGTCCTTGTGCGGGGTGGTGAAGACCTCCTCGGTCGGGATGTTCGGATTGCAGACGATCCCGTTCTTCGCCTCCGACGAACCGCCGCCCCAGTCGTGGTCGTCGGCAAGCCCGACGGTCAGATCGGTCCCCGGGCCGGTGAAGCGCAGCGCGGCGTAGCGGCGGCCGTTCAGAAGCGCGCGCCGGGCGTGCAATGCAGCATTGTGCGCCGTCCACGCGGCGACCGGATCCGCCACGTCGACGCGGGAGGCGGCGAAGATCGCATCCCACAGCCGGGCAACGGCGACCTCCTCGGTCTCGCCGGGAAACACCGCCTTCGCCCAGGCCGGCGTCGCGAACGAGGCGATCGACCAGTTGATGTCGAAGCCCGAGATCAGCTTCAGCGCCGGCACATAGGCCTTGGAGCGCGCGCGGTTGGCGCGGGCGACCTTCGCGGGATCCTGCCCTGAAAGCAGCGCCGGATCGTCGCCGATGATGGCAAGCCGCGCCGCGCCGCCGGAGAACGCCGCCGCCATCCCCTCGAACAGCCAGCCGGTCGCCTTGTCAAAGCTGTCGTCGGGCGCGTGGGCGAAGCGCATCAGCGTCGCCTGATCGTCGCCGTAGAGCGGCGTCACCAGCGAGGCGCCGGCCCTGTAGGCATGTTCGGTGATGCGGCGGACCAGCGGCAGCGCCTCGACCGGCGCGGTCAGCACCACTTCCTGCCCCGCCTTCAGGCCGAGCCCGACCCGGACCACGACCTCGGCCAGCCTGTCCAGCCGGACGGCGTGGGCGGCGGCGGCCTCCGCGGCCGGAATGTGGGTCGAAAGCGGTTCGGTCATGACGATCTCCTCGCCGGCACGGCGTGCCGGCCTGTCGGGCGGGCGGGCGTTCGGGCCTCGGTTTCGCGAACGAGTCGGTATCGGCCGCGAACAAGACCTGGATGGGGCAACGCCACGATGACAGCGCGTGTGCGTCGCGGATGCAAGAGTCGCGGATACAAGACCGGCGGTGGCGGAGCCCCCGCCGATCGGTCCGGAACACCTGGTCCACGGCTGTTTCGTCGGCCCGCTCTTGCGCGGCCCGTCCGTCGCGGGAATGCTGCCGTCCGGGTCCGTCGCCCGCCGGCACGGAAAGCCTCGCAAGGACAGCCATGGCCGACACGCTTCCCCGCATCGTGATCCTCGCAACCGGCGGCACCATCGCCGGCGCCGCCGATCCGCGCTCGCAATCCGGCTACAATGCCGGCGAGGTCTCTGCCGAAAGCCTGATCGCCTCCGTTCCGGGCATCGAGGCCCTGGCAAGGCTCTCGGCCGAACAGGTCGCTTCCATCGGCAGCCAGGACATGAACGACGCGGTGTGGTTCGGCCTCGCCCGGCGGATCGATCTCCTCGCCCGCTCGCCGGAGGTCGACGGCATCGTCGTCACCCACGGCACCGACACGCTGGAGGAAACCGCGCTGTTCCTCGACCTCGTCGTGGAGACCGACAAGCCGGTCGTGCTCGTCGGCGCGATGCGGCCCTCGACGGCGATCAGCGCCGATGGACCGCTCAACATTCACGAGGCCGTCCAGGTCGCGGGATCCCCGCAGGCACGCGGACGGGGCGTGCTGGTCGTGCTGAACGACACCATCCACGGCGCCCGCGACGTGACCAAGACCAGCACCACCTCGGTGCAGACCTTCCAGTCGCCGAATTGCGGCCCCGTCGGCCTCGTCAACCCGAACATGGTCGCGTTCCACGCCCCGCCCGCGGCCCGCACGGTCTATCCGTTGCCGGCCCTGCCGCCGCTGCCGCCGGTCGACATCGTCGTCGCCCACGCCGGCATGGGAGCCCGCCAGGTGCAGGATGCGGTGGCGGCGGGCGTGAAGGGCATCGTGCTCGCCGGCGTCGGCGACGGCAACGCCGCGAAGCCGGCCATCGATGCGCTCGCCGCGGCGGCCGCACGCGGGATCGTGGTGGTGCGCTCCAGCCGGGTCGGCTCCGGCCCGGTGATGCGCAATATCGAGATCGACGACGACACGCCCGGCTTCGTCGCCGCCGGCAGCTACAATCCGGCGAAGGCCCGGGTTCTGCTTCAGGTTCTTCTCGCCAACGGCATCGACGCGCCCGCGGAGGTTCAGGCCGCGTTCGTCCCCGCGCCGTAGCGCGCTATCGCAGCGGTGCCTCGGTCGCGGCTCCGAACGTCGCGGCCTCCCGCGCGCAATAATCGAGGAAGGCCCGCAGAACGGGGCGCATCTGCTTGCGGCTCGGATAATAGAGGCAGTAGCCGGAAAAGGCCGGACACCAGTCCTCGAGCAGGCGCACCAGTCGCCCCTCCGCGACATGAGCCGCCACGAACGGCTCCATCAGGTAGGCGATGCCGGCACCGCCGAGCACCGCCTGCAGCATCAGCCGGCTGTCGTTGAGCACGAGCGCGCCGGAAACGTCGACGATGCACTCGGCGCCGTCGCGCTCGAATTCCCAGCGATAGAGCCGCCCGCTCGGGAACCGCCGGCCGATGCAGGCATGGCCGGCGAGATCGTCCGGCGTCAGCGGTCGGCCACGGCGGGCGAGATAGGCCGGCGCGGCGACCACCGCCGCGCGCTGCGCCCCGCCGAAGCGCACCGCCACCATGTCCTGCTCCAGCCCGTCGTCGAAGCGGATACCCGCATCGAACCCGTCCGCGACGATGTCGACGAAGCCGTCATCGGCGACGATCTCGACGACCGCATCCGGATAGGCTTCCATGAAGCCGAGCGCGAGCGGCACGAGCACCGTTTCCGCGACCGAATAGGACACCGTCAGGCGCAGGAGCCCGGAAATGCGCCCCTGTTCGGCAAGCGCCGCATCGACCGCCTCCTCGATCTCGCCGAGGGCCGGGCGCAGCCGCTCCAAAAGGCGCCGGCCGGCCTCGGTCGGGGCGAGGCTGCGGGTGGTGCGCGCCAGCAGCCGCACGCCGAGCGCATCCTCCAGCCCGGTGATGGCATGGCTCACCGCCGAGGGCGACAGCCCGAGCGCCCGCGCGGCGCCGCGAAAGCTGCCGCGCGCCGTCACCTCGGCGAACAGGACCAGAGCGGGGAGATCGGATCGACGCACCATTGATGAGCAGATTAGATCAACGCGTTCTCGATTGCATGGCTAATCCGCGCGTGGATCCGGTGACACAGTCCGCAAGGCGGCAGCGGCCCGGGATCCAGTCCCGCCGCCGCCTTGCCGCGCTTCGGAGAACTGTCATGAAAACCCGCACCCTCGGTTCCGGTCTCACCGTCTCGGCCATCGGCCTCGGCTGCATGGGCATGTCGCACGCCTATGGCGGCCAGGACGAGGCGGACGCGATCCGGACCCTGCGCCGCGCGGTCGATCTCGGCATCACCCTGTTCGACACGGCCGAGGTCTACGGCCCCTTCACCAACGAGCAGCTCGTCGGCAAGGGTCTCGCGCCCGTGCGCGACAAGGTGATCATCGCCACCAAATTCGGCTTCCGGATCGCTCCCGACGGCGATGGCTTCCAGCGCATGGCCGGCACCGACAGCCGCCCTGAGCATGTCAAGGCGGTGGCGGAAGCCTCGCTGAAGCGGCTGGGCATCGAGACCATCGATCTCCTCTACCAGCACCGCGTCGACCCCGCCGTGCCCATCGAGGACACCGTCGGCGCGATGGCCGATCTCGTGCGCGAGGGCAAGGTGCGCTATCTCGGGCTGTCCGAGGCCGGGCCGGAGACGCTGCGCCGCGCCCACGCGGTCCATCCCATCGCCGCGCTGCAGAGCGAATATTCGCTGTGGTTCCGCGAGGTGGAGCCGGAAATCCTGCCGACCTGCCGCGAACTCGGCATCGGCCTCGTGCCCTACAGCCCGCTCGGGCGCGGCTTCCTCACCGGCAAGCTGCGCGACCTCGCGGCGCTGCCGGACAGCGACTTCCGCCGCACGCTGCCGCGCTTCGAGGCGGAGAACTTCGCCGCGAACCTCGCCTTCGTCGACACGCTGGAGCGCATCGCCGCCGCGAAGGGCGTCACCGCCGCCCAGCTTGCGCTCGCCTGGGTGCTTCACCAGGGCGACGACATCGTGCCGATCCCCGGATCGCGCCGCATCGAGCACCTCGCCGACAACATCGCGGCCGTCGACATCGTGCTTTCGGCCGACGATCTTGCCACCATCGCCGCCGCCGTGCCGCCTTCGGCCGTCTCCGGCGCCCGCTATGGCGAGGCGGCGATGAAGCTCACGAGCCTCTGAGCCAGCGCCCCGGGCTCATTCGCCCCGGCGAATGTCCTCGAAGGCCGCGAGCGCCCGCTTGCGGCCTTCGTCGAGATCGATCACCGGCCGCGGATAGGTCTCGCCCAGCCGAACGCCGGCCGTGCGCAGCACGTCGGACGGGGCCTCCCAGGGCCGATGGATGAAGCTGTCCGGCAGGCCGGCGAGTTCCGGCACGAAGCGGCGCACATAGCGCCCGGCCGGGTCGAAGCGCTCGCCCTGCCGCACCGGATTGAAGATGCGGATGAACGGCGCGGCATCCGCGCCGCAGCCCGCGACCCACTGCCAACTCGCCGGGTTGCTGGCGACGTCGGCATCGACGAGCGTGTCCCAGAACCAGCGCTCGCCCGCCCGCCAGTCGATCATCAGGTGCTTGACCAGGAAGGATGCGGCGACCATCCGCGCCCGGTTGTGGATAAAGCCGGTCTGCCACAGGCAGCGCATCGCCGCATCCACGAGCGGAATACCGGTCCGCCCCTGCTGCCACGCCGCGAGACCCACCGGATCGTCGCGCCATTGGAACGCCGCGAAGCGGTGATCGATCGGTTCTTCGTGAAGCGCTGGGAACTGGTCGAGCAGCTCGCGGCAGAACTCCCGCCAACCGAGTTCGGCAATGAACTTGGCGCCGTCGGCGCCCAGCCCATCCGCCCCGGCACGGTCGCGCACGGCGTGAAAAAGCCGCCGTGGCGAGAGATGGCCGAAGCGCAGATAGGGCGAGAGACAGGAGGTCGCGTCGACGCCGACATCGTCGCGCCGTTCGGCATAGCCGGCGAGGCCGTCGTCGAGAAACGCTGCCAGCCGCCGCGCGGCCTCTCCCGCGCCCGGGCGCCATTGCGCGGCGATACCCCCGGCCCAGTCGGGGGCGACCGGCACGAGGCCGAGGCTTTCGAGCGCCTCGCCGGCCGGAACGTCCGCCGGCGCGCGAGTTCCCTGCGGCACAGGCTTCGGCCGATGTGGCGGCGGCAGCGCCATGGCCGCGCGCCAGAACGGCGTGAACACGCGGAACGGCCTGCCCGCACCTGTCTGCACCTCCCCCGGCGCGAACAAGCGATCTGCAAGGAAGCGGCGGGGCTGCCGACCGTCGGCGCGCAGGGCTTCCGCAAGCCGAGCCTCGGTTTCCTGCGCTGCCGGGTCCGCACGGTGGTTCCAGGTGACGAGTCCGGCGCCGAGTGAAGCGGCAACACCCGGGACCACCAGATCGGCGGCTCCCTTGCGCAGAACCAGGGGAATGCCGAGCGCGGCAAGGTCATCGCGCACGGCCGCGAGCCCGTGATGCAGCCACCACCGCGCCGCGCCGCCGGGCGGGCGTCCCGTTCCGTCGTCGAGCACGAACAGCGCGACGACGGGTCGCCCGCTTTCGGCCGCGGCCGTGAGCGCCGGGTTGTCGTCGACCCTGAGATCGTCGCCGAACCTCACCAGAGCAGGCGCGTCATCGGTCCCGGACGCGTTGGAAAGCCGGCTCATCATTCCTCCCGAGGCATCTTCCGCCCGTGCCGTCGTCCGCCGTCGCGGCTTCGCGCACGGGCACCGCCGATGTTACGCGCCTGGCTCCGCAGCGGATCGCACCGCGCTGACGGGAAACGAAGCGGAGACCGAAAGCGCCGTCCGCCGAAAATCGCGTCCCGCCCGAAAATCGCTTCCCCCTCTTCGCCCTGTTGGACTAAGGGTGAACCCCCGAAAGCGCGATGGCCATTCTGCACGGCCGGCGCCCTCCCCACCCGCAGTTTCGAGTTCCGCCCCATGGTTTCCGAAGCCGTTTCCTCGCGCGCCCTCCGCTTTTCCTCCATCGCCTCGATCGGCGAATGCATGGTGGAACTCGGCGTTGCACCGGACGGCACGACGGCGCTGGGTTTCGGCGGGGACACTCTCAACACCGCGATCTATCTCGCCCGCCTCGTGGCGAAGCAGGGCGTGGCCGTCGATTATGTCACGGCGGTCGGCCGCGATCCGTTCTCCGACCGCATGGTGTCGGCATGGGAAGCGGAAGGTGTCGGCACGGCCCTGGTGCGCCGCCATCCGGACCGCATCGCCGGCCTCTACGCCATCACCACGGCTGCGGATGGCGAGCGCTCCTTCACCTACTGGCGCGGAGAGGCGGCGGCTCGCACGCTGTTCGACGCCCCGGACGCCGGTTTCGAAGCCGCCCTCCTCGGCCACGACGTGCTCTATCTCTCGGCGATCTCCGTCGCGATCCTGCCGGCGGCCGGACGCGAGCGGCTGATCGCGCTTCTCGAGCGGCATCGCGCCAATGGCGGCACGGTGGCGTTCGATTCCAATTATCGCCCGCGGCTCTGGGCCTCGAAGACAGAGGCGCAGGAGACCGTCGAGCGGCTTTGGCGGGTCGCGACGGTCGCGTTCCCGTCGGTCGACGACGAGATGGCGCTGTTCGACGAGGCGGACGAGGATACCGTCATCGCCCGCCTGAAGGGCTACGGCCATCGCGAGTGCATCCTGAAGCGCGGCCCGAACGGCCCCCTGATCGTGGCCGGCGGCACATCCACCGCGCCGCTCGCCGTGCCGCCGCCCGCCAAGGCCGTCGACACCACCGCGGCCGGCGACAGCTTCAACGCCGGCTATCTCGCCGCCCGCGCCCTCGGCGCCGGCGTGGAAGACGCCGCGCTCGCCGGCCATTCGCTGGCTGCCACCGTGATCCGTCACCGCGGCGCCATCATCCCGCTCGCGGCGATGCCGGCCTGATCGACCCGTCAACGCGCGGGTAGCCGTTTTCCCGACCTCAGTTTCCCGTCAGCGCAGACCCGTCGACGGGGAAATTGCGCGATCGCAGCCATTTGGCTCATCGTCTCCCCGCCGGACCAGTCCGAACGCAACAGGATCAAGCCCTGGTTGTGCTCACGAGACTCGCGTGCTTTTTCACCCGTCTTAAATCCGTCACGCATTTACAATGAGCTTCAAAAGGCTCTTGACCTCGGATCGAGTGTCCCCGCAATCGCGTTTCGCCCAACCTCTTTTCGCGCTAACGCCGAAAGACAAGTAGAAACATTAGCTTGTCTGAGCGGGACCACGGCCACCCGTTCTCGCCTGTGGCCCCGCCGTGCCGTTGCGGCCGCCATTTCGATCGGGAGAGACCGTGCCCACGACGCTGGATGCGCTCGACGCATTGGTTTTGCACATCTTTTACGCCGCGGCGCCGCGGCGAAAGCAAGCTTCGCGCAAGCTTCGCCGTGCAACTTGGAAGCATACTTTACATAGCTGATTGTGCCGGACGTTGCCCGGCAGCGTGGACCCGATTTCACGGCGACCATGATAGTCGCTGCTCATCGTCGCCCGTCGCCATGATAGCGGTCGAGCGGCACGCGTTCTGATGCCCGGGTCCTCCCCGCCCGGCCGTCAGTGTTCGGGACGGCGATCATCATGACGGCTATCCAGTCGGTGACATCCCAGCCGAACCAGCCCGCTCCGCCGTGGACCCAGGCCGCGGTCGCGGCGCGTGACCTGGCCGTCGCCGCGCCGGTTTCGGTGACCTCGGCGACGTCCACGGCCCTCTATACGCCCACCGTCGAAGGCAGTTCCGAGACGACCGCGGACGCCGCCGTGAAGAATACGGAGATTTCGACGCGGCTTTCGCCCATCTCGTCGCAGGTCACCACTGCGATCAGCAATGCCGTTCTGAACACCTCCTCATCCGCCGACGCCGGAAGCGGCGTGGCGACGGCAGATCATGCCGGCAACGCCGCCGATATCCAGCAGCTGCGCCAGCCTGCCGCCCAGCCTTCAGCCCTGCCCTCCACCCATGGACCGGACGGTTTTGCCGTCGGCGACCGCGCCGATGCCTCCGTTCGGGACACGGCAGCTGCGGGCGCAGCCGGAACGGACGGCAACGGGGGGCTGGCCATCGGCGAAGACGGCCCCTCCCCCTATCCCTGGCTTGAGGACAGCGGCGACACACCGGAGCCGAGTGGTGACGCCGTCGCCGTGTTCGGCTGGCAGTTGCCGGCGCTGCCGCCGCCGTCCGTCAGCGACGTCGCGACGACCGGCGCGGAGGATATCGGCCTCGCAGCCGTCGTCGCGGCCATCGAGGAAGCGGCCCGGATGCCATCCAGGTTCGCGTCCGATACGGAAGAGAACATGCCGTCCGCCATCCGCAAGATGGCGAACTATCTGCGCGAGGAAATCGCGCGGCGGCGGGATCAGATTTCGGACGACACCTCCACCATGGTGAAGATCAACCGCAACATCGAGAACTATTACGAGTTCAGCGGCAACCTTATCGTCATGGGCGACGGCGGACGATATTCGTCTGGCCACTTCAGCGTTCTGAACAAGCTGACCGGCGACCTGATGTATGCGCACTACGGCAACGGCACGCTGCGCTATTACGGAACCTCGCCCAACAGCCTGACCGCGGCGACGATGACCTGAGCCGCACGGCCCGGCCAAATATCGCGAACACCCGACCAGTACCGACGTCCGTGTGACCCGCAGAAGGCCCTGACGACGGGCCTCCGCTCTCGTCACACGGCCAATGGCCGCTTCCCTTCGATGCGGCCGGTTGCGCCCGATCGGCAGCCGCCGGGCGCAACCCGTTCAGAGCCCTGCAATCAAGCCTTCAGGCCACCGGCTCTCAGGATGAAGTCGGCGACCACGTCGACGCCGGTTCCGCCGCGAATGTTGGTGAACACATAGGGCCGCTCACCACGCATGCGCTGCGTGTCGCGCTCCATCACCTCGAGGCTGGCGCCGACATAGGGCGCGAGATCGATCTTGTTGATCACCAGAAGATCGGACCGGATGATGCCGGGCCCGCCCTTGCGCGGGATCTTCTCGCCACCGGAAACATCGATCACATAGATCGTGATGTCGGCGAGTTCCGGCGAGAACGTCGCTGCGAGATTGTCGCCGCCCGATTCGATCAGCACGAGATCGAGCCCCGGAAAGCGGCGGTTCATGTCGGCGACGGCGGCGAGATTGAGCGAGCAGTCCTCGCGGATGGCGGTGTGCGGGCACCCACCGGTCTCCACGCCCATGATGCGCTCGGGCGGCAGCGCGCCGACGCGCGTCAGGATCTCCGCGTCTTCCTTGGTGTAGATGTCGTTGGTGATGGCGACGACGGCGTAGTCGCCCGCGAGCCGCTTGCACAGCGCCTCCATCAACGCGGTCTTGCCCGAGCCGACCGGCCCGCCGATGCCGACGCGCAGGGGGCCATTGGGGGATGTGCTCATGATCGGAACAGCCTCGTATACTGGGTTTCGTGTCGAAGGGCGGAGATGTCGCTGCGGAACGCCGCGCCGCCGAGATCGTCGAGGGTGAGGACCGCTGCGCCGTCCATGCCGCAGACCAGGGCGGCGAGCCTTTCAACGGCAGGCACCAACGCGGCCACCGCCTGCTGGCCGCCGGTCTGACCGACGACGCCGAGGCGGACGGCCGCCGAGACCAGATTGCCGACGACGCCGACGAGGAAGCCTTCGAGCGCCGGATGGAGAGCGAGACCGTGGCCGGCGGCGGTCACCGCGACGGCGACGGGATAGGCGATATCCCCATCCCAGGCCGCTTTCAGGCGGTCGAGCGCCGCGCAGGGCCAGGACGAGGTGGCGGCGATGACGAAGGCGTTGCCCTGGGTGACGGTTTCGAGCCGCCGTTCCCGGCTGCCGGCGAAGGCGAGCGCGAGTTCCGCGGCCTCGCGCAGCCCATCGTTGTCCCCGCTCCCGCTGGCGAGGAAGGCAGCGCGGAACAGGATGGCGTCGTTGCGCGGACCGCCGTGGAACAGGAGGTCGCCGAGCCATTCCCTGAGGTCGTCGGCGCCCTTCAGGTCGCCGGCTTCCGCGGCCCATTCGAGCCCGTGGGAATAGGCGAATCCGCCCACCGGAAAGGCGGGCGACATCCACACCATCATCGGTAGATGAGCGCTCATTGCGCGCGTTTGCATGGTCATTGCGCGCTCACGACGCGCCATCCTCGGCGCGCGGGTGGTGATGCCGGTGCGGCGCGTCGTCGGGGTGCAGCCGGTCGTGATGGTGCGGCCCGTCGGTGTCGTGGGAATGCGCATGGGCGTGGCCGTGAGCGTGGGTCGTCACCGTCCCGTCCGCTTCGACGTGGGTGTGGACGTGCACATGCTGGTGCGCGTGGGGCCTGTCCGCCGGGACCGGTTTGCCCCCGGCCTCCGCATGAGCGTGGGCGTGGGCGTGGGCATGGGATTGGGAATGGGAATGGCCATGACTATGGTTGTGGCTGTGCCCACCGTGATCATGGTCGTCGTCATGATGCCCGTGGCCATGGGCGTGGCCGTGGTCGTCGTCGTGATGGTGGTGACCGTGATCGTGGTCATGACCGTCGGCATGGGCCGATTCGTCCTCGGCGAAGCGGTCGTGGTGGTGGTGGCCGCCGCCATGGTCGTAGGCGCCGCGCTCGGGGCGGAAGGGGCGCACCACCGGCTCCACGGCACAGCCGAGGCCGCGCACCATGTCGGCGAGAACGTGGTCGTCCTCGATGAAGATCGCGGTTTCGGTGATCTCGGCCGGGGTATGGCGGTTGCCGATGTGCCAGGCGACGCGGGCGAGCGCGAGCGGATCGGCCGCCTTGACCGCGAGGAGCCGCTCGGCCGCGGCCTTCACCTCGACGAGGCGGCCGTCATCCAGCACCAGCGCATCGCCGTCGTGGAGCACGACGGCCTTGCCGAGATCGAGCAGGAAGGAGAGCCCGCCCTCGGCGCCGAGAACGACGCGACGCCGGTGCCGGCCGGCATGGTCGAGGGTGACGCGGTCGACGATCTTTTCGCGGTCGACCTCGCCGTGGCGGAGGATGGCAGTGGCACGCAACATGACGTTCGCTTTCGCATCGGGCCGGGGCTAGAGCGCTTTCCGATCTGATGGAATCATCAGATCGACGAGAAATCGCTCCAGATTCGAAAGCTTGAGCATATCCTTGTCGTTCAGATCGCTTCGATCTGAACGGGATATGCTCTTGCGCTCCGGCCGCTTTCTTCTGTTGAATTCGAACCCGCGCGGCGCGGCTCAGAACAGGAAATAGCGCTGGGCCATCGGCAGCACCTCGGCTGGCTCGCACACCAGCAGCTCGCCGTCCGCCGTTACCGCGTAGGTCTCGGGATCGACGGTGATCTTCGGCGTGGCGTCGTTGTGGATCATCGAGCGCTTGCCGATGCCTCCGCGGGTGTTCTCGACGGCGACCAGCGTCTTTTCAAGGCCGAGGCGTCCGGCGAGCCCGCCCTCGATCGCCGCCTTCGAGACGAAGGTGACGGAGGTCGCGCCCACCGCCTTGCCGAACGCGCCGAACATGTGGCGGTAGTGCACCGGCTGCGGCGTCGGGATCGAGGCGTTGGGGTCGCCCATCGGCGCGGCGACGATCATGCCGCCCTTGAGCACGAGATCGGGCTTGGTGCCGAAGAAGGCAGGCGACCACAGCACGAGATCGGCGAGCTTGCCCGGCTCGACCGAGCCGATGTGCTTCGACACGCCGTGGGCCACCGCCGGGTTGATGGTGTACTTGGCGATGTAGCGCTTGGCGCGGACATTGTCGTTGCCGTTCTCGCCGGGCAGCGGGCCACGCTGCACCTTCATCTTGTGGGCGGTCTGCCACGTGCGGGTCGCCACCTCGCCGAGCCGGCCCATGGCCTGGCTGTCCGACGACATCATCGAGAGCACGCCGAGATCGTGCAGGATGTCCTCGGCCGCGATGGTCTCCTTGCGAATGCGGCTTTCGGCGAACGCCAGATCCTCGGGAATCGACGGGTCGAGATGGTGGCACACCATCAGCATGTCGAGGTGTTCGTCGAGGGTGTTGCGGGTGAAGGGCCGCGTCGGGTTGGTGGACGACGGCAGCACGTTCGGCAGCCCGGCCACCTTGATGATGTCCGGGGCATGGCCGCCGCCGGCGCCCTCGGTGTGGAAGGCGTGGATGGTGCGGCCCTTGAAGGCGGCGATGGTGTCTTCCACGAAGCCCGATTCGTTCAGCGTGTCGGTGTGGATCATCACCTGCACGTCGTATTCGTCGGCGACCGACAGGCAGTTGTCGATGGCGGCCGGCGTGGTGCCCCAGTCCTCGTGCAGCTTCATCGCGCACGCGCCCGCCATCACCTGCTCGACGAGGCTTCCCGGCAGCGAGGCGTTGCCCTTGGCGGCGATGCCGATATTGACGGGCATGCTGTCCACGGCGCGGATCATCATCTCGATGTGCCACGGGCCGGGGGTGCAGGTGGTGGCCTTGGTGCCTTCCGCCGGCCCGGTGCCGCCGCCGAGCAGGGTGGTGATGCCCGACATCAGCGCGTCGTCCACCTGCTGCGGGCAGATGAAGTGGATGTGGGAATCGAAGCCGCCGGCGGTGAGGATCTTGCCCTCGCCGGCGATGATCTCGGTGCCCGGGCCGATGATGATGGTCACGTCCGGCTGGATGTCCGGGTTGCCGGCCTTGCCGATGGCGGCGATGCGGCCGCCCTTGAGGCCGACGTCGGCCTTCACGATCCCCCAGTGGTCGAGGATCACGGCGTTGGTGATGACGGTGTCGACCGCACCCTGCGCCCGCGTCGCCTGGGACTGACCCATGCCGTCGCGGATGACCTTGCCGCCGCCGAACGAGACTTCCTCGCCGTAGGTGGTGAAGTCCTTTTCGACCTCGATGAAGAGTTCGGTATCGGCGAGGCGCACCTTGTCGCCGGTCGTCGGTCCGAACAGGCCGGCATAGGCGGCGCGGGAAAGCGTGTAAGCCATGTCTCTCGTCCTTCGACTCTCTCGTCCTTCGACTTTCTCGTCGTTCGGTTCCTGCCGGAGCCTCAGAGCTTGCCCATCACCGCCTGGCGGAAGCCGTAGACGGTGCGTTCGCCGGCAAGCGCCACGAGGTTGACCTCGCGCGTCTGGCCCGGCTCGAAGCGCACGGCGGTTCCCGAGGGAATGTCGAGGCGCATGCCGCGGGCGGCCTCGCGGTCGAAGGAAAGCGCGGCGTTGGTCTCGTAGAAATGGTAGTGCGAGCCGACCTGGATCGGCCGGTCGCCGGTGTTGGAGACGGTGAGCGTGACCGTCGCCCGGCCCACGTTGAGCACGATCTCGCCCTCGGCCGTCTCCACCGCGCCGGGATCGAGCCGGCCGAGCGCGCCGCGGACCGGGTTGTGGACGGTCACGAGCTTGGTGCCGTCCGGGAACGTCGCCTCGACCTGCACGTCGTGGATCATCTCGGCGACGCCGTCCATCACCTGGTCGGCGGTCACGACGTGGGCGCCGGCTTCCATCAGGTCGGCCACGGTGCGGCCGTCGCGCGCGCCCTCCACGACGAAGTCGGTGATGAGCGCGACCGTTTCCGGATGGTTGAGCTTCACGCCGCGCTCCAGCCGGCGACGGGCCACCATCGCCGCCATGGCGACGAGCAGCTTGTCCTTTTCCCGGGGTGTCAGGTTCATCGCACAGTCTCCAAGCCTTGGTCTTTCGAAGCGAGATAAGGGATACGAAGCAGGCTAAGGAATTCCGGGTCTGCCTCCGGGCATGCCGCAACCGTGGGGCGGGCGGCCTGCCGGCGCTACCAGGATCGCGGCATCGCCATTCCCCTGAAGGCAACGAGGAAGCGCACCAGATCGGCCCTGAGGGCGGCGGCCTCGCGGCAGAGCATCCGGACCACGAGAAGCCCGTCCCACGCGCTTGCCCCGCATTCGCTCACGGCGCCTTCGAGATGGGCACGGGCCTCGTCCAGACGGGATTCGGCGTCCGGCGCCACACAGACGAGCGTGGCCACGGCGCGCGCGCCGCCGCCGAGCGGCGCGCGCTCCAGCGTGCCGGCGATGTCGTCCTCGATCCGCACGCCCTCGGCCAGCACCAGCCGGCCGTCGCGGCGCAGCCGCCAGCGATCGCGGAACGCGCCGCGCGCGAAACTTTCCCCCATGGCCGCACGACCAAAAAACAGGCTCTCCGCCATCAGCAGGCGCGCATCCCCGGCAAGGTCGATCTCGAGCGAGCGGCGAAGCCGCGACCCGTCGAACAGAATGGTTTCCTGCGGCAGCCATGCAAAACTCGCGCCTGACGCAAGCCGGATGGAAACGTCGACGCGGGTGTCGGCACCCTGCGAGCGATAGATCTTCTCCGCCGCCTGGGTCGTCACCACCGCGTCCGCGCCCTCGCCCGCCTCGATCTCGACGCGCATGGTGTCGCCGCCGGTCATGCCGCCGCCGGTGTTGATCAGCACGGCCTCGCAATGGCGCCCTTCCACCGCGGGGAAGCGCACGCGGTAGCCGCCCGCCTCACGCACCCGCATCGCCTCGGTGCCGCGCGGCGCGGCGGTGAGCGTGAGGCCGACGCCGCCGTGGGCGCGCACGAAGGCCGGCACGACGGCCGCTGCGGCAGCGCCCGGCAGGCCGGCATCGGACGGGGCGGGAACGGACGAGGCGGGAACGGGCATCGACGGCGTCATGAAGGCTCGTGCATTGGCGCGCCAGACCAACCGAGGCATGGCGGACGGGAGAAAAGCGGACGGGCGCATTTTGCTAACATGACAGAGCGTCGAGCGGCAGGGGCGTTCGCCGCCGTTCGCGCGGGAACCGCCGAGCGGACGTTTGACGGCGGCGGCCGGAAGGCTACAAGGTCGCGGGCAACAAGGGTGAACCGGGCTCTGCGATGACGCGCGCCAACAATTTCGATTTCCTGCGCGTGCTCGCGGCCCTGTCTGTGCTCTACGGCCACATGTTCGTGCTGATGGGCGAGCCGGTGCCGTTCCTGCTCGGCACCTCGCTGCACGGGCTCGGCATCGACATCTTCTTCTGCGTCAGCGGCTATCTCATCACGCTGAGCTGGCAGGCGGACCCCTCGCCGGCCCGGTTCGCAAGGCGCCGCGCCCTGCGCATCCTGCCCGGCCTCGCCGGCGTGCTGCTGTTCTCGGTGTTCGTGCTCGGCCCGCTCGTCACCACCGTTCCGCTCGGTGCCTATTTCGCGTCCGGCGAGACGTGGCGCTATCTCGGCAACATCGTGCTGTTTCCCCGCATCCATCACACCCTGCCGGGCGTGTTCGCCGACAATCCGTTCCCCGGCGCCGTCAACGGCTCGCTGTGGAGCCTGCCGGTCGAGGTGCTGATGTATGTGATGTCGTCGGCGATCGGCCTCGCCGTGCTGGTGGCGGTGCGCCTCGGACTGCCCCGCGTGTTCGCGCGCGCGCTGCCGTGGCATCTTCTCGGCGGCGCGGTGCTGTGGGGCTTCCTGATCGCGGTCGAGGCGAGCGGGCGCACCAGCCTGTTCGTAGCCGGCTCGGATATGACGGTGATCGCCGGGCTCGGGCTCTATTATCTGAGCGGCGCGGTGCTGGCGCTGAGCCCGAACCGGCTGCCGCTGCGGACGGACATCGCCGTGCTGATCGTCGGCGCGCTGGTGGTGATGCCCGCGACCGCGCTGCCGTTCGCGCCGCGCGCCTTCCTGTTCGCCTATGCCGTGCTGGCCTTCGCCCGGGGGACATCCTTTGCCGGCTTCGCACGGTGGGGCGACTTCTCCTACGGGCTCTATCTCTACGCCTTTCCGATGCAGCAGGTGGTGGCGGCGCATTTCCACGGCGTCCTTGGCGTTCACGTCGCCGCGCTGGTGTCGCTGGCCGGCGCGCTGGCGCTGGCAGTTTTGTCCTGGCACTTCATCGAGGCGCCCGCCCTGAGGCTCAAACCCCGCCGCCCGGGCGGGCGGAAGCAGGCCATCGCGGCATAGGCCTCTTCCACCGGGTTCTCTTCCACTGGACCGGACCGTCCGGCGCGGGTGCAAGCCGGCACTGTCAGCCGGCGAAGGCGCTAGCGGCAATACGTCGTTTGCCGCATGTGCAGCGACGGCGGCGTTTGCCTTCGGCGGTCTTTTATCGGTATTATCCGCTCCCGTATTTTATCGTTATTGTAAACTGAAACCGATCCAACTACCTAAAGCACGGGCGCGCGGCACGGTCCGCAGGCGTCCCCCCGCCGCCCGTCCTGCGCCGAGACCCCGCGAGAAAGCACGGGCCGCAGGCCGGATACCGCTTCCTCCGAGGTCCCCCGAGATGTCCACGATCACCGTCTCCGCTCCCGAACGCCCGCCGATCCTGAGGCTTCATGCCGACGACAACGTCGTGGTCGCCGTCGACGGCCTCGGTGAAGGCGCCCTCGCGGAAGGCGTCGTCACGCGCGAGCGCATTCCGCGCGGCCACAAGATCGCGGTGCGGCCCATCGCGGAGGGCGAATCCATCCGCAAGTTCGGCCAGATCATCGGCGCCGCCTCGCGGCCGATCGCGGCCGGCGAGTGGGTGCACGAGCACAATTGCCGGATGGAGACGTTCGAGCGCGACTATCGCTATGCGGAGGAGGCCCGCCCGGCCACGATGGTGCCGGAAAGCGAGCGCGCGACCTTCCAGGGCTTCCGCCGGGCGGACGGCCGCGCGGGCACGCGCAACTATGTCGGCATCCTCACCTCGGTGAACTGCTCGGCCACGGTCGCCCGCTTCGTCGCCAAGGAGATCGAGCGCTCGGGCATCCTCGACGACTATCCCAACATCGACGGCGTCATCCCGCTGGTGCACGGCACCGGCTGCGGCATGGCTTCCAAGGGCGAAGGCTTCGACATTCTGAAGCGCACCCAGTGGGGCTACGCGGCCAACCCGAACATGGGCGGCGTCGTGATGGTCGGCCTCGGCTGCGAGGTGTTCCAGATCGCCCGCATGAAGAGCGAATACGGCCTTTCCGAAAGCGAGACCTTCCGCACCCTGACGATTCAGGACAGCGGCGGCACCCGCAAGGCGGTGGAGCGCGCGGTGGCCGATATCCGCGAGATGCTGCCAGCGGTCGACGCCGCGCGGCGCGAGACCATTCCGGCTTCCGAACTGGTGCTCGCCCTGCAGTGCGGCGGTTCGGACGGCTATTCCGGCATCACCGCCAACCCGGCGCTCGGCGCGGCCGTCGACCTGCTCGTCGCCAACGGCGGCACGGCGATCCTGTCGGAGACGCCCGAGATCTACGGCGCGGAGCACCTGCTGACCCGCCGCGCGGTCAATCGCGAGGTGGGTGAGAAGCTGGTCGACATCATCCACTGGTGGGAGGACTACACCACCCGCAACCACGGCGACATGAACAACAACCCGTCGCCGGGCAACAAGGCGGGCGGGCTCACCACCATTCTGGAGAAGTCGCTCGGCGCCGCCGCCAAGGCCGGCACCACGGCGCTCGCCGACGTCTACCGCTATGCCGAACAGGTCCGCACCCGCGGCCTCGTGTTCATGGACACCCCCGGCTACGATCCGGTCTCTGCGACGGGACAGGTGGCGGGCGGCGCCAACGTGCTGTGCTTCACCACCGGCCGCGGCTCGGCCTATGGCTGCAAGCCGACGCCCTCGATCAAGCTCGCGACCAACTCCGAGACCTACCGCCGGATGCCCGACGACATGGACATCAATTGCGGCGACGTGGTCGAGGGCGTTTCCATCGAGGACAAGGGCCGGGAGATTTTCCAGACCGTGCTGCGGGTCGCCTCGGGCGAGCGCTCGAAGTCCGAACTGCTCGGCTACGGCGACGCGGAATTCGTGCCCTGGCAGGTCGGCGCGACCATGTGACGGGGCCTGGCGGGGCCGCTCCGGCGGCCCCGGCGCTCGGGACGCGGTTCATTTCACGAAATTGCCTTTTTTTGAATCCCGGCAACGTAACCGCCGGGCCGGTCGCGACGAACCACAAGGGAAGACACGGCGCCGGCATCCACAGGCCGAACCGCGACATCCCTTCGACGCAGCCCTTGATTCAACAGCACTTCCCGCCGCTGGCGGGAGGCGGCCACGGCCTCCGGAGGGGTCAGGCCATGCCCGACGACGTGGTTCCCGGAAATTTTTGGCCCGCCTCAACAACGCCCGCTTCGGATCGCTGGATCGTGATCGGCCATGACCGATTTTTAACTTGCGGTCGACGGGTGGGCGAAGCCGAACATGTCCGACACTCCTCTCTCTCAGAAGTCTCCGGTTCCGGATGCCGATGCGCGTTTGAGCGCGCTGATGGTCGCCGCCCAGGAAGGCGACGGCCGCGCCTATCAGACCGTGCTGCGGGAAAGCGTGCCGCTGATCCGGTCGGCCGCGCGCCGGCAGGGCGTGCCGCCGGACCGGCTGGACGACGTGGTGCAGGACGTGCTCCTCACCCTCCATCAGGCGCGGCACACCTATGAGCGCGGCCGGTCGTTCACGGCGTGGATTCGCACCATCGCGCAGCGCAGGGCAATCGATCTCCTCCGCCGCCAGACCCGCCGCGACAGCCGCGAGGTCCACGCCCCGCTCGCCTACGAGAACCATCCTGATTCCGAGGCCGATCAGACCGCCGTAGTCGACTTCCAGGGCCGCATCGAATGGCTGGGCAAGGCCATCGCCACCTTGCCCGCGGGCCAGCGCGAAGCGGTCGAGGAACTGGCGCTGCGGCAGCGGTCGCTCGCGGAAGCGGCGGCCGCAACGGGGCGGTCGATGGGGGCGTTGAAGGTGAACTTGCACCGTGCGCTAAAGGCGCTCACGGTGCGTCTCGCCAGTCAGGACTGACGCCGGGGCCCCTGGGCCGGGCGCCGAGCCCGGATCAGGAGCCGAGCGATGCCTCATCTGCCGGATATTTCCGCCCGGTCGGACGACACCGACCGCGATGCGCCGGGGCGCCCCGGGCGGGACACGCGGCATGGCCTCTCCGGCCAGCCCCACGCCGGGCGCGACGAGGCCGGCGATTCGCACGATCTCGGCGCCCGCGATCTCGCCTCCCGAGATCTCTCGCCGCACGATCTCCCCTCCTACGACGATGATCCCGACCTGACCGCCGGGGGCTCGGCGGCCGCGCGGCTCGAGGCCCTGATCGGCGATCTCGCCGACGAACCGCCCCCGGTCGAGCGGATGTCCACGCCGGCCCTCAGGGCGACGAGCTGGCTCGCCATCGTCGGCGCGCTCACCATCACGCTCGCCGTGTTCGCCGATCTCGAGGAACTGTTCGGGCGCATGGTGGACATGCCGGAGTTCGCGCTCGCCCTTGCGGCATCCGTCGTCACGATGGGCCTTGCCGCGCTCGCGGCCTTCGAACTCTCGGTTCCGGACCGTTCGCCCACCTGGGCGCTGGTGCCGCTGCCCTCCGCCGCGATCTGGATCGGGGCCAGCATCGCCGGCTTCGTGCGCGTGTGGATGGCGCCCGACGATGCCTACGACCCGACCTTGAGCGAGGTGCGCGACTGCCTCGTGCTGATTCTCGCGCTCGCCCTGCCCCTGTCGGCGCTGATGGTGTTCATGCTGCGGCGGGCCTATTCGCTCTGGCCGCGGCTGGCGGCGGCGACGGCGGGCCTCGCGGCCGTCTCCGCCGGGCTGACGCTGTTCAACCTGTTCCGCCCGTGGGACGCGGCGGCGGCCGATCTCTTCGTCAACTTCATCGCGGTCGCGGCCGTGATCGGCTGCAGCGTCGCGTTCGGCGCGCCCGCCCTGACGCGCACGCTGCGCCGTCCGGCGAAGAAATCGCCCCGCACCTGAAAAAAAATGCGGGTCCCGAAAAAAATTCTCGTCTGCCTGTAACCGCCCTCGGGGTCATAGCGAAATAGCTATGTGGCGCGATGGAAGCCACCACCGGCGGGTCGCAGCCGCCCCCGGCGCATCGCAAACGAGGATTTTCAAGATGACCATCCGCAACCGCCTCGCGCTTGCCCTCTCCGCCGCGACCCTCTCGGTGGCGCTCGGCCTCGCCCCGGCCGCCTACGCCGCGAGCACGACGCCGTCGACCTCCACCACCGCCCAGAGCACGGTGAAGCACACGACCGTCAAGAAGAAGAAGCCGGCCTCGACTGCCCACAAGACCAAGAAGCCGGCTGCGTCCACCACGGCGCAGTGAGCCTTCGCCGGTTCGCCGGCAGGGCACCGACCGCAGGACACCGTCGCCTCTGACGGCCGCGCGGTGCCCGGTTCCTGAACTGCGAAGCGATGTTCCGTCGATCCGGTTCCTCCGGTCCGGCTGATCGCTTCGGCAAGACTTCATCTTCGGCCGTCCGCCCCACCGGACGAAGATGAAGACCGCGGTGGAGCTGCCTCGTTTGGCGTGCGGCTCCGGTCGCGACGTCGATCCCCATCGCCGATCAGCCCCGGCGCCGGATCGATGGAGGCGCCGCCCCCTGCCGCCCCGCAGGGAACCGGCGGCAAGGGCACGCAGGCGCCGTCACCCCCCAAGCGCCTGCGTGCCCTTCTCCTCCAACCGCTTTGACCGCGGACCCTCCGCCTCCCCGCACCGCCTCGTCTCCCGCGCCCCCATACAGGCCCTGCGGCCAGGCGGGCGATCTCCGTCGGGCAGACGCAAGCGGCGGCAAATCCGGCGATGGGAAAGTCGGCCAAGACACGGCCAAGACACGGCTAAGACAGGGCGTGAACACAGGCGGGAATACGGGGCAGGAAGACGTGGACACAGGGCCACGTTTCTGCTATCGAGCCCTCCATGTCGAACGGTGCGGTTTCGTCTGACAGGGCGAAGCGCGCCGTCCGTTTGGTTTGATCAACATTCGATGACACCGTTCCCTTTAAGGCGGGAAGCGGTCTCGACAGGATAGCGAGACAAAGGCGTGCAGGTTCTCGTCCGCGACAACAACGTCGACCAGGCTCTGAAGGCTCTCAAGAAGAAGATGCAGCGCGAAGGCATCTTCCGCGAGATGAAGCTCCGCGGTCATTACGAAAAGCCGTCGGAGAAGAAGGCGCGTGAGAAGGCCGAGGCCGTTCGCCGTGCGCGCAAGCTTGCCCGCAAGCGCGCGCAGCGCGAGGGTCTGGTGCCGACCAAGGTCGTCGCCAAGCGCTGATCGATACGAGGCGGGCCGGCTTCTTCGGGAGCCCGGATTTCCGCCGCCGTTTGCCCCGGCGCGAGCGCGCCGGCCGGCATTCTGATCGGCCGCCAGAGACCGATTCGCGCGTGACACTGGACGCGGCGCGAATCGCGCGGATTACCGGACCGGCGTTGGGTCTTCCAACGGCGGTCTTTTGCTATGTGCTGCGGTGCCATTTGCTCCGGTGCCATATGCACCGGTGCCCGTGTGCTCCGGCCGGCGGTTCTCTCGTCGCTTCCCGACTCGGCGCAGCGTGGCGGATCGCGGCGGTCGACGCTCCACGGTCCGCGGCTTCGGCCGTTCGCGACGCGGGGGTGTCCTCGTCGCCGGAGGCTCGCGGCGTTTCGCTTTCGCCGCCATTCGGATTCGAAGCGTCTTCGATTCACCGCGCCTCGGTTCGACGCGCCTCAGGTTCGAAACAGGTCGGGTTCGAAACGGGTCGGGTTCGATGCTTCGGGACCGGCATCGGCCGGTGCGCAGCACACGCCGGGCATGGGCAGGCGAAGGGCCGACGCGCTCCGGAACCGGTGGTCGGCGATGCCGAGTTGCCGCGCCCGCGCAGAATTCGGACGAGACGATCGATTTTTCGCACCGTCTGCCATGTTCTCGACATCGGCATCCCGAACACGGGGTTCCTGGCAGGACGCACCGCGTGCGAATCGGCGGACCGTCCCGCGACGGGACCGGAGCCGAGCGCGGCCGCGGGCGGACAAGTTTTCCATCAAGCGCATCGCCTGGGGCGGATGCGCGTTTCAAACAGCGACCGTTCCGACGACCGGGGGTCATCGACGGCGGCCAGGAGTATGGGATGCGGCAAGCGGGCTTGAGGACGATGGGGACGGCGGCGCAGCCTTCGAAGCAGGGTCCCGAGGCGGGTGGCCGGGGCGTGATGCCGGGTCTGATCCGTGCCCTTTCCGGCAACGGCCGTGTGGTCGCGCCGGCCGGCGCACTGGCGCTGGCCCTGATCGCCGCGGGCTGCCAGAATCAGGCCGCGCTGACACCGGCTCAGGTCGCCGCACGCGCGGCCTCCGCGGACAACATCCAGTCGATCAGCCAGGTGATCGAGGCCAACCCCTCCGATCCGCTGGCCTACAATGTGCGCGGCAGCGCCTACGGCCGGATGGGCTCCTACGACAAGGCGCTCGCCGACTTCAGCACCGCCATCAAGCTCGACCCGAATTTCTATCAGGCCTACGCCAACCGCGCGCTGATCTACCGGTCGATGGGCGACATGATGTCGGCCCTCAACGACTACGCCAAGGCGCTGCAGATCAATCCGAAATATTCGGCCGCCTATGTGGGCCGGGGAAATATCTACCGCCTGAACAAGCAGTACGATCTGGCGCTGAACGACTTCAACGCCGCGATCGCGGCCGACCCGAACAATTCTCAGGCATTCCACAACCGCGCGCTGGTCTATCAGGAGCAGGGCAACAACGCCCAGGCCGTCGAGGACTTCTCGCGCGCCATCAGCCTCGATCCGTCGGCCGCCGCGCCCTATAACGGCCGCGGCCTGTCCTATCTGGCGCTGGGCAACTACCAGTCCGCCGAGGACGACTTCACGGTCGCCGTGTCCATCGACAAGTATTACGCCGAGGCATGGGCGAACCGCGGCATCGCGGCGAGCCAGCTCGGCAATGTCGAGAAGGCCCGCACGTCGTTCCGCGCCGCCCTCAATCTCAAGGCCAACTACAAGCCCGCGATCGACGGCCTCGCCCGGCTCAACGGCACGCCGGTTCCGACGAACTGAGAACCCACGCGCGGCCAAGGTCGCCGACGACCAAGATCACGAAACGGAAAAGGGGCGCCCGGCGATGCCGGCGCCCCTTTTTCATGCGGCAAAGGTCGGCGCGCGGTCGGTGGGCAAGCGTGAGTTACCGGGCAGCATAAGTCACTGGGGAGGGGCATCGCCCTGCCCCGCGCCGCTTTCCCGAAGCCCCCTGCCCTGACCGACGGTGCGGCGTTCCCCGCCGGGTTCAGGCTGGCGGTGTGCCGTTCTGGTCGAGCACGTCGCCGGCGAGATAGAGCGAGCCGCAGATCAGGATGCGCGGCGGCGGCTCGTAGCGCCAGCCCTCCTGAAGCACCCTGAGCGCCGTCTGGACGCTTCCGGCGGGCTCGGCCGAAAGCCCCGCCGTGCGCGCGGCCTGGGCGAGTTCGCCCGGCTCCCGGCCGGCCTCCGATCCGGAAACCGGAACCGTGAACAGATGGCGCACCAGCCCGGCGAACGGCTTGAAGAAGCCGATCGGGTCCTTGGTGTTGAGCATTCCCACGATCATGAACAGCGGACGGGGGTGACGCTCCTCGAGGTCGGCCATCACGCCGGAGATCGCCTCCCCGGCCGCGGGATTGTGCCCACCGTCGAGCCACAGCTCCGATCCGGGGGGGCAGAGATCGACCAGCCGGCCGGCCGACAGGCGCTGCATGCGCGCGGGCCATTCGATGGCGCCGAGGCCGCGCTCGGCCGCAGCCATCCCCGGCCACAGCGCCGCCGCGCGCAGCGCGGCGATCGCGGTTCCCGCGTTGGCGAGCTGATGGCGCCCGACGAGGCGCGGCAGTGGCAGGTCGAGCAGGGCATCCTCGTCCTGGAAGACGAGCCGCCGGCGCTCCTCGGTGACAGTCCAGTCCTGCCCGCCGAGATGCAGCGGCGCCTGCTGGCGCGCCGAGACCCGTTCGATGACTTCCGCCGCCACCGGCTGCTGCGGCGCGGAGACGACCGGCACGCCGCGCTTGATGATGCCCGCCTTCTCCCGCGCGATGCTGGCGAGATCGTCCCCGAGGAACTTCTCGTGATCCATCGAGATCGCGGTGATGACGCTGGCGAGCGGCTTTTCCACCACGTTGGTGGCGTCGAGGCGGCCGCCAAGCCCGGTTTCGAGCAGCAGCACGTCGGCCGGATGGGTGCTGAACAGCACGAGCGCCGCGGCGGTGGTGATCTCGAACACGGTGATCGGCGCGCCGTCGTTGACCCGCTCGACCTCGTCGAGCGCCGCGATCAGCGCCTCGTCGGTGACGAACCGGCCGCCGCCCGGCTGGCCGAGCCGGAATCGTTCGTGGAAATTGACGAGATGCGGCGAGGTATAGACGTGGACGCTCTTGCCCGCCGCCTCCAGGATCGCCCGCATGGTCGCGGTGACCGAGCCCTTGCCGTTGGTACCGGCGACGTGGATCACCGGCGGCAGCTTCGTCTCGGGATGGCCGAGCGCCGCGTTCAGCCGGTGCACCCGGTCGAGCGACAGGTCGATTTCCTTGGGGTGCAGCTTGGCGAGGCGCTGCAGCGTGGCGCCGGTGCGGTCCATCACGTTCGGTTCGGCCGGCCCGTCAGGCCGCGACCGTGGCGGGCACGTTCGCGACACCCTCAGCGGCGGCCGGAGCATCCGCCGGCGGCTGCCCCATCAGCACCCTCAGCACCCGCGACAGCGTCGGACGGATCTCGTGACGGTGGACCACCATGTCCACCATGCCGTGAGCCAGCAGATATTCCGCCCGCTGGAAGCCATCCGGCAGCTTCTCGCGGATGGTCTGCTCGATGACCCGCGGGCCGGCGAAGCAGATCAGCGCGCCGGGCTCGGCGATGTGGATGTCGCCCAGCATGGCATAGGACGCGGTGACGCCGCCGGTGGTGGGGTTGGTGAGCACGACGATGTAGGGAAGGCCCGCTTCCTTCAGCGCGGCGATGCCGACCGTGGTGCGCGGCATCTGCATCAGCGACAGGATGCCTTCCTGCATCCGCGCGCCGCCGGAGGCCGCGAACAGCACGAACGGGGTGCCGGCGATCCGCGCCGCATCGAGGCCGGCGATGATCGCCTCGCCGGCGGCCATGCCGAGCGAGCCGCCCATGAAGGCGAAATCCTGCACGGCGGCGGTTAGGTCGAGCCCGTCCAGCCGGCCGCGGGCGACGATCACGGCGTCATCGAGCCCGGTCTTGGCGCGGGCATCCTTCAGCCGGTCGACATAGCGCCGCTCGTCGCGGAAACGCAGCGGATCGGCCGCGACCTGCGGCGTCGGAAGCTGTTCGTAATTGCCGCCGTCGAACAGGAGCTCAAGCCGCTTGCGGCCGGGAATCTTCATGTGGTGGCCGGAGCCCGGCACCACCCACTGGTTCGCCTCGAGATCGCGATGGAACACCATCTCCCCGGTTTCCGGACACTTGATCCAGAGATTCTCGGGGACCTCGCGCCGGTTCAGGAACGAGCGGATCTTCGGGCGGACGACAGTGTTGATCCAGTTCATCAATAGCCTCGTTCAAGGCGGCTCGGCCGGGGGCAACGAACCGCATCGCACCGCCGGTCGGCGGAAATATGGCTGTCAGGCCGTGTGGGCGGTCTTCACGCCGGCGGCGAGCGCCGCGACCAGATCGCGAACCGCATCGACACTCGCCGCGGTCGCGCGGCCCTCTTCGTCGAGCGTGGCCGCCAGCGCCTGGACGATGGCAGAACCGACGACGACGCCATCGGCTATACGGCCGATGGAGGCCGCCTGCTCGGGCGTCTTCACGCCAAAGCCGACGGCGACCGGCAGATCGGTGTGCGCCTTGATGCGGCGGACCGCCTCGCCGACCACGGCGGCATCCGGCGCCGCCGTGCCGGTGATCCCGAGGATCGAGACATAATAGACGAAGCCGGAGGTGTTCGCGAGCACCGAGGGCAGACGCTTCTCATCGGTGGTGGGCGTCGCCAGCCGGATGAACGAGATACCGTGCTCGTGCGCCGGCAGGCACAGCTCGTCATCGGCCTCGGGCGGCAGGTCCACCACGATCAGCCCGTCGACCCCGGCCTTGCGGGCGGTCTCCAGGAACCGTTCGATGCCGTAGGTGTAGATCGGGTTGTAATAGCCCATCAGCACCACGGGAACGGCGTCGTCGACCTCGCGCAGCGCCGCCACCATGGCGAGCGTTCCCTCAAGCGTCTGCCCGGCCTTCAGCGCCCGCTGGGACGCGGCCTGGATCGCCGGCCCGTCCGCCATGGGATCGGAGAACGGCATCCCGATCTCGATGATGTCGGCGCCGGCCGCCGGCAGCGCGGCGAGGACCGCCGCCGACGTCGCCGGATCGGGATCGCCCGCGGTGAGGAACGTCACCAGCGCCGGGCGGCCTTCCGCCTTCAGCGCGGCGAAGCGGCGGTCGATGCGGGAGCCGGCAGCGACCGGGTTGGACAGGGGGGCGTTCATGTCGGTTCCGCTCAGATATCGAGGCCGAGATGGCTTGCGACGGAGAACACGTCCTTGTCGCCGCGGCCGGACAGATTCATGACGATGATCTCGTCCTTGCCCATGGTGGGGGCGAGCTTGATCACCTCGGCGAGCGCGTGGGCGGATTCGAGCGCCGGCAGGATGCCCTCCAGCCGCGACAGCAGCTTGAACGCCTCCAGCGTCTCCTCGTCGGTGGCCGGCACATATTTCACCCGGCCTGTGGCGTGGAGGTAGGAGTGCTCGGGGCCGATGCCGGGATAGTCGAGGCCGGCGGAGATCGAGTGGCCTTCGAGGATCTGACCGTCGGCGTCCTGCAGCAGGTAGGTGCGGTTGCCGTGCAGTACGCCCGGCCGCCCCTTGTTGAGCGAGGCGCAGTGCTCGTCGCCGTCGAGGCCGTGGCCGCCCGCCTCTACGCCGACCATCTTCACGTCGGGATCGTCGAGGAAGGGGTGGAACAGGCCGATGGCATTGGAACCGCCGCCGACGCAGGCGACGAGGACATCGGGAAGCCGGCCCTCGGCCTCCAGGATCTGGGCGCGGGTCTCCTCGCCGATCACCGACTGCAGGTCGCGCACCATCGCCGGATAGGGATGGGGGCCGGCCGCGGTGCCGATCAGGTAATAGGTCGATTCGACGTTGGTCACCCAGTCGCGCAGGGCCTCGTTCATCGCGTCCTTCAGCGTGCCCGCGCCGGACGTCACCGGCACCACCTCGGCGCCGAGCAGGCGCATGCGGAACACGTTGGGCTTCTGCCGCTCGATGTCGGTCGCGCCCATGTAGACCACGCACGGCAGGCCGAAGCGGGCACAGACCGTGGCGGAAGCGACGCCGTGCTGGCCGGCGCCGGTCTCGGCGATGATCCGCGTCTTGCCCATGCGCTTGGCCAGCAGGATCTGGCCGAGGCAGTTGTTGATCTTGTGGGAGCCGGTGTGGTTCAGCTCCTCGCGCTTCAGATAGATCTTGGCGCCGCCGAGATGCTCCGTCAGGCGGGGGGCGAAGGTCAGCGGGCTCGGGCGGCCGACATAGCTCGTCCGCAGCGCCGCGTGCTCGGCCTCGAAAGCCGGGTCGGTGCGCGCCGCGTTCCACGCCGCTTCGAGGTCGAGGATCAGCGGCATCAGCGTCTCGGCGACGAAGCGGCCGCCGAACATGCCGAAGAAGCCGCGCGCATCGGGTCCCGAACGCCAGGAATTGGCCGCCGCCCCGGACGCAGCCTCAGCCAGTTTTGCGCGTGCAACCTCGTTCACGGCCGATACCCTTTTGTGTTCCCGTTCATACGGCCCCGCCGGCATCCTGCGCCGGACGGCTCGCCGCCAGTTCCGCCTCCGCCGCGCGCGCGGCGGCGACGAACGCGGCAATCCGTTCGGGATCCTTCACGCCCGGCGCCGTTTCCACGCCGCTGGAGACATCGATACCGAACGGCCGGACTTTCGCGATCGCCTCGCGCACGTTCTCCGGGCCAAGCCCACCGGAAAGCATGAACGGCGGCGCATGGTCAAGGTGCGCAAGCAGGTTCCAGTCGAAAGCCCTGCCGTTTCCGCCGGGCCGCGACGCGCCGTGCGGCGCCTTGGCGTCGAGCAGCAGCCGGTCCGCTGCGGGGAAGTGCCCGAGCGCCTCAAGGTCCTCGGCGGTGCGCACGCCGATCGCCTTCATCACCCGGCGTCCGAACAGATCGCCGACGGCCGCGACCCGCTCCGGGGTCTCGTGGCCGTGGAGCTGGAACCAGTCCGGCCGCACCTCGTCGGAGATCGCGGCGAACATGCCGTCGCCGGCATCGACCACCAGCGCGACGATCTCGGCCCGGCCGCGCGCCAGCCGCGCGAGCTCGGCGGCTTCCTGGAACCCGAGATGGCGGGGGCTCTTCGGGAAGAACACGAAGCCGATCATGTCGGCGCCGGCATCGATGGCGGCCTCGACCGTCTCGGGCGTCTTCAGGCCGCAGATTTTGACGACGAGGGACATGGCAGACGTCCGTGAAACCGAAAGAAGCGCCGCGCTGCGCCGGTGCCGGGCCCTAGGATCCAACGCTTTGATCATATCCTTGTCGTTCAGATCGGTTCGATCCGAACGGGATATGCTCGAAGCCGGCAACGCACCGCCACCGCCCAATATGGCCCCTCGCCGGTCCGTTGCGAAGGGGCATCGGAGCGGATAAGGCGGCGCGCGAAGGTCTCCGTCATCCGACCGGCGGTCCGAACGGAACGGGCGGCGTCAGACCACCTCGGCCCGCGGCGCGGCGCCCGGGGTTCCGGCGATGCCCTGGGCGTCCTCCTGGCGCTCGACGGCCTTCAGCTCGTCGAGATGCGGCATCGAGATGATGTTGTAGCCGGAATCGACGAAATGAACCTCGCCGGTCACGCCCGACGACAGGTCGGACAGAAGATAGAGCGCGGAGCCGCCGACCTCGTCGATGGTGACGGTGCGGCCGAGCGGGGCGTGCTTGCGCTGGAAATTGAACATCAGCCGCGCATCGGACACGCCGGAGCCGGCGAGCGTGCGCACCGGGCCGGCCGAGATGGCGTTCACGCGGATGTTCTGGCGGCCGTAATCCATCGCCAGATAGCGCACGGACGATTCCAGCGCGGCCTTGGCGACGCCCATGACGTTGTAGTTCGGCATCACCCGGGTCGAGCCGCCATAGGTGAGCGTGATGAGGTTGCCGCCGTTCGGCATCAGCGCGGCGGCGCGCTTGGCGATCTCGGTGAACGAGAAGCAGGAGATCACCATGGTGCGCACGAAGTTCTCGCGCGTCGTGTCGGCGTAGCGGCCCTTGAGCTCGTTCTTGTCGGAGAACGCCACCGCGTGGACCACGAAATCGATCGAGCCCCACGCATCGCCGAGGGTGGAGAACACGCCGTCGACGGAGGCGAGGTCTTCCACGTCGCACGGCAGCAGGTGGCGCGCGCCGAGCGAGTCGGCGAGCGGCTTCACGCGCCGGCCGAACGCGTCACCCTGGTAGGTGAAGGCGAGTTCGGCGCCGTTGGCCGCAAGACGCTTGGCGATGCCCCAGGCGATCGAATGGTCGTTTGCGACACCCATCACGAGCCCGCGCTTGCCGGCCATCAACTGCGACATGTCGATCCTCTGGGTCGGGACCGCAGCGGGCGATCCGGAGATGAACGATGCCGGCGGGGTCCGCCGGCAAATTCGAGGGGCATCCGCGCTCCGGAACGACCGGCGCGTCAGGCGTCCGGATGCTTGAGCACGAGGGTGGCGTTGGTGCCGCCGAAGCCGAAGCCGTTCGACAGCACGCAGCCGAGACTGGCGTTGTCGATCCGCTCGCGCACGATCGGCATGTCGGCGAACGCCGGGTCGATCTCGTCGATGTGGGCGCTTTCGGCGATGAAGCCGTTCTGCATCATCAGGATCGAATAGATCGCCTCCTGCACGCCGGCGGCGCCCAGGGAGTGGCCGGTCAGCGACTTCGTGGCCGAGATCGGCGGGCACTTGTCGCCGAACACGGCGCGGATCGCCTCGATCTCGCGCAGGTCGCCGATCGGCGTCGAGGTGGCATGCGGGTTGATGTAGTCGACCGGCAGCTTGACGCCCTCGAGCGCGAGCCGCATGGCGCGCTGGGCGCCTTCGCCCGACGGCTGCACCATGTCGTAGCCGTCGGAGGTCGCGCCGTAGCCGGCGATCTCGGCATAGATGCGCGCGCCGCGCGCCTTCGCGTACTCGTATTCCTCGAGCACCAGCACGCCGGCGCCGCCGGCGATGACGAAGCCGTCACGGTTCTTGTCGTAGGCACGCGAGGCGACCGCGGGACGGTCGTTATAGCCGGTGGACATGGCGCCCATGGCATCGAACAGGACCGACAGAGTCCAGTCGAGCTCCTCGCAGCCGCCCGCGAACACGATGTCCTGCTTGCCCCACTGGATCAGCTCGGCCGCGTTGCCGATGCAGATGTTGGTGGTCGCGCAGGCGGCCGAGATCGAATAGTTGACGCCCTTGATCTTGAACCAGGTCGCGAGCGTCGCGGAGGAAGTCGACGACATCGCCTTCGGCACCGCGAACGGCCCGATCCGCTTCGGGCCCTTCGTGCGCGCGGTGTCGGCCGCCTCGACCACGGTGCGGGTCGACGGACCGCCGGAGCCCATGATCAGGCCGGTACGCTCGTTGGAGATCTCGTGGGCCTCGAGGCCGGAATCGCGGAGCGCCTGCTCCATCGCGACATGGTTCCACGCCGTGCCGCCGCCGTGGAAGCGCATGGCCCGACGGTCCACGATGTCCTCGGCGACAAGCGTCGGCGCGCCATGAACCTGGCAACGGAAGCCGAGCTTCTCATAATCGTCGGCGTGGACGATGCCGGACCGGGCCTCGCGCAGGGAGGCGTTAACCTCCTGCGTGTTGTTCCCGATCGAGGACACGATCCCCATGCCAGTGACGACAACCCGTCTCATTGGGCCCTCCGTCCTTCACCTCTTGAGCGCGGCGCACGCGCGCCGCCCGGCCGCGGCACCAAGCCCGGCCCTCCATGATCCGCCCGGACGTTCCGCCCCGGCCGCTCCGGCACGTCGACGGGCAGAGGCCGGGGAAGCGCGCCGCGATGCGGCCGATCAGCTGCCCGCCGTGGCGGCTTCCGTCTTGAACAGGCCGACCTTGAGGTCGAGCGCCCGGTAGATGGTCTCGCCATCGGCCTTCAGCCAGCCGTCGGCGATGCCGAGCACGAGCTTGGAGCGCATCACACGCTTCAGGTCGACGCCGTATTCGACTTTCTTCACGTGCGGGAGGACCTGGCCGGTGAACTTGACCTCGCCGACCGAGAGCGCCCGCCCGCGGCCGGGCGAGCCCAGCCACCCGAGGAAGAAGCCGAGCATCTGCCACATCGCATCGAGGCCGAGGCAGCCCGGCATCACCGGGTCGCCCTTGAAGTGGCAACCGAAAAACCAGAGGTCGGGGTTGACGTCGAGTTCCGCGCGGACGTGGCCCTTGCCATATTCGCCGCCATCCTCGCCGATCGAGGGGATGCGGTCGAACATCAGCATCGGCGGCAGGGGAAGCTGCGCATTGCCGGGGCCGAACAGTTCTCCGCGGCCACAGGCCAGCAGGTCTTCATAATCAAAGCTCGCGCGACGCTGGTCCATCCCGCTCCCGGATCCCTCACAACCTGATCCCGCCGTCGTCATCCGGTCCGCGCGACCGCATGCAGCGGGAAACCGGCCGGCGGCCGTCATTCGCGCCGCCTTCGCCGTTCCAAAACCCATCGGGACGAAGATGCGTTCTCAAGGAACGCCCCTGCCCCAACCCGCAGTCCAAACCGATGCGACGCCCGGATGCCGTCATCCGGGCGGCCGGCGATCTCCGGACCGGCCCGCGCACCCACCCGAAGCGATCCAGCCGGCGCCACCACCGTGGCCGCCGGCAAGCTCCCGCGGCACACATGCGTCGACGCCCGCGCCACCAAAGGCGGAACGGAGCGGGTGCCTTCTAACACACGCTGTCCGGGTTCGAAAGCCCGCGGTGGCGGCATGCCCGTTCGTCCGCGCGCCTCTATATGCGCACCTTTATAAAGATACCACGCCTCAGGCCGCGTGGGGCGCGAACCCCGATCGGGCGCCTCATCCGGCACCAGACCCCGTGCGCGGATTTCTGAGCCGGCAGCCCGTCGTCGACTGGAATAGATCTAAACATAAGAATGACTTGCAATCTCCATCAGCCGACGCTATGGTCCGCTCAATGGGATACCGTGCGGAAAGCGCGGCGTCGTTTCATGCCATACGGTCGCCCGGCCCTCCCGCTGGACCTGCCGGATGGTGGCAGCAACGGATCGAGCGCCGGAATCGCCGCAGGGTGGCGGACCGGAGATCGTCCAGAGGCGCCGGCCTGCCTGCGCCTTCAAGGAATGGAGACCTGGATTAGATGGTGGCCTCTCGGATCTCGTCCGTCATCGTGACGGAGCACCATGGACATGGTCACCATGCGCCGCTTCACCATGCCGGGACTCACCACGCCGGCGAAGGTCACCACCATCATGGCCGCGGCAACATCCGCTCGCTGCTGCGCGAGGCCGGGCTTCGGCCGACGCGCCAGCGCCTCGCGCTCGCCGAGATCCTCTACGGCAAGGGCAACCGCCACGTCTCGGCGGAGCAGCTGCACGAGGAAGCGCTGACGGCCCGCGTGCCGGTGTCGCTCGCCACCGTCTACAACACGCTGCATCAGTTCACCGAGGCCGGGCTGCTGCGCGAAGTAGCGGTGGACGGCACGAAGACCTATTTCGACACCAACACCAGCGACCATCACCATTTCTTCATCGAGACCGACAACGCGGTGATCGACATCCCCGGTGACGGCCTCGTGATCGATTGCCTGCCGCCGCCGCCCGAGGACATGGAAATCGTGCGCGTCGATGTCGTGGTGCGGGTCCGCCCCCGCCGCTGACGGCCGCAGGAACGACGAACCGACCAAGCCGGCCCCAGGGCCGGCTTTTTTCGTGGACGAGCCGCACACCATCGTCCGTCTCGTCCGGGACGGGCGCGGGTGCGGTCAGGCCCTCTTTTCCGGTGCCGCCGCAGTCCCGAGGAAGAGAAATCCGGCTCCGGATTCCGCTTGTCGGGCCAGCCAGACTTCTTTACCGGACCCTCCAGACATCCGCACACGCGAGACTTGCCTGCGCCGTGCAGCCTGTCAGTATCAGCGCGATCATCACCCTCCCGCGTTGTACGAGGTCCGTCCAAACCCGACCCGGCGTCACCCACGGGCGGCAGCGCGCGATCACCGTTGCTTCCTTCACGATCTTGATCGAAAAGAACGCTTCCCTGCATCGATCACCGAGGCGCCGAGAGGATGATCAGGCTAGCGGTTCTTCTTGTCGGGGCGCGGGCGTTACGGTCGAAGTGGCCGGTTCTCGCGATCATCGGCCAGTGCTGGATGATCCTCGGCTTCCTCATCATCGCCGACGCCGCCGACGGCGTGACCACCGTTGCCACCCATACCTTCGGCTACCTGCTCGTCGTCGAGGGCGCGGCGGCGCTGTTCGCGATGCTGGCGGCGCGCTCCAACAGCTCCGGCTTCTTCCTGATGAAGGCGGCGGCTCTGATCGTGCTCGGCTTCATGATCGTCGCGCTGCCGCCGCGCGGCCACATCGCCCATGCGGTGCTGTTCGGCGTCGCCTTCATCATCGACGGCGCCACGCGCGCGGTCACCGCCTATGTGGTGCGCCACCCCCGGTGGCGCACGGTGATCGCCGGCGCGGCGCTGGAAGCGATGTTCGGCGCCATGCTGATCGCCCAGTGGCCCTATCCCTACCGCAAGGCCGTTCCCTTCGTCATCGCCATCGCCCTGATCCTGTCCGGATGGACGGTGTTCAACATCGCGCTGCGGCTGCGGCGGATCGATCCCAACCGCTCGGTGACGACGCTGCCGATCTTCGGCCGCCGCCAGTGGTCCGTCGCCCACCCGGTGAGCGAACTGCCGCCGCCGGAACCGGTGGAGCGCCGCACCGGCGGCCATCATCACCACCATCACTACAAGTCGCCCCATCCGAAGCCGCTCGTCGTCCACGTCTGGACGCCGCTCGGCTCCGCCGACAATCCCGTGCACCGGCCGGTGGTGGACCGCTACATTGCCGCGGTCGATTCCCAGGGCGTGATCTCGACCGGTCACGCCGCGCTGGAGCTGCCGCCCGACCTCTATATCAGCCACTATCCGGCCGAGGAGATCGACCACTCGCCGAGCGAGTTCACCTCGATCCTGCGCGCGGGGCACGAGAACGACGTCAAGGGCCGCTTCCAGCCCTCCTACGCCATTGAATCGGCCAACTGGTGCCCGGCCGACATCCACATCAAGTTCCGCCGCTACAACGCGGAAAATCTCAGGGCGTTCTGGCAGGTCTATTCCCGGGACGACACCTACAACCTCACCAACCGCAACTGTTCCGTCACCGTCATCACCGCGCTCGAGGCGGCGCTGGAAGGCACCGTCGGCGCGCGGCGCTGGGTGTGGCCGAACTTCCTGCTGCTGCTGGTGAACCCGGACATGTGGCTCGCGGCCGTGCTGCGGGGACAGGCGGAGGCGATGACCTGGACGCCCGGCCTCGCCCAGGACTATGCCCGCGCGCTCCGGCGCGTGGTCGAGCCCCTGCAACTGCACTGGTTCGACCGCGTCTCCGATTCCGTGCGTCGCTATCGCGAAGCCCGCCACAATCACCGCGAGGCCGTGCGCGCGTCGCGCCGCGCCTTCGCAGGCCTTCCCTCCGCCGAGGACACCGCATGACGGCCAGCACGCCCGACAGCCACGCCCCCGCCGCGCCCGTGGCGAACCGGATGCTCTCCATGGGCGCCGTGATCGCCACGGCCACCCTGTTCGGGCTGACCTATTCACTGAGCGCGCCGCTGATCGCCATCGATCTTTCGGAAGCCGGTTTCGGCGAGACGATGATCGGGCTGAACGCGGCGATGCATGCGGTGGGCGTGCTGATCGTCGCGCCGCTGCTGCCGCGCATCGTCGCCCGCACCGGCCCGCGCCGCCTCGTCATCACCGCTCTCGTGGTCGCGGCCGCGATGCTCGCGCTGTTTCCGGCGATGCCGTCCGTGTGGCTGTGGTTTCCGCTGCGCCTCATCCTCGGCGGGGCGACCGAGGTGCTGTTCGTGCTCTCGGAAACCTGGATCAACACCCTTGCCGACGAGCGCAGCCGCGCGCGCTCCATGGCGATCTACACCGCCTCGATGTCGCTCGGCTTCGCGCTGGGGCCCCTGATCCTCACCGTCACCGGCTCGGCCGGCGCGCTGCCCTTCCTGATCGGCGCGGTGCTGACGCTCGCCGCCGTGCCGCTGATCGCGTCACGCAAGGTGACGGCGCCGCATTTCGAGGAGCCCACGGTCAGCAATCCGCTGCGCTTCATCCGCCTCGCGCCGGTCGCGATCGGCACGACGGTGCTCAATGCCGCGCTGGAGACCGCCGGCATGTCGCTGCTGCCGCTCTATGCCATGACCCACGGCTGGGTGGAGGCGGAGGCGACCACGCTGCTGTCGGCGCTGATGTTCGGCGCGATCGTGCTCCAGCTTCCGATCGGCTGGCTCGGCGACAAGGTCGACCGCATGAAGCTGGTGCTGTCGCTCGCGGTGCTTGCCGGCCTCGGCTCGCTGTTGTGGCCGTTCGTGCTTCACACCGCCTGGCTCGCCAACACCGTGCTGTTCCTGTGGGGCGGGCTGTTCGTCGGCATCTACACCATCATGCTGACGGTGGTGGGCAGCCGGTTCAAGGGTTCCGACCTCGTCGGCATCTATGCCGTGATGGGGCTGGTCTGGGGCGCGGGCGCGCTCGTCGGGCCGACGCTCGCCGGGCTCGCCATGGACCTCGTGCCCCACGGCCTGCCCCTGTTCGCCGCGGCGGCCTGCGGCCTATTCGTGGTCTACATGCTGCGCGTCGGCCGCGACACCTAGAGCGCTTTCCGATCTGATGGATTCATCAAATCGATAAGAAATCGCTCCAGATTCAAAAGCTTGAAGTACTTGGAGCGCTTTCCGATCTGATGGAGACATCCGATCGGCACGGCTATGCGTCAGGCGGCACCGGACGGGCGGCCTATTTCACCACTTCGTCCGGGTAAACGCCCCACAGCTCGGCCTGCGGGGCGTAGCCCTTGAAGCCCTTGCCGTAGACCTCGCACCACTTGCCGTCGCAGGATTCGACGTTCACCACGACGTTCGGCTCAAGCGTCGCGGTGACGCGAGCGGTCTCGTCCTCGGCGGAATGCAGCGCCACCGGCTTGCCGCTGCCCCACGGCGCCACGAGCGCGGTGCGCTTGCCGGTGAGAAGGCTCCAGTAGACCCAGCCCTCGCCACCGCTCGAATCGCGGATGCGGCGCCAGTTCTCGAACTCCTGGACGATCTCCACCGGCAGCCCGGAGCGCACGAAGATCCATTTCACGGCGTGGTCGTTGCTCGGACCGGCGCGCACATTGACGCGCGCCGCCTTGAGGCTGACGAAGCGCGGCAGTGGCTGACCGGTGGTGGTGCTGGCGGCCTCGGCCAGGGGAAGCGCCGCCGAGCCCGCCATCGCCGCGGCGAGCATTCCGGCCGCGAGCCGGAGCGCCGTTCGGCGGAAGGAAGCGGGGAGAAGGCGGACATTCTTCATCGTCGGGATCCGAGACAGGACGGGCCGCGGCAAAGCGGCGGCGCAAGAGAATTCAGGGCCAGAGAAATCCG
Organism: Pseudoxanthobacter soli DSM 19599; assembly: GCF_900148505.1. Taxonomy (NCBI): domain Bacteria; kingdom Pseudomonadati; phylum Pseudomonadota; class Alphaproteobacteria; order Hyphomicrobiales; family Segnochrobactraceae; genus Pseudoxanthobacter; species Pseudoxanthobacter soli. The sequence goes on along the minus strand of NZ_FRXO01000005.1, from coordinate 246,497 downwards.
GGCAACGCGACTGGGACCGGCGGCATCGCCCGCCCCGCCCTGACCGGACATTGTGCTGCCGCACCCTCGTGGGCTACAGAGGGCGCCGGCTTCCGACCGGACACGGGGAGCGGATCGGCTTCGATCCCGTATCGAACGTGCAAGCTCGAAACTTGCACGTTCGAACTTGCGCGCCGGACGGTTAATATCCTTTGAATGTTCCGCCCGTCGCCGGTCTCTCGCCAGGACCGGGAAAGGGCGGACAGGCGGCAGGGCCGGTCCACGCAGCCGGCGGAACGGGACGAAGCGATGGGCAAGAAGAAACCGCTCGTAATCGTGACGCGCAAGCTGCCGGACGTGGTCGAGACGCGGATGCGCGAACTGTTCGACGCGCGCCTCAACGAGGACGACCGGCCGATGAGCCAGGCCGACCTCGTCGCCGCGCTGCAGACCGCGGATGTGCTGGTGCCGACCATCACCGACCGGATCGATGCCGCCGTGATCGCCCAGGCGGGGCCGGACCTGCGCCTGATCGCCAATTTCGGCACCGGCGTCGACCATATCGACGTCGAGGCGGCGAGCGCGCGCAACATCACCGTCACCAACACCCTCGGCGTCCTGACCGAAGACACCGCCGACATGACGATGGCGCTGATGCTGGCCGTGCCGCGCCGGCTGGTGGAAGGGGCGAAGGTCGCCGCCAGCGGCTCCTGGCCGGGCTGGTCGCCGACCTGGATGCTCGGAAACCGCATCGCCGGAAAGCGCCTCGGCATCATCGGCATGGGGCGGATCGGACAGGCGGTCGCCCGCCGCGCCAAGGCGTTCGGCATGTCGATCCACTATCACAACCGCCGCCGGCTCTCGGCGACCGTTGAAGACGGGCTGGAGGCGACCTACTGGGAAAGCCTCGACCAGATGCTGGCGCGGATGGACGTGGTGTCGGTGCACTGCCCGCGCACCCCGGCGACCTATCATCTTCTCTCCGCCCGGCGGCTGAAGCTGATGCGCGCCGGCGCCTATCTCGTGAACACCGCGCGCGGCGAGATCGTCGACGAGGCGACGCTGATCAAGCTGATCGAGAGCGGCGCCATCGCGGGCGCGGGGCTCGACGTCTTCGAGCACGAGCCGGCGATCAACCCGAAGCTGCGCAAGCTCGCCGACGCCGGCAAGGTGGTGCTGCTGCCGCACATGGGATCGGCCACCCTCGAAGGCCGCATCGACATGGGCGAGAAGGTCATCGTCAACATCCGCAACTTCATGGACGGGCACCGCCCGCCCGACCGGGTGCTGCCGACGGCGGTGTGATGCCCGGCGCTTTCGCCCGCCGCGACAGCGAGGCACGCCATTCTTTCCACCGGCCGTTTTCGAGGCTGTGAGTGCCGAGAGAAAGGGCATGCAAACAATGCGTGCTCATGCCAATCTCCACACCGGAGCCACCGAGGCCCGTGCCTTCCGACCGCACCCGGCGGTCGCAGCGGCACCGGCGGGGTTCCGGCGAAGAAGCGGGACGGGCTCTCTGCGATGGGGAGACGGCACCCCTCCTCGCCAGCGGCAACTTTCAGCGCCGGCTGCGAGCGTGGGCTCCGGGGCGCGACCGGAGGGATCATGTTCAGGACGAAGAACGGTTTGGCCGGCCTCAAGCTTGCCGGCCTCGGCCTTGCGGCGCTTGCCGCGTCGGCCTTCAGCGCCGTCGCCGCTTCGGCGCCCGAGTTCAAGCCCGCCATCATCTTCGATCTCGGCGGCAAGTTCGACAAATCCTTCAATGAATCCGCGCTCAACGGCGCCGAGCGGTTCAAGAAGGACACCGGCATCGAATATCGCGACTTCGAGCTGCAGAACGAATCCCAGCGCGAGCAGGCGCTGCGCAACTTCGCGCGGCGCGGCTATTCGCCGATCATCGGCGTGAGCTTCAGCCAGGCCCAGGCGATGGAGAAGGTCGCCAAGGAATTCCCCGACCTGCAGTTCGCCATCATCGACGGCACCGTCGACCTGCCGAACGTGCGCTCGGTGGTGTTCAAGGAAGAGGAAGGCTCCTATCTCGTCGGCCTGCTCGGCGCCATGGCCTCGAAGACCGGCAAGCTCGGTTTCGTCGGCGGCATGGACATCCCGCTGATCCGCAAGTTCGCCTGCGGCTACGTGCAGGGCGTGAAGGCGGTCAATCCGAACGCCGAGGTGTTCCAGAACATGACCGGCACCACCGGCGATGCCTGGAACGATCCGGTGAAGGGCGGCGAGCTCGCCAAGTCGCAGTTCGACCGCGGCGCCGACGTCGTCTACCACGCCGCTGGCGGCACCGGACTCGGCGTGCTGCAGGCCGCGGCGGACGCGGGCAAGCTCGGCATCGGCGTCGACAGCGACCAGAACTACCTGCATCCGGGCAGCGTGCTGACCTCGATGCTGAAGCGCGTCGACAATGCCGTGTACAAGACCTTCGCCGATGCCAAGGACGGCAAGTTCACCAGCGGCGTCATCGTTCTCGGCCTGTCCGACGACGGCGTGGGCTGGGCGCTCGACGAATACAACGCCAAGCTGATCACGCCCGAGATGAAGGCCGCCGCCGACCAGGCCCGCGCCGACATCATCTCCGGCAAGATCAAGGTCCACGACTACATGGTCGACCAGTCCTGCCCGGTGCAATGAGCCCGCAGCGCTTCCGGCCGCGCGCCCGCGCGGCCGGTCTCCCCCTCGCTTCCCCCGCATTGCCCGGGCTCGCCGGCGTCACGTCGCCGACGCGGCGCGGTTTCCTCGCCGTCGCCGGTGGTGCCGTCCTGTCGGGCTGCGTCTCGACGGCGCCGGACGCGCACTATCCGGCCAAGCTCGTCGAGATCAATTCCGGCGAGGCGGTGCGGCTCGTCTCGGTCTACCGCGTCCAGCACGGCCTCAACGGCCTGACCCAGGACGGCCGCCTGACCGAGGCCGCCCGCGCCCAGGCGCTCGCCATGGCGGAGATCGGCCGCATGAGCCACGACATCGCCGGCCAGGGCACCCTGCCCCGCCGCCTCGAGCGGGTCGGCTACGACTGGGGCGTCTCGGCGGAAAATCTCGGCGCCGGCTATCCGACGCTCAAGGCCGCCTTCGACGGCTGGGTGCATTCGCCGAAGCACAACGAAAACCTGCTCCGCAAGGGCCTCACGGAAATGGGCATCGCCGCCGCCTCATCGCCGTCGCGCTACGGCACGTTCTGGGCGCTGATCCTGAGTTCCCCGCGGCAGATGCCCGAGGAAGAGCCGAACACCGTGTGGTGGACGCAGACATGAACGCGGGCGGCACCCCGGCACCGGCGGGGGCGGACCATGTCCCCCCCGCCATCGAACTTGTGGGCATCGACAAGCGCTTCGGCGCCGTCCACGCCAACAGGGACATCCACCTTCGGGTCGAGAAGGGCACGATCCACGGCATCGTCGGCGAAAACGGCGCCGGCAAGTCGACCCTGATGTCGATCCTCTACGGCTTCTACCAGGCGGATTCCGGCCAGATCCTTATCAACGGCCAGGAAGCCGCCATCGCCGATTCCCGCGCGGCCATCGCGGCGGGCATCGGCATGGTCCACCAGCATTTCATGCTGGTCGATCCCTTCACCGTGCTGGAAAACGTCATCCTCGGCGCCGAAGGCGGCGCGATGCTCAACCAGGGCATCTCCAAGGCGCGCAGGGAGCTGAAACGGCTCGCCGACGACTACGAACTCAGCGTCGATCCGGACGCGGTGGTCGGCACGCTCGCCGTCGGCATCCAGCAGCGCATCGAAATCCTGAAGGCGCTCTATCGCGGCGCCGACATCCTCATTCTGGACGAGCCGACCGGCGTTCTCACGCCGGCAGAGGCGGACCACCTGTTCCGCATCCTCCACGTCCTCAAGAACGAGGGCAAGACGATCATCCTGATCACCCACAAGCTGCGGGAGATCATGGCGGCCACGGATGCGGTCTCGGTGATGCGGCGGGGCGAGATCGTCGCCACCCGGCGGACCGCCGAGACGACGGTCGAAGAGCTTGCCGAGCTGATGGTCGGCCGCCGGGTGCTCCTCAAGGTCGACAAGACCCCCGCGAAGCCGGGCCGCACCGTGCTCGACGTCCGCGACCTGACCGTCACGGATTCGCGCGGCCTCGTCCGCGTCGATGGCGTGTCGCTCACCGTGCGCGCGGGCGAGATCGTCGGCATCGCCGGCGTCGCCGGCAACGGGCAGTCGGAACTTCTCGAGGCGATCGCCGGGTTGCGGCCCGCCGCCTCCGGCGAGATCGCGCTCGACGGCCGGGAACTCGATGCGCGCACGCGCGCCGATCCCGCGCGGCTGCGCGCCCTCGGCCTCGGCCACGTGCCGGAGGACCGCCACCGCATGGGCCTCGTCAACGCCTTCGAGGAAAGCGAGAACGCCATCCTCGGCTATCACCGCGATCCCGCGCTCGGGCGCGGGCCGTTCCTCGATCCCGAGCGGGTGCGCACCCACGCCCGCACGGCGGTGGCGGAATACGACATCCGCCCGCCGGACGTGCGCCTGCGCACCGCGAACTTTTCCGGCGGCAACCAGCAGAAGATCGTGCTCGCCCGCGAGATCGAACACGATCCGGTGGTGCTGATCGTCGGCCAGCCGACCCGGGGCGTCGATATCGGCGCCATCGAGTTCATCCACCGGCGCCTCGTCGCGCTGCGCGACGCCGGCAAGGGCATCCTGCTCGTCTCGGTCGAACTCGACGAGATCCGCGCGCTGTCGGACCGCGTCATCGTGATGTGCGGCGGGCGGATCACCGGCGAGCGCGGCCCGGAGGCCGACGAACAGGAACTCGGCCTGCTCATGGCCGGGGTGAACAGCGAGGCGGCAGAGTGATCCCGCGAACCACGGTCCAGAACTCCGGCGGCCATCGCGCCCGCCCGGCCGGAACGCCGGGGCGGGAAGCATCGAGGGAAGCGTCATGAGCACGCCGGTCGGACAATTGCCGCGCTGGGTCGATTACGGCCTGCTGCCGCTCGTCAACCTCGCCGCGGCGTTCCTGGTTTCCGGCGTTGTGGTGCTGCTGATCGGCGAGAACCCGATCGATGCGGTGCGGACGCTGGTCTACGGCGCGCTCGGCTACGGCGAGGGCTTCGGCTTCACGCTGTTCTACGCCACCGATTTCGTGCTGACGGGCCTCGCGGTCGCGGTCGCGTTCCACGCCGGCCTGTTCAATATCGGCGGCGAGGGGCAGGCGACCCTCGGCGGCCTCGGCGTCGCGCTGGTGTGCCTGCCGCTCGGCGGCATGCTGCCCTGGTGGGCGCTGCTGCCGATCGCGCTGGTGGCGGCGGCGGCGTTCGGCGCCGGCTGGGCCTTCATTCCCGCCTGGCTGCAGGCCAAGCGCGGCAGCCACGTCGTCATCACCACCATCATGTTCAATTTCATCGCCTCGGCGCTGCTCGTCTATCTTCTGGTGGACGTGCTGTCCTACGGCTCGATGCAGCCCGAGACGCGCTCGTTCGGCGATGCCGCGCAGCTGCCGCTCGCCCGCGACTGGTTCAATCCCGACCTGATCGATTTCGGCCAGTCGCCGCTCAACCTCGCCACGGTGGTGGCCGCCCTCGCGGTGGTCGGCGTCTGGGTGCTGATCTGGCGCACCCGGCTCGGCTACGAGATCCGCACCTTCGGCCTCAACCCCACCGCCGCCGGCTATGCGGGCATCTCGCCGGTCAAGATCACCCTCGTCGCCATGCTGATTTCCGGTGCGCTGGCCGGGCTGATGTCGATCAACGAGGTGATGGGCGCCTCCAACCGGCTGATCATCGGCTTCACCTCCGGCTACGGCTTCGTCGGCATCGCGGTGGCGCTGATGGGGCGCGGCCATCCCGTCGGCATCGTGCTCGCCGCGCTCCTGTTCGGCATCCTCTACCAGGGCGGCGCCGAGCTTGCGTTCGAGACCCCGGGCATCACCCGCGACATGATCGTGGTGATCCAGGGCCTCGTCATCCTGTTCGCCGGCGGCCTCGAACACATGTTCCGTCCGGCGCTCGCCCGCATATTCGCCCCGCGCCCCAAGGTGGCCCGCCCCACGGCGGCGCCCGGCGCCTCGGCGTGAGGGAGGCCGCACCATGGAAGACGCCTTCCTATCCATCGTTCAGGTCCTCGGCTCCACCGTCCGCCTGTCGGTGCCGCTGATTCTCGCCGGCCTCGCCGGTCTCTATTCGGAACGCTCGGGCGTGTTCGACATCGGCCTCGACGGCAAGATGCTGGTGGCGGCCTTCGCCGCCGGCTGCGTCGCGGCGCTGACGGGCTCGGCATGGAGCGGGCTCGCCGCCGGCATTCTCGCCTCGATGGCGTTCGCGCTGATCCACGGCTTCGTCTGCATCACCCACCGCGGCAACCAGATCGTTTCCGGCGTCGCCATCAACTTCCTCGCCCTCGGGCTGACGGCGATCCTCGGCGAGAACTGGTTCGGCCAGGGCGGGCGCACGCCGACGCTCGCGGGCTCCGCCCGCTTCCTGCCGATCGAACTGCCGTTCGCCCAGACCATCGGCCAGATTCCGGTGATCGGGCCCGTCTACCAGACCCTGATTTCCGGCAACAACATCCTCACCTACGTCGCGTTCGCCGCCGTGCCGCTGACGTGGTGGGTGCTGTTTCGCACCCGGTTCGGGCTGCGGCTGAGGGCGGTCGGCGAGAACCCGGCGGCGGTCGATACCGCCGGCATCTCCGTCGCGTTCGCGCGCTACCGCGCCGTGCTGTGCGCCGGCATCCTGTGCGGCATCGCCGGCACCTATCTCGCGGTCGGCCAGTCCGCCGGCTTCCTGAAGGACATGACCGCCGGCAAGGGCTATATCGCGCTCGCCGCGCTGATCTTCGCCAACTGGCGCCCTGTCGGCGTGATGTGGGCCTGCCTGCTGTTCGGCTTCCTCGACGCCCTGTCGATCCGCCTGCAGGGCACGCCGGTGCCGGGCATCGGCGTGATGCCGGTGCAGGTGTTCCAGGCGCTGCCCTATGCGCTCACCGTGTTCCTGCTCGCCGGCTTCATCCGCCGCGCGACCCCGCCCAAGGCCGGCGGCGTGCCCTATGTGAAGGAGCGGTCATGACCGACGAGATCGACCGGCTGTTCGAGGCGGCCCGCGCCGTGCGCGCCAACGCCCACGCACCCTATTCGAAGTTCCACGTCGGCGCCGCGATCCTGACGGACGCCGGCACCATCCATGCCGGCTGCAATGTCGAGATCGCCAGCTATCCGGAGGGCTGGTGTGCGGAGACCACCGCCCTCGGCAAGATGGTGGCCTCGGGCGAACGCACCGTGCGCGCAGTGCTCGTCATCGGCGACGGGCCGGGGCTGACGACGCCGTGCGGCGGCTGCCGGCAGCGGCTCGCCGAGTTCGCCGGCCGCGACGTGCCGGTTCATATCGCCGATCCCGGCGGTGTTCGCGCCAGCTTCACGGTGGGCGACCTGCTGCCCCACGGCTTCGTCCTCGCCGACTGAGCGGCAGCGGACCGAAACCGCGGCCCGGTGCTCCGCATTGTTCCGGCGCCCCGAGCGTGCCGTCGGCCGCAGGCCGCATGACGCCCCCGCCGATCCGCCACAATCATGGAAACGAACATGACCGAACAGCCTTCCGCCGCCGCGCCGTCCGCCGGGTCCGCGCACGACTGGCGCGGCCTCGCGGAGGCGGCGGCGCGCGTGGTGTCGTGGCAGCGCCCTGGCCCCTATGAGGTGGCCATCGTGCTCGGATCCGGCCTCGGCCAGCTCGCGGATGCGGTGGAAGAGGCGGTCCGTGTGCCCTATGGCGACCTGCCGGGCTTTCCGGGTTCGGGCGTGTCCGGTCACGCCGGGGCGCTCGTCGCCGGCCGGCTTTCCGGGCGGCGGGTGATCGTGTTCGCCGGACGCGCCCATTTCTACGAGCACGGCGACCCGCGGGCGATGCGGGTGCCGATCGCCACGGCCGCCGCCCTCGGCTGTACCAGCCTGCTCTTGACCAATGCGGCCGGCTCGACGCGTGAAGACGTCGGGCCGGGCTCGCTGATGTCGATCAGCGACCACATCGCGTTTTCCGGCATCAACCCGCTGATCGGTGAGCCATCCGACGCGCGGTTCGTCAACCTGGTCGACGCCTACGACCCCGCGCTCCGGCAGACCATCGCCGCGGCGGCGGAGCGACTACAGCAGCCGGTGTCGGAAGGCGTCTACATGTGGTTCTCCGGCCCCGCGTTCGAGACACCGGCGGAAATCCGCATGGCCCGCACGCTCGGCGCGGATGCGGTCGGCATGTCGACGGTGCCGGAGGCGATCCTCGCCCGCTTCATGGGCCTGAAGGTCGCCGCGCTTTCCACCATCACCAACTATGCCGCCGGCATGGTGGCGACCGGCCCCTCGCACCAGGAGACGAAGGACGTCGCCGGCAAGGCCGCGGAGCGCCTCACGGCGCTGGTGAAGGCCGCGCTGGAGGATTGGCCGGCCTGACGCCGCGGGGGCTTTACCTTGCGATAAAAGCAGGCACTCTCAGCGCAACCGCCGGCGCCCCGCGCCGGCTTTGTCCCGTCAAAACGTCGGCGCCCCGCGCCGGCTCGTGCTGTCGTGCCGAGGATTGCCATCGTGACGTCATCCGCCGAACCGGCCCGCCCGTTCCTGCCCCAGGAAGTGATCCGCGCCAAGCGCCAGGGCGAGCGGCTGACGGGGCGCGACATCGCCGCCTTCGTGGCCGGCATCACCTCCGGCGCGGTGTCCGAGGGGCAGATCGCGGCGCTTGCCATGGCGATCTTCTTCCGCGGCCTCGACATCGACGAGCGCGCGGCGCTGACGCTGGCGATGCGCGATTCGGGTACGGTGCTCGACTGGTCGGATCTGCCCGGACCCGCGCTCGACAAGCACTCCACCGGCGGCGTCGGCGACACCGTCTCGCTGCTGCTCGGGCCGATCGTCGCCGCGTGCGGCGGCTATGTACCGATGATCTCCGGCCGCGGCCTCGGCCACACCGGCGGCACCCTCGACAAGTTCAACGCCGTTCCCGGCTATCGCGCGACGCCCGATCTCGCCACCTTCCGCCGGGTGGTGCGCGACGTCGGCACCGCGATCATCGGCCAGACCGACGACCTCGCCCCGGCGGACCGGCGCTTCTATGCCATCCGCGACGTGACGGCGACGGTGGAGACGCTGGACCTCATCACGCCGTCGATCCTGTCGAAGAAGCTCGCGGCGGGGCTGCAATCGCTGGTGCTCGACGTCAAGACCGGCTCCGGCGCGTTCATGGCGACCCTCGACGAGGCGCGCGCGCTGGCGGAAAGCCTGGTCGCCGTCGCGGTCCGGGCGGGCCTGCCGACGCGGGCGCTCGTGACCGACATGGGTGACGTGCTCGCCACCGCCGCCGGCAACGCCTTGGAGGTGCGCCTCGTGATCGATGTGCTCGCGGGCCGGAAGGCGGAAACGAGGCTGATGGCGGTGACGCGGGCGCTCTCCGCCGAGATGCTGGTGATGGGCGGGCTCGCCGCCGATCTCGCCGAAGCCGGTGACAAGGTCGACCGGGCGCTCGCCTCGGGCGCGGCCGCGGAACGCTTCGCCCGCATGGTCGCGGCGCTCGGCGGGCCGGCCGATCTTCTGGACCGGCCGGATGCCCACCTCGCCCGCGCGCCGGTGGTGCGCGCCGTCATGCCGGAGCGGGCCGGCGTCGTCTCCGCCATCGACATGCGCGCCCTCGGCCTCGCCGTGATCGCGCTCGGCGGCGGCCGGCGGCGGCCGACCGACACCATCGATCCGGCCGTCGGGCTGACCGGCATTGCCGGGCGCGGCGCCAGCGTCGGCGCCGACCGGCCGCTGTGCCTGATCCACGCCGCCAGCGAGGCCGATGCGGATGCGGTCGCGGCCGATATCCGCGCGGCCTATGCGCTAGCGGACATCGCACCGGAAGCCGGTGCCATCGTGATCGAGCGGATCGGCTGACACCACTGCTGCGGCCGTCCGGGCGAGACCCCGGCGACGGATCGTTCCTCCCCGCCGGGCGTTACCCCTTGCCTGTGTTCTCGTGGGAGCGGTGTGATGTTTTCTTCTCGGTTCGACGAACAACGGCCCTGGCGCCACGGCAGCCCGGCCGATTTCGCCGTGCTCGGCGGTTGCCTCGTGATGTGCTTCGCCATCGCCGCGCTCGGCGCGGCGGTGACCATGCCGGAGATTCCGACCTGGTATGCCGGGTTGCAGAAGCCGTGGTTCAATCCGCCGAACTGGGTGTTCGGGCCGGTCTGGACGGTGCTCTACGCCATGATCGCGGTCGCGCTCTGGCGGCTCATGCGCGCGCCGCCGCACCCGCTGAAGCCGCAGGCGATGACGCTGCACGGGCTGCAATTGCTGGCGAACGTGTCTTGGTCGTTCGCCTTCTTCGCCGGCCACAATCCGGCTGCGGCGCTGGTGCTCATCCTCGTGCTGATCGGCGCGCTGGTGGCCGCGATGCGCACGGGGCGCACCATCGATCCGCTGGCGAACTGGCTGCTCGCGCCCTATCTCGCCTGGGTCAGCTTTGCGGCCATTCTCAACGCGGCGATCCTGGTGCTGAACCGCTAATGCCTATTCCGCCCGGATCGAACCGATCTGAACGGCAAGGACATGCTCAACCGTGAATGTGGCCCGCGCGGTCCCCAATCCTGCGCTGATCGCGCAGCGGCGGGGCCGCATGATCGGCCTCGCCTGTCAAAGTGGAGAACACCCCCGTGAAGAAGACATCCCTGCCGTCGTGGTGGAGTGCCGGAATGAGCATGGCAATGCTCGGCTTCGAGGCGCAGATGGTGATCGCCAAACGGATGGCGTTGTTCGCCGCCGGCGGCCCCAAGGCGAATCGCGAGGCGCAGCGCATGGTGACGGAAAAGGTCGCCGCGGCTGGCGAAGCGATGACGCAGATCGCGACCGGCGCCTCGCACGGCAAGGTCGTCAACGGCTACCGCCGCAAGGTCCGGGCGAACATCCGGCGGCTGTCGAAATGAAATTAACAAATGATGATTGCAAGATGACGTATGTGACTAGGAAGAATAACTACGCCAATCCATCGGATTTTTCGGTATACTATAGCCTGCATCTTTAGGAGCGCTCCTCTTAATAGATTCCCCCAATTCACGTTGAACATAACGTGTAAAATTCTTTCTGGAATGCTCAAGATGCTCAATCAAACGGTCATCATATGGCAACCCCGCAGAAAGATATATTGCAATATGATGGTATTTAACGATCTCATCCAGTATTTTTGGACGATATCCTTCGGGCCCAACGTCAGTATTTGAGAAAAATAGCCGCCCTCTCTCTATTAGAGCACTTAATTCAATAATGTTTCCGTCAACAAGATTATGGAAATTTTCGGGATACGGCTTATTTTTGTATTTATTTACAAGTAACCGAGTAGTCGACATCGATTTCATCGCGTCAGATGCCCATCTTACCATCTCGTTGTCACGCTGCTTCTTGTAAGCGCGATGAGATATGAGCCACTGAAAATACGCCAGCACACCGACTGCGACAGTCGCACTTGCGCTGATAATAACGTCAAACATAAACGCCCCCGCGTTGATGCCGAACAATCATTCACGCATGGCGAGTACAGAGCGACGAGAGAAAAGCTCGCCACTAATACGATCGACAGCCGATGCGGCGCGATTGGATTAGAAGAAATTTGACTCTATCTCGACTTCACATTGAAGCCTGCATGCAAAGACAGAGAGTAAACTAGGCAAAACACGCCTAACGCCACCATGCCGAAATCAAATGGGGCACAGCTACAAATAAAAATATCAATATCGATTGGAGTCAACCAAAAATGGTGGGCGGTACAGGGATTGAACCTGTGACCTTTGCCGTGTCAAGGCAACGCTCTCCCGCTGAGCTAACCGCCCTCTGGCCGAAGCCGCGCCGGTGCGGAGCCGGCGAGGCAGTCCTATAACGGGCTTCCACCGGACGCGCAAGGGGCTCTCAAGCCGGAACGCCGAGGCTGTGGAAGACATTGGCCGGCGAACATCCGCGCGGACCGGAATCGGGAGGATAGACCGGCCTGCGCGAGGCGGCCGGGCTGCGGTGTTCAGACGGCGCCGCCGGCGAGAAGCTGGGCGACGAGATCGGCGATGGGGCCGCCGACGCTGATCAGGGAAACGGCGGTCGCGACGGCGATCAGGAGCGCGACGACGGCGAATTCGGCCGAGTTCGACTCGATCGCCGTGGGCTCCAGCCGGTTGACGCGGGCCTGCATGCCCCTCTCCCTCATATCCCGTTGAACCATCGCGACCTCGCGGCGCATCACAGATGTCGAGATCGCGGCGGCCTGAACGCACACTCGCCCGTCGACGATGGAGTGAGAATGCCAGCAACCGCTTGCCACCCGGTTAAGATGGCGTGGCGGCATCGCGGCGTTCCGGTGGCGGCAGCCGGGCGATTCCGCCGCCCGCAGCGGCCCGGAAACTGGCAAAGCGCCGGTGCAGGACCTATGTGGAGGACAGCCCTCCTCCGGCTTCGGGCGCCGTCGCGCGCGATTCGGAAGGCCCCATGCCGTGCCGGCACGACCGGCTGCCAGAACGTCCGTCCTTCAGCGAGCGACCCGCCGTTGCGAACCCCGAGCCTGAGCCTGTCGAACCTCACCGGCGATGCCCGCCTCGCGATGGAGACCCTCGCCGGCCGCGCGCGCGATCTCGCGACGCCCTCGGTCCGGCTCGGCATCACCGGGCTGTCGCGGGCGGGCAAGACGGTGTTCATCACCGCGCTCGTCCACAACCTGCTGCATGGCGGCCGTCTGCCGCTGTTCCAGGCCGCGGCCTCCGGCCGGCTTTCCGGCGTGCGGCTTGATCCCCAGCCTGACGACGCCGTGCCGCGCTTCGACTACGAGGCCCATGTCGATGCGCTCGTCGACCGGCGGCTGTGGCCGGCGTCGACGCGCATGATCGCCGAACTCCGCCTCACGCTCTCCTACGAATCGGCCACGTTCCTCGGCCGCAATTTCGGCCGGGGGCGGCTGCACCTCGATCTCGTCGACTATCCCGGCGAGTGGCTGCTCGACCTCGCCCTGCTCGACCGCGACTATGCGGCGTGGTCGCGGGACGCCGTTTCCCGCCTCACCGCGCAGCCGCTGGCCGAGGCGAGCCAGCGCTTCCTCGACGCCCTGAAGGAACTGCCGCCGTCCGCCGCGGAGAACGAGGCGGAAGCCCGCCGGCTCGCGGAACTCTTCACCGCGCACCTGCGCGCCCGGCGCGCGGACCCGGAAGCGCTCGCCGCCGAGCCGCCGGGCCGCTTCCTGATGCCCGGCGATCTGGAAGGCTCGCCGCTCGTGACCTTCGCGCCGCTGTTCCTCGACGGGGAGCCGGCCCGGGGAAGCCTCGCCGCGATGATGGCGCGGCGTTATGAATCCTATCGCACCCACGTCGTGCGGCCGTTCTTCCGCGATCACTTCTCCCGCCTCGACCGCCAGATCGTGCTGGTCGACGCGCTGGCGGCGCTCGACCGTGGACCGGCGGCGGTCCACGAACTCGAACGGGTGCTGGGCGAGGTGATGGCCGCCTTCCGTCCGGGCAAGCTGTCGTGGCTCGGCAGCCTGATCGACCGGCGGGTGGACCGCATCCTGTTCGCCGCCACCAAGGCCGACCACCTGCACCACCGCGATCACGACCGGCTGGAGGCGATCCTCGCCCGGCTCGTCGCCGGTGCCTCCGCCCGCGCCTCCTTCGCCGGGGCGACGGTGGATGTCGCCGCCATTGCCGCGGTGCGCGCCACCCGGCAGGCGGTGGTGCGGCGGGGCGGCGAGCGGCTTCCCGCCATCATCGGCACGCCGATGCCGGGCGAGCGGATCGACGGCGAGACCTATGACGGCGACACCGAGATAGCGCTGTTTCCCGGCGACCTGCCGGCGGACCCGGCCGCCGTGTTCGAGGCGCCCGCAAGCGTCGCGCCGCCGGGCGACCTGCGGTTCGCCCGCTTCCGCCCGCCCCGCCTGGAACGCACGCCGGACGGGCTCGGGCTGGTGCTGCCTCACATCCGCCTCGACAGGGCGCTCCAGTTCCTGATCGGAGATCGCCTCGCATGACGACCGCAGAGCGCCCTGAGGACCCCGTCCTCCGCCGCAGGCCGATGGCCTTCCGCCTCGACGAGGCCGGCCGGGTGGAATCGGGCAACGGACCGGCCGCCATCGAGCCGGAGCCGGAACCGGAGGACGTGCCGCAAGCCGGGTTGGAAGCCACAGCGACGGGCGTCGCCCCGGTCCGGCGCCGCGGCATCCCGTGGGGCGGGCTTTTAGCGGCAGGCGTCGGCGGCCTCGTCTCGCTCGGCATCGGGCTTTCCATCGACCGGCTGATCGAAGACCTGTTCGCCCGCGCCGAATGGCTCGGCTGGGTCGCCGCCGGTCTCGCCGCCGTGGCGGTGGTGGCGACGGCCGCGATCGTCGGCCGCGAGGTCGTGTCGCTCCTGCGCCTCGGCCGCATCGACCGGCTTCGCCACGACGCGGAGGCCGCCGCCGCCACCGACAGCCGCCCGGCGGCGGAAGCCGTGATCGCCGACCTCACCCGCCTGATGACGGAGCGGCCGGAGACCGCCCGCGGGCGCGCCGCGCTCAAGGGGCATCTCGACGAGGTGATCGACGGCCGCGACCTTCTGGTGCTGGCAGAGCGCGAGATCCTGAGCCCGCTCGACGCCATGGCCCGGACCATGGTGACGGACGCCGCCAAGCGCGTCTCCGTCGTCACCGCGCTGTCACCGCGGGCCTTCGTCGACATCCTGTTCGTGCTGGTTTCCTCCGCCCGGCTGATCGCCCGGCTCGCCCGGCTCTATGGCGGCCGTCCGGGCCTCGTCGGCTTTATCGCACTCGCCCGCCACGTCATCGGCCATCTCGCCGTCACCGGGGGCATCGCGGCGGGGGATTCCATTCTGCACGAGGTGATCGGCAAGAGCCTCGCCACCCGGCTGTCCAGCCGGCTCGGGGAAGGCATCGTCAACGGCCTGATGACCGCCCGCATCGGGCTTGCCGCCATCGATGTCTGCCGGCCGCTGCCGTTCCTGGAAGCCCGCCGGCCGCGGGTGTCGGACGTCATCGGCGAGGTCGCGAAGGTGCTGCCCTCTTCCCGAGAGGGAGAGGCGGACTCCGCTTTCGCCCGCCGCCGGAAGCCCGCCCCGCCCCCGCACGACGACGGCACCGGGGCCTGAGCGGACGGCGCGCCGAAACGTCCGCCGCCGGTGCACGATTGTCACACCACATGCCCAAGCGTGGCCGCTCCGCTTCCGGGCGCCGGGAATGTACAGGCCTTCATTGCCACGTCACGGTGCTTCTGAGAATGTGACCGTGGGGCTGCACGATTTTCGGCAGGTTGGGGATGATCACTGGGGTCTGTTCGCGTGTTCGGCGCCACGTCGGCGCCGCTATGGAATTTCCGTCTGTCACAAGAAACCATCGTGCCGGGGCGATCCTGATCGCAGCGGCGATGCTCTGCCCGCCCGCCGGAACGGCCATCGCCGCCGGCCTGCCGGACGAACCGCCGGCCGCCGAGCCGGTTTCCTTCATGCGGGCCTGCGACGCGCAGGGCAAGGGTTACTTCCTCGTGCCCGGCACCGATACGTGCATGCGCATCGACGGTCTCGTCTATTACGAATTCTGGGTCTACGGCAGCAATCAGGCCTCGGGCCAGCCCGGCTGGTATAGCCCCAGCAAGAACGGCGTCTCGAGCTACACCCGCGGCGACATCAAGTTCCATACCGCGACGCCGACCGAAGAAGGCATGATCACCACCTTCACCGAGCTGCGCATGAGCCTGCAGTCGAACGGCCCGGGGCCGGAGCCGACCCAGCTCACGCTCTATCACGCGGTGATGACGTGGAACGGGATCACCGCCGGGCGGACGCAGTCGATGTTCGACTACTTCACCGGCACGACCTACGCCTCGCTGTACGAGCCCGCGTGGTCGGACACCAAGACCAACATGCTGGCCTACACCTACAGCTTCGGCAACAGCGGCCTCTCGGTGACCGGCTCCGTCGAAGACAACGCCTCGCGCCAGGTGGGCATCATCAACGGTCCGGGCTTCGATGCCGGCACCGCCAACGGCTATGCCGGCGTGCGCGCACCGGATCTGGTCGGGCAGGTGAACCTGTCGCAGAGCTGGGGCGGGTTCCAGTGGTCGATCGCCAGCCACCAGGTGAACTCCTACCAGAACAACGCCGTCGGCTACGACAAGAGCGCGATGGGCTGGGCGACCGCCGGTGGCGTCACGGTGAACCTGCCGTTCCTCGGCGACGGCGATTCGCTCGTCGTCCAGGCCGCCTACGGCTACGGCGCGCTCAACTATGTCGCCACCAACCCCATCGGCGGACCGCTCGTCCGCAGCGGCGCGGATGCGGCCATCGTCGTCAATTCCAACGGCACGAAGCGGCTCGATCTCTCGCGCGCGTGGTCCGTCAGCGGCGGCCTCACCCACAACTGGTCGCCGAAATGGCAGACCAACATCAACGCCTCCTATCTCGACGTGAACCAGCTCGGGCGGTTCTACGACTTCTCGAACATCGACGTTCAGGTCGAGCACGTCTTCATGCCGGTTGCTGATTTCCAGATTGGCGTCGAAGTCGAATACAAGAACATCCAGCCGACTATCGGCTCGACCGGCAACGCGCTTGTGGGACTGCTCCACATCGAGCGCGATTTCTGATCGGACCGGGCGATGCCCGCGCGATCTTCACGAAGACGCGGCCCATGCGGCCGCGTTTTTCTTTTCAGCGGCCGCGCCTGCCGGTCCGCCCGCCCCGCCTGCCGAGATTGCCGCACGGGAGGCGATTCCATCTGCGGGAGAATCCTTTAATCTCCACACCGACGCGCCGGTGACGGGCGCCGGCCAGGCGGAGAGCCGCCGCGCCAGCCGGCCGGCGCGGCTTTCAGCTGGCTTGCGAGTTTTCCCATGAACGACGAAGTCCCCGGTTCCGCCGCCGAATGCGTGGAATGGCTGCGTGCGCGCCGCATCGACGAGGTCGAGTGCATCATCCCGGACATGAACGGCATGATGCGCGGCAAGA
Organism: Pseudoxanthobacter soli DSM 19599; assembly: GCF_900148505.1. Lineage (NCBI taxonomy): Bacteria > Pseudomonadati > Pseudomonadota > Alphaproteobacteria > Hyphomicrobiales > Segnochrobactraceae > Pseudoxanthobacter > Pseudoxanthobacter soli. Next base: position 229,575 of record NZ_FRXO01000005.1, on the reverse strand, counting down.
TCGTGCCGCGCGAGGACTTCATCCGCGCCCTGTCCTCATCCGGCCTGCGGCTGCCCGAACACGTGCTGATCCAGGCCGTGACAGGCGACACCGTGCCCCACACGGCGGTCGCCGCCGAGATCGACCAGGACATCCGCACCGTGCCGGATGTCGGCACCATCCGCATCGTGCCGTGGTATCAGGACCCGACGGCGCAGGTGATCTGCGACTGCGTCTTCAACGACGGCACCGCGGTCGATTACGCGCCCCGCTCCGTGCTCAGGACGGTGATCGACGCCTATGCGGAGCGCGGCCTGAAGCCGATCATCGCACCCGAACTCGAATTCTATCTGGTCGCCCGCTCCACCGATCACGACCTGCCGCTGACGGCGCCGATGGGCTCCTCCGGCCGGCCGGAATCGGGCCGGCAGGCCTACGGCATCGAGGCCGCCAACGAGTTCGATCCGGTGGTGGAGGACATCTATGCCTTCGCCGCCGCCTCGCGCATCGAGATCGGCACCATGGCCCACGAGGCCGGGCCGGCGCAGCTTGAAATGAACTTCCGCCACGGCGACCCGATGGAACTCGCCGACCAGGCGTTCCTGTTCAAGCGCACCGTTCGCCAGGCGGCGGTGCGCCACCAGATGTTCGCCACCTTCATGGCCCAGCCCCACGTCAACGAGCCGGGCTCGGCCATGCACATCCACCAGTCCATCGTCAGCAGCACCGATGGGAAGAACATCTTCGTCCACGCCGACGGCACCGACGCCCCCGCCCTGCTGCACTATATCTCCGGGCTCCAGCGCCACGTGCCGACGACGATGCCGCTGTTCTGCCCGAACGTGAACTCCTACCGGCGCATCCGCCTCGAGTCGGACGCGCCGATCAACGTTCACTGGGGCCGCGACAACCGCACCTGCGGGCTGCGCGTGCCGGATTCGGGGCCGGAGGCCCGCCGGATCGAGAACCGCGTGGTGGGCGCCGATTCCAACCCCTATCTCGCCATCGCCGCCACCCTCGCCTGCGGCCTGCTCGGGCTGGAGGAGGGCATCCGCCCCGAGCCGGTGGTGACCATCGACGCCCACACCCTGCCGTTCTCGCTGCCGCGCCACCTGCACGACGGGCTTCTGATGTTCGCGCGGGCCGACAAGATCCGCCGCATCCTCGGCGACCGCTTCGTCGACGCCTTTGTCGAGGTCAAGAACCTCGAATGGCAGCTCTACAACCGGGTGATTTCGAGCTGGGAACGGGAATATCTGCTTCTGAACGTCTGAGCCGCCTTTGGTCCTGGGACCGCCTCCCGGCTGCGTGATCGGCCGCCGGGAGGCGCCTGGGCCGATCTTTGGATCATCGCGCGGGATCATCGCGCGAACTGATCCGAGACCGTAATGCATCCCGGTAAGACGAGCGGGGCGCCAGAAACGACAAAGCCGCCTTTCGGCGGCTTCGGTTCAGGCCAGATCGAGGAAGAAATGGTGGAGCCAATCGGAATCGAACCGACGACCTCTTGAATGCCATTCAAGCGCTCTCCCAACTGAGCTATGGCCCCACACTGGCCGTCTCCTTGGCTTTCCACCACGTCCGCAAGCCTTCTGAGACCTGCTGCCGTTGCCCGTCCGATCTGCTTTGGGAGACCGTCGCCGCGGAGACGAGGCGGAACTTATGCGCAGACCGTTTGGGAATCAAGAGGGCGAAGCGCGATTTCTGATCTTCGCCGACAAATCGCGATTTTCGTTCGATTCCAGTGGGTTAGGAGATGGGCTCGCAGAGGCCCCGCCTGTGGAGAACGCGGTCTTCCACAGGCGGGTGCCTGTTGCGGGGCTTCAGTCCGCGAACACAACGGTCCGCTTGCCGTTCATCAGCACCCGGTCTTCCAGATGCCACGCGATGGCGCGGGCGAGCACGCGGCGCTCGATGTCGCGGCCCTTGCGCACCAGGTCCTCCGGCGTCGCGTGGTGGGACACGCGCTCGACGTCCTGCTCGATGATCGGCCCTTCGTCGAGGTCCGAGGTGACGTAGTGCGCGGTGGCGCCGATCAGCTTCACGCCGCGCTCGAAGGCCTGGTGATAGGGCTTGGCGCCCTTGAAGCCGGGCAGGAAGGAATGGTGGATGTTGATGCAGCGACCGGCGAGCTTGGCGGCAAGGCCGTCGGACAGCACCTGCATGTAGCGCGCGAGCACGACGAGTTCGGCCCGGCTCTCCTGCACGATCTGCCAGATGCGGGCTTCCTGCTCCATCTTGGTCTGCCGCGTCACCGGCAGGTGGTGGAACGGGATGCCGTCGAGATCGAGATGGGCATAGGTCTCGCGCGAATGGTTGGAGACGATGCCGGCGATATCCATCGGGATCTCGCCGATGCGCCAGCGGTAGACGAGATCCGCGAGGCAGTGGTCGGACTTCGAGGCGAGCAGCAGCACCCGGCGCCGCTCGAACCGCGACCGCAGCGACCATTCCATGGCGAAGCGCCCGGCGAGCGCGGCGAAGCCCTCCTTCAGCGCGTCGAGCGCGACGCCCTCGCCCACTGGATTGACCACGACCCGCATGAAGAACCGGCCGGTCTCGCGGTCGTCGTACTGGTTGGCGTCGAGGATGTTGCAGCGGCTCTCGAACAGATAGGTCGAAACCGCCGCCACGATGCCCGGGCGGTTGGCGCAGGACAGCGTCAGGATGTATTGCGCCTCCGGCGCGGACCCGCGGTCCGGCGGCGGCAGATCGGCCCCGACGGGCGCCACGGACTGCTCCGGCCGGTCCTCAACTCTGGTCGTCATGATCGTCTTCGAACCTCAGCACTCGTCCGCCGCGCGGCCTGTCGCCGCCGCGGCACATCGGGGTCAGCTATAGCCGAATCACGTCGCCGTGGCCGCGCCCGACGACATATTTCACGTCGAAGATCACGCGGTCGGGCCGCGTGAGCGCGGCGATGCCCTCGTAACCCATCTCGCGGAACGCCTCGTGGGCGACCGCGACCACCACGGCGTCGTAATGGCCCGGCGCGGGCGCGTCGATCGGCGTCACGCCATATTCGTGGGCCGCCGCGGCCGGGTCCGCCCAGGGATCGTGAACGTCCACGGCGGCGCCGAAGGCCTCGAGTTCGCGGATGATGTCGATCACCCGGCTGTTGCGCAGGTCCGGGCAGTTTTCCTTGAACGTCAGCCCCAACACCAGGATGCGCGCGCCCGCCACCTGGATGCGCCGGCGCAGCATCGCCTTGACGAGTTCGCCCGCCACATAGGCGCCCATGCCGTCGTTGATGCGCCGCCCGGCGAGGATGATCTCCGGATGATAGCCGACCGACTGCGCCTTGTGGGTCAGGTAATAGGGATCGACCCCGATGCAGTGGCCGCCGACGAGGCCCGGCCTGAACGGCAGAAAGTTCCACTTCGTGCCCGCCGCCTTCAGCACGTCCTCGGTATCGATGCCGAGATGGCTGAAGATGATCGCGAGTTCGTTGACGAGGGCGATGTTGAGATCGCGCTGGGTGTTCTCGATCACCTTGGCCGCCTCGGCGACGCGGATCGAGGGCGCGCGGTGGGTGCCCGCCGGCACCACGGAGCCATAGAGCGCATCGACGAAGGCCGCGGCCTCGGGTGTCGAGCCGGAGGTGACCTTGATCACCGTCTCCAGCCGGCGCGCGCGGTCGCCGGGATTGATGCGCTCGGGACTGTAGCCGGCAAAGAAATCGCGGTTGAAGACGAGACCCGAGACGCGCTCGATCACGGGCACGCAGTCCTCTTCGGTGGCGCCGGGATAGACGGTCGATTCGAACACCACCACCGCACCCGGCCGGATGACGCGGCCGACCGTCTCGCTCGCCGCGATCAGGAACGACAGGTCGGGCCGCTTGTGGCGGTCGACCGGCGTCGGCACGGTGACGATGAAGACGTCGCAGCCGGCGAGATCGGCCGGATCGGCGGTGAGAACGAGCCTGTCGGCGGCGGCGAGCGTGGCCGCGTCCACCTCCAGCGTGCGGTCGCGACCCGCCGCGAGTTCGCCGACCCGGGCCGCATCGCGGTCGAACCCGACCGTTTCATAGCGGCGGCCGAACGCCACGGCGAGCGGCAGGCCGACATAGCCGAGGCCGATGAGGCCGACGCGGGTGGCGGGCGTGAGGTCGAGCATCGCGGTTCCGGTCTCCGTCAGGCCCCTCGCCGTTTCGGTCGGCGCGGCCTCGAAGCGAATGCTCTAGAGCGCTTTCCGATCTGATGGAATCATCAGATCGACAAGAAATCGCTCCAGAGCAAAAGCTTGAGCATATTGCACCCGGACCGAAGCGCCGCGAACGGGAGGAGGCTGCTCAACCGTCCGCGAACGGGGCTTTGTCCTGCCGTTCGGCGCGACGGACGCCGCTTTCCGACTCGGCCGCCCGTCAGCCGAAGCGCCGCGCCGCGTCGATGGCGAGCCCGAGCCCGACCGCGCCGAAGCGGTCGCCGTCGACGGCGCGCGCCGCGGGCAGTTCCGCCAGGATCGCCCGGCGCACATGGGGCAGCCCGGTGGAGCCGCCGGTCAGGAAGACCGCATCCACGTCGCCAGCCGAACAGCCGGCGGCGGCGAGGCAGTCGCGGATGCGCGAGGCGATGCCCTCCGCGAGCACCTCGGTCGCCTCCTCGAACACGTCGCGCCCGACGGTGGTTTCAAGCCCGCGTTCGATCAGGCCGAGCGGGATGGTCGCGGTCGTGGCGGCGGACAGCGCGATCTTGGCGTGTTCCACCACCATCAGGAGCCCGTGGCCGGCATGTTCCGTGAGGACGTGGCTCAGCCGGTCGATCAGTTCCGGCTGCATCGCCTGCCGGCGCACCTCGACGAGTTCGCGCAGGACGTGGGAGCTGTAGAGGAAGTTGATCCGCGACCACGTCGAGAGATCGAAATAATACCAGCTCGGCACGTCGAGCCCGGCCTTCTTCAGGCGCGAGCGATAGCCGAGGAACGGCATCACCGCCGCCATGGAAAGCTTGTGGTCGAAATCGGTGCCGCCGATGCGCACGCCTTCGTTCGCCAGCACGTCCGCCGCGCGGTCCTCCCGCCCGGCCCTCCCCGGACCGAGGCGGATCAGCGTGAAGTCGGAGGTGCCGCCGCCGATATCGGCGACGAGCGCGAGTTCCTCGCCGGAAAGCGCGCGTTCATATTCCAGCGCCGCCGCTACCGGTTCGAACTGGAAGGCGATGTCGCGGAAGCCGACCGAACGGGCGATGTCGCCGAGCGCGGCCTCGGCACGGCGGTTGCCGTCGGCGTCGTCGGTGACGAACTGCACCGGCCGCCCCAGCACCACGCGGTCGAGAGGACGGTCGAAATCGGCCTCGGCCCGGCGCCGGGTTTCGGCGAGGAACGAGGCGATCACCTCGCGGAAGCCGACGCGGTTGCGGCCGACCTGGGTGGTCTCGTCGATGAGGGCGGTGCCAAGCACGGACTTCAGCGCCCGCATCAGGCGGCCGTCGATGCCCTCGAGATAGGCCTCCATCGCCGCCCGGCCGATGCGGGGGCCGGTCTCGTTCGCGCGCACGCCGTCGGCGAGGCCGAAGAAGGCGGCACTCGGCAGGGTGACGTGATCGCCCTCAAGCGCAGCGAGGCGCGGCAAGCCGCTCTCGACCACCCCGAGCGTGGTGTTCGAGGTGCCGAAATCCAGTCCGCAATGCATGATGCCGTCTCGTCCGTCGGCCGCACCCCGCCGCTTTGCGGCCGGCGGGCACGACGAAGGGAGCCCGGCGGGGCGCACGGGATAGCAGCGCCACCCCTGCGACGGCAAGCCCCAAAGCCGCCCCTGCGCCGCGCGTCGGCAAGGTGCACGACGGCAAGGCGCGCGAAACGACAAGACGCGCGAAACGACAATGTGCGCGAAACGACAGGACACGACCGACGCCGAACCGGCGCGGCCGACGTCACCCGCCGACGCTCAGGCCGGTCGGACGTCGACACGCCCGGACGGAACCGGCCGACGCCGGCAGCCATTCAGGCGAGACAATCCGCCGCCGAACGATCCGATGGCCAAAGCCGCGTCAGCGGCCGGCCTGTTCCTCGATGAGGGTTTCGGTCGCGACGATCGCCTGCTCGAGTTCGGCGATCTTCCGGATCACGCTGTCCGACGGCATCATCTTCGCCCGTGCAGCCGAGAGGATCAGCTCCTTTTGAGCGTCCTTCAAACGTGCGGACAGTTCAACGAGTTCTTTATTCATCGAGTTTTCTTCAGACCGGGGGCTTGAGGTCGAATTTCTGGATTTGCGGGGGAGGGCAACATCATGTCTTCGAAACCGGCTCTTCGGAAGCTGCTCAACCGGAAACCCGGCGGTCTTCCAAAAATCTCTCGAAGCTAAATGCACACCTCAAATTGCTATGCCGCGTTAAGTTCGCGTCTCTTCAGGAGTTGATCACCCCGTCGCGAAGTGCAGAACACCGCCGGAGCAATGGAAACGGGGAAGCGACATTTCCGTGCGCTTCACCCTGCTCTGAATTCAGGCTGACTGCAAGCCTTTTAGGCCACCCTCGATTCCAGATCGAGGCGCACTAGACGTGCGGCAGCGAAAACAACACCGCAGACATACCGCCAGCCTCAACTGTCCTTGCGGCGATCGAAGGCATTGAATTCGTGCTCGATCGACTTTGCGATCAACAGTCTCCACACCGGCTCGGCAATATCCGCGGAAAGGCCCCGCTCGGCGGCGGTTGCCAGCACCTTGGCAACGACATCCTCTATGCGGGCATCATCGTGAACTTCATCGCGATTGGCCTTGATACGCGCGGCCTGCTCGATATAGCCCTGCCGTTCGGCCATCAGATCGACGAGCGCACGGTCGATACGATCGATTTCCCGGCGAACGTCTGCCATCGTCCGGCACTCTACCATATTCCGCCCTCGCTCCTGTCTGGTCGCCGCATCGCTGCCGCGACGTTGTACTGCCAGCCCGCCGATATCGCGAGCCCTTCACGCAACTTCCCGTCCCGGCCTGCTCCGGGCGGGGACGCCGCAGCCGTTCGGCAACACCCCCGGTCATAACGTTCCGGCGACCTCGCAACGGTTTCGCGAGCGCGAATCGGCCGTTATCGTCGGCACCGTCTTCGGAGTGCTTTCCGGTCGGCTCGCGACGATCCGACCGGACTATCCTCGCGGCGACGGCATCTCCAGACACGGCATCGTTACAGACGGATCCATGGCAAGCATCGGCTTCATCAACACCATCCTGATGCTTGCGGCGCTGGTGGTGGCGGTCGGCATTCTCTCAAGCCTTATTGCGACCCGCTTCGGCGCGCCCCTGATCCTCGTCTTCCTGGCGATCGGAATGCTGGTGGGCGAGGATGGGCCGGGCGGGATCCATTTCTCGGACTATCGCCTGACCTACCTGATCGGTTCCACGGCGCTCGCCGTGATCCTGTTCGACGGCGGGCTGCAGACCAGGATGCGGGCGGCACGCGGCGCCTTCTCGCCGGCCCTGCTGCTGTCGACCGTCGGCGTTCTCGTCACCACCGGGCTGACGGGCGCGGTCGCCCATCTGCTGCTGCCGCTGAGCTGGACGGAAGGGTTCCTGCTCGGGGCCGCGGTCGCCTCGACGGACGCAGCGGCGGTGTTCTTCCTGCTGCGTGCCGGCGGGCTGCAACTGCGCCGGCGGATCGGCGCGACGCTCGAGATCGAATCGGGCACCAACGACCCCGTCGCCGTCTTCCTCGTCATGGTGCTGCTCGAACTGGTAATGGCCCGTCACGAGGGCTGGGACTGGGTGATCGCGACCAACCTCGCCCGGCAGCTGGTGCTGGGCGCCGGGCTCGGCGTGGCCGGCGGGTTCGGCATCGTCTGGTGCCTGAACCGGCTCAGCCTGCCCGCGGGTCTCAACGGGCCGTTCGTGGCCACGGTGGCGGTGCTGATCTATGCCCTGACCGCGGCCGCCGACGGCAGCGGCTTCCTGGCCGTCTATCTCGCCGGTCTCGTCACCGGCAACCGGCCGGTGCGCGGCCTGCCCAACACCCAGGGCTTTCTGTCGGCCGCCACCTGGCTCTGCCAGATCGGCATGTTCCTGGTGCTGGGCCTCCTGATCACGCCGTCGGCCCTGATCGACGTCGCCATCCCCGGCATCGTGATCTCGGCCTTCCTCATCATCGTCGGCCGGCCGCTGGCGGTGTGGCTCTGCCTGACCCCGTTCGGCTTCACCCGGCGCGAGAAGGGCTTCATCTCGTGGGTGGGCCTGCGCGGTGCGGTCAGCATCTTCCTCGCCACCATTCCCATGCTGGTCGGCGCGCCCCACGCCCAGATCTATTTCAACATCGCGTTCTTCGTGGTGCTCGTCTCGCTGCTGGTGCAGGGCTGGACCATCACCGCCGCCGCGCGCCGGTTCGACATCGCGCTTGCCCGCACCGTCCGCCCGGTGACGCGCACCGAGCTCGACCTTCCCGGCCAGATCGAGCGCGAAATGGTGGGCTATCCGCTGCTGGCCGACAGCCCGGCGGCCGCGGGCGACACGGTGCTGCCCGGCTGGGCCGTGCCGGTGCTGGTGGTGCGCGGCGCCGAGGTGCTGAACCCGCTCGACGCCGGGCGGCTGGTGCCGGGCGACTACGCCTATCTCGTGGTGCCGACCCAGCGCGTGCCCGAACTCGACCGGCTGTTCCGGCCGTTCGGCGAGACCTCGTTCCGCGAGGCCGCCTCGGTCGGCGAGTTCCGCTTCAACGGCACTGCCGTGCTCGGCCTGCTGGCGGAACTCTACGGGCTGCCGATCTCCGGCGAGCAGATGAACATGACGGTTGCGGAACTGTTCGCCGCGCGGTTCGACGACGAGCCGGAGGAGAACGACGCCATCTCGTTCGGCGAGGCGACCATGATCGCCCGCAAGGTGACGAACGGAAAGGTGGCGGTCGCCGGCCTGCGCCTGCCGCCGGAGGAATCCGCCCCGGTGCTGCCGCGCACCCTCTGGCATGCGGCAGCCACCCGCGCCGGCCTCGACCGCCTGCCCCGCCACATCGCCTCCGCCGCCCGAAGGCTGCGCCCCCGGCGCTGAACGGGGGCGCGCCTCCGGGACCGCGTCAGAGCGTCAGAGCGCGGCGAGTTCGGTGACGAACTTGGTGCGCAGGAAGGCGTCGAGCCCTTCGATGCCGCTTTCGGAGCCGTAGCCGGATTCGTTCACGCCGCCGAACGGCGTTTCCGGCGTCGACACCGCCATGTGGTTGACGCCGACGAGGCCGGCGTCGAGCGCTTCCTCGGTGCGGGCCGCCAACCCCCCGGAGCGGGTGAAGACGAAGGAGGCGAGGCCGTAGGGCAGCGCATTCGCCCGCTCGATCACCTCATCGAAGCCGGAGAAGGACGTGATCGGCGCGATCGGACCGAACGGCTCGCGCGACATGATCGCGGCATCCGCCGGGACGTCGGCGAGCACGGTCGGCGCAAAGAAGTGGCCCTGGTTGCCGATGCGGCGGCCGCCGAGCTTCAGGCTGGCACCCTTGGCGACGGCATCGTTCACCAGTTCCTCCATCGCCGCGAGCCGGCGGCGGGCGATCATCGGCCCCATCTGGGTGTCGGCGTCGAGGCCGTTGCCGACCTTCAGCGCGGAGGCGAGCCCGACGAAACGCTCGATGAACGGCTCGTAGAGCGATTCATGGATGAAGAAGCGCGTCGGCGAGGTGCAGACCTGACCGGCATTGCGGAACTTGAAGGCGGCCAGCGTGCGCGCGGCAAGGTCGAGATCCGCGTCGCCGTGGACGATCACCGGCGCGTGGCCGCCGAGTTCCATGGTGCAGCGCTTCAGCGTCTCGGCGGAGAGGCGGGCGAGCTGCTTGCCGACCGCGGTCGAGCCGGTCAGCGTCACCGCCTTCGGGATCGGCGAGGCCAGCAGCACCTCGCTGACATGCGACGGCTCGCCGAAGACGACGTTGAGCACGCCCGCCGGCAGCCCGGCCTCCTGGAAGCAGCGCGCGATCGCGACCGCCGTGCCCGGCGTCTCTTCCGCCGGCTTGATGATGATCGAGCACCCGGCGCCGAGCGCGCCGGCGATCTTGCGGATGACGTTGGAGGACGGGAAGTTCCACGCCGCGAACGCGACGACCGGACCGACCGGCTCCTTCAGCACCATCTGGCGCACGTTCGCGGCGCGGGCCGGCACGATGCGGCCATAGGCGCGTTTGCCTTCCTCGGCGTACCAGCGCGTGGCGTCGGCGGCGAACTGCACCTCGGGCACGGCCTCGCCGAGCGGCTTGCCGTTCTCCATGGTCAGGAGACGCCCGATCCGCTCCTTGCGCGCCTCGATGAGGTCGGCGGCCTTCATCATCAGCGTGTAGCGCGCCTGCGCGGTCATCGCCTTCCAGACCCGGAAGCCGCGCTGCGCGGCATCGAGAGCGCGGGCGAGATCGGCGTCGGAGGCATGAGGCACGGTGCCGAGCGCGGCGCCGGTGGCCGGGTTCTCAAGCACCTCGCTCTTGCCGTCGGAGCCCTGGCACCAGGTGCCGTCGATCAGAAGCTCGATGGTTTCATCATAGTCGGGAAGGTTGGTCATGGTCGTCTCCAGGATCCGGGAATGAGGCGGATCGCCTGTTGGCTCAGCGGCAGAGGAAGCCGTCCGGCAGGGGATCGCCGTCGGAAAGCACGAAGCGGTGTTCGCCGGTGATGTGGGCAAGCCCGACGATGTGCGGCTCGATGGCGTCGGTGCGCCCCTCGATCGCCTTGGCCGTGGCGGTGAAATCGACGTCGAGGATGTTGCGGGTGCGGATCGGCTGGCCGAGGCCGATCTCGCCGCGCGCCACCATCTGCGCGAGGCGCGCGGAAGAGCCGGTGCCGCAGGGCGAGCGGTCGAACTTGTTCGATTCCAGCACCACGAGCTGGCGGCTGATCACGCCGCCGGCATCGGCCCGTCTGTCGTAGAATAGGATGGAATCGACCGGCCGGCCGACGCCCGGCACCTCGCCGGCGGCGATCATCGCGTTGAGCCGGGCCTTGAGCGCGGAGCCCGTGGCCATGGCGTGAGAAACGCCGGCGGGGGTAAGCTCCACCCCGGCCGATCGGGCTTCGACGAGCCCGTACCAGTTGCCACCCCAGACGACGTCGGCCGAAACGCTCACCCCGACGGCCTCGACGGTTACGCCGCTAGAGGCGACATGGGCTGGCACGTTCTCGAAGGTGACGGCGGCCACGGCACCGCCGGCACGGCGAACGTGCACCGTGATGATCCCGGCCGGAACCTCCAGCGTGAACGCGCTCTCCGGCACGTCGGAGGGGCCGATCAGGCCCATGTGGTCGAGCGTGACGGCGAGCCCGATGGTCGCGTGCCCGCACATCTCCAGATATTTGTAGCTGCCGAGAAAGAAGGCGCCGAAATCGGCGCGCCGGCTTTCGGTCATCACCACGCCCACCATCGCCGCATGGCCGCGCGGCTCGTGCAGCAGGAACGTGCGCAGGGCATCGAAGCGGGCGCGGAAATCGTCGCAACGGTCGGCGACCGTGTCGCCGTGGAGCGGCGGCACGCCCCCGGTGACCACCCGCGTCGGGTGGCCCGCCGTGTGGCTGTCGATGGTCGAGATCCAGCGGCGGATCGCCATGGCGTGGTCTCTCCTACCGGCCGGACTTGATGGCGTCGGCGATCTTCTCGCCCGCCATGACGGTCGTCAGCATGGTGTTGGCGCTGATCACCGCCGGCATGATCGAGGCGTCGACCACGCGCAGCCCCTCGACCCCGATCACCCGGGCCTCGCTGTCGACGACCGCGCGGGGATCGTCGGGCCGGCCGATCCGGCAGGTGCCGGAGGCGTGCCAGCTGCCGCAGGCGTTCTCCATAATCCAGTCGCGCAGCGCCTGCGGCGAGCCCATCATGTCCCGCGCCTTCAGGCCCGGCGTGATGACGTTCTCAATCATCAGCTTCCGGGAGAGCGAACCGGTGCCCATGATTCCCGCGGCCACAAGCGTCATGAACCAGTTGGTGCGGCTCACCGCGCCGAGCTTGCGCACGCGCTCGGAGAACGTCGCCGGGAAGATGCTCTCGATCACCCCGTTCATCGCCGGATCGTTGACGATGCCCCACAGCCGGTGCATCCCGTCCTCCAGCCGCTTGAGGTCGCGCTCGTCGGAAAGCTGGCGGAAATTGATGAAGGGCGCGGTGTCGGTGTCGCGGCCCTGCAGGCGCACCTCGCCGGTGGAATAGGGCCGGTTCACGCAGACGAGGATGGAGGCGAGACGGCGGCCGAGCGGGTGCCAGGCGGCGCGGTTCGACGGCAGCACGAACATGTCGCCCGGCGTCGTGTCCGGCAGGCCGGAGGAATAGCGGTAACCGAGCTGGATGTGGCGGCGCTGGGTCGACGGCAGCCGGGCGGATTTCGGCAGATAGGCCGCGAAGGCCACCATCGGGTGGTCCTGCAGGTTCTGCCCGACGCCGGGCCGGTCCGCCCGCACCGCGATACCGTGGGTCTTCAGGTGCGCCGCCGGGCCGATGCCAGCGCGCATCAGGTGGGCCGGGGTCTGCAGCGCGCCGGTGGAGAGGATCACCTCCCGCGCCTTCAGTGTGACGGGTCCCTGTGGCCCGACTGCCTTGAGGCCGGTGACGCGGCTGCCCTCGAACACGAGTTCCTTCAGCTCGGTCTCGGCGAGAATGGTGAGATTGGGCCGCGCCCTGACCTCGCGGGTCAGATAGGCGCGCGCCGTCGAGACCCGCTCGCCGCCGACATTGTTGATGGTCATCGGGAAATAGCCGTCGTCGAAGACGCCGTTGTGATCGCCGATATTGCGGACGCCCTTTTTGTCGAGAACCCGCGCGACCGTCTTCGCGAACGGCGACCAGTCCTTTTCGGGGATGCGGCGCAGCGGCATCGGGCCATGACTGCCGTGGAGCTGGCTGTCGCCGAAATCGAGGTCCGTTTCCAGCTTGCGGAAATAGGGCAGGACGTCGTTCCAGCCCCAGCCCTCGGCGCCGTCCTCGCGCCAGTGATCGTAGTCCCACGGCACGCCGCGGAAGGCGAACTGGCCGTTGATCGAGGTGCCCCCGCCCATGACGCGCGCCTGCTCGTAGCGCCGTCCCGGCGCGCCGGGCTTCGGATCCGTGAGGTGAACCGTCAGGTTCTGCCAGTGATAGAGCCGGTTGAAATAGGCGACGATCGGATAGGCATCGAGCGTGTCGGCCGGCTCGGCGCCGGGCGGCGTATCGCGTCCGGCCTCGACGAGCGCGACCTTCAGGGTCGACATCTCCGAGAGCCGGCTCGCCAGCACGGCGCCCGCCGCGCCGCCGCCGACGACGATATAGTCATACGCGTGTTCGGACATGATCTCAGCCGTGGTTGAGCCAGACGGTTTTGAAGCGCAGGAAGCCCTCAAGCCCCGCACGCCCCATCTCCTTGCCGAAGCCGGAGCCGGCGAAGCCGCCCTGCGGGGTGGCGAAATCGGGCTGGCGGCCGTGGCCGTTGACCCACACCGTGCCGGCATTGAGGCGCGCGGGAAGCGCGAGCGCCTTGGCGGCGCTGGTGGTGTAGAGGCTGGCGGCGAGCGCGTAGCGCGGATGGTTCGCCATCGCGAGCGCCTCGTCCTCGTCGTCGTAGCCGTAGACCGACAGCACGGGCCCGAAGAATTCCTCGCGGAAGCCGACCGACGTGTCGGGCACGCCGGAGAGCACCGTCGGCTCGACATAGGCGCCCGCATTCATGTTGCTGCAGCGCCGGCCGCCGGTGATGACGGTGGCGCCGTCGGCCACCGTCTCGGCGATCATGCGGTCGATGCGGGCCGCCTGCTTCTCGCTGATGATCGGCGGAAGGGTCGCGCGGGTGTCCCATGTCGGGCCGGCCACGCGCGCCTCCGCGAGCGCCACGATCCGCTCGGTGAGTTCGCCGAGAAGACGGCGCGGCGCGATCAGCCGCGAGCCGGCGGTGCAGACCTGACCGGCATTGGCGAGGAAGCCGCCGGCGATGGTGGCGGCGAGCGCCTCCAGATCGTGGGCGTCGTCCATGACGAGCTGGGGGGTTTTGCCGCCGAGTTCCAGGGTCAGCGGCTTGGTTCCGGTCATCGCCGCATCCGCCATCACCCGCGCGCCGGTCGCCGACGAGCCGGTGAAGGTGATCTTGCCCGTCAGGGGATGGCGCACCAGCGCGGAACCGGTGGCGCCGGCGCCCTGGACGACATTGAACAGGCCCGCCGGCAGTCCCGCCTCGATCGCGAGTTCGGCGATCATCACGGCCGAGGACGGGGTCAGTTCCGACGGTTTCAGCACCACCGCGTTGCCGGTCGCCAGCGCAGGCGCCGACTTCCAGATCGCGTTGATCGCCGGAAAGTTGAACGGCGCGATGGAGGCGATGACGCCGTAGGGCTCCGGCTTCAGCAGGGTCGTGCCGCTGTTCGCCCCGGCGATCAGCGCGCCTTCGACCTTGTCGGCCCATTCGGCGAAATAGCGCACGGCGCCCGCGGCCCGGACGAGATCGCGGGTGATGACGTCGGCCACCGGCCGGGTCGTCGTCGCCGCTTCGAGCCGTCCGAGTTCGGTGCGCCGCGCGTCGATCAGGTCGGCCCACGCCTTCAGAACCCGCGCCCGCTCCAGCGGCGTGGCGGTGGCCCAGCCGGAGGTGACGCGCACCTCGGCGGCGTTCTGCATCGCCTCGTCCACCAGCGCCTCGTCGGCCGCGCGGATGGTGCCGATCGCGGCGCCATCCGAGGGACGAACCAGCGCGATTTCCGCGCCGTCGCCGGCAACGCGCCGCCCTCCGATCAGGTGATCGGTGATGGCGGCGACGTCATTCGGGTCGAAATCGTGGGACATGTGCCTCTCCTGAACCCGCTGCCTCAGACGCCCGTGAGACGGAAGCCCTGCTGGAACGGGTCGTTGGGATCGAGGAAAAAGTTGAAGCTGCCGGTGAGATAGGCCGAGCCGGTCACGGTGCAGCGGATCGCCGGCAGGTCGCCCACGGTGTCCTCGCCATGGATCTGGCCGGTGAAGACGGTGTCGAGAATGCCGGCGTGGCGGAAGCTGTCGCCCACCTTCAGCTCGCCCTTGCCGTGCAGCATCGCCATGCGCGAGGCGGTGCCGGTGCCGCAGGGCGAGCGGTCGATCACGGTCGGCGGGCAGACGACCACGTTCTTGCCGTCGAAGCGCACGCCGTCGCCCTCGCCCACGATCTCGATCTGGTAGATCTCGTTCACATGGGCGAGCGTCGGGTGCTGGACGGGGATGTCCTTCAGGCCGGCGCGGAGCTCGGCCGCCGCGCTCACCAGCGCCCAGGCATTGTCGGTCGTCAGTTCGAGGCCGAGATCGGACGCCTTGACGATGAGGTAGAAGTCGCCGCCGAAGGCGATGTCGGCCCGGACGGAACCGAAGCTCTTCGTCGCCACCATCACGTCGCGCCGGTAGAGGAAGCTCAGCGGCATCTCGAGCGTGACGGAGACGGCGCGGCCGTTCTCCACCTTCACCCGCGCCGGCACCACGCCGGCCGGTGTGTCGAGCCGCACCAGCGTCTCGCCTTCCTGCGCGGTGATGTAGCCGGCCTCGACCGCGATGGTCGCGACCGCCATGGCGCAGTGGCCGCACATCGGCGGATAGGTGTCCGGCTCCAGGATGAGCATGCCGATGTCGGCATCCGGCGAGCAGGCTTCTGTGAGCACGGCGGCCGGCATGTTGAACGAGCCGCGCGGCTCGAACAGGACGAGCTGGCGCAGCCAGTCACGGCTCATCAGGTCGGCCCGCTTCTCCACCATGGTGGCGCCGCGGATCGGCCCGAAGCCGGAGGTGATGAGGCGAAGCGGGCAGCCGGCCGTGTGGGAATCGATGCCCTGAATGATGCGGGTCGAGCGCATGATCTCTGTATCCGTTCAGGCGAGCGTCTTGATGGTGGCGGCGACGTCGGCGTCGGCGAGGATCTTCGCGACGCTCGCAAGCTGCGCATCCGTGAAGGGAAGCAGCGGCTCGCGGGGGATGCCGACGGGCTGGCCGAGCGCGTTCATCGCCGCCTTGATGCCGGCATAGAAGCTGCCGCTCTTGAAGCAGCGGTAGATGGCGAACAGGGCCGGCTCCAGCCGGTCCGCGGTGGCGGCGTCACCGGCCGCGCACGCATCGAAATAGCGGCGCACGAGGCGTCCGGAGAGCTGGTGCGCCATGGCGACCACGCCGACGACGCCGAGCGGAAGCGACGAGCGGATCATGGTCTCGTAGCCGACGAACACCGCGAGCTCGCCCTTCACCTTCTGGCAAAGCTCGGCGACCTGCTGGATGTCGCCGGAGGAGTCCTTGATCGCCACGACGTTCGGGATCTCGGCCAGCCGCGCCACCAGATCGGGCGTGATGTTGACGCCGATGCGGACCGGGCTGTTGTAGAGCATCACCGGCAGGCCGGAGGCGGCGCAGATGCGGCGATAGAAGTGCTCGGCCTCGCGCAGGTCGGGCTTGGCGTAGATCGGCGGCAGCGCGAGGATGCCGTCGCAGCCGGTGGTCTCGGCCGCGCGGGTCAGCTCCAGCACGATGTCGGTGTGCAGGTCGGAAACGCCCGCCAGCACCGGCACGCGGCCGGCGGCGACCTTCACCGTCGCCTCGAACAGCTTCACCCGCTCGGCCACCGTCATGGCGTAGAACTCGCCCGTCGAGCCGCAGACGATCAGCCCGTCGGCGCCGTTTGCGATGTTCGCCTCGGCGAGCGCCTCGAAGCGCGGGAAGTCGATCGGCCCCTCGGGCAGGAAGGGCGTGACGAGGACACTGTGGATGCCCTGCCAGTTGGTCTTGGTCATGTGCGGTCTCGGTTTCTGAACGGGTCTCGGGACAAGGCGGTGGCGTGGCACGCCCCGCAGGCATGCGACGCAGACGGAAAAGGGGTCGGGTAACGCCGGGCGCGCGTCAGGTCTGAAGCAGCGGGCGCATCAGCTCGGCAGTGGCATGGAAGCGGTTGACGAAGCCGCGCACGCGCTCGTTGGTCGGGTGCAGCAGCACCTCCTGCGGGGTGCCCTGCGCGGCGATGGCGCCCTGGTCGAGAAACACCACCCGGGTCGCGACCTCGAGGGCGAAGCCCAGTTCGTGGGTGACGACCAGCATCGTCATGCCCTCGCGCGCCAGCGTGATCATGGTGTTGAGCACCTCACCGACGAGTTCCGGATCGAGCGCGGAGGTCGGCTCGTCGAACAGCATCAGCGAGGGGCGCATGTTGAGGGCGCGGGCGATGGAAACGCGCTGCTTCTGCCCGCCCGAAAGGCGGCCCGGCATGCGATCGGCGAAGTCCGCCATGCCGACCTTGGCGAGCAGGTCGAGCGCGCGGGCACGGTTCGTCGCGTCGTTCTCCCGCAGAACCGTGCGCGGCCCTTCCATGACGTTGGCCAGCACGTTCATGTGCGGAAACAGATTGAACTGCTGGAACACCATGCCGACGCGGCTTCGCATGGCTGCGACGTCACGGCCGCTGATGCGGGCATTGTCGCGTCCGTCCGGCGTCCGGTCGAAGATCGGCGCGCCGTCGATCACGATCCGGCCGGAGGTCGGCTGCTCCAGAAGGTTCACGCAGCGCAGGAGCGTCGTCTTTCCGGAGCCGGACGAGCCGAGCAGCGCCACCACTTCCCCGGGATAGACGGTCAGGTCGATGCCCTTCAGGACCTCGTGGGAACCGTAGGCCTTGCGCACGCGGCTGAGTTCGACCAGCGGAGCGGCATCGGTGGGAAGACGGGTCATGTTCGGCCCTCTCAATGGCTGCGCATCTCGAGCCGGCGCGCGAGATAGTTGGAGGGGATCAGGATCGCCAGGAAGATGAGGCCGACCACCGTGTAGACTTCCATCGGCCGGTAGGTGAACGACGACACGTAGCTCGCCTGATAAAGCAGGTCCGGCACGGTGATGACGGAGAGAAGCGTCGTGTTCTTCATCTGGATGATGGTCTGGCCGGCGAGCGGCGGGATCATCTGCCGGAAAGCCTGCGGCAGGATGATCCGGTGCATCGCCTGCCACGGCCGCATGCCGAGCGCCTTCGCCGCGTCGGCCTGGCCATGGTCGAGCGACTGGATGCCGGCGCGCAGGATCTCGGCATAATAGGCGCCGCCATAGAGGCTGAGCGCGAGGATGCCGGCGGCCTGCTTGCTGATGTTGATGCCCGCGAAGATCGGCAGGGCGTAATAGCTCCACAGCAGCCAGACGAGCAGCGGCACGTTGCGGAAGAATTCCACGAACAGCATGCCGACGACACGCAGGGTGCGCAGCGGCGAAAGCTGGGCGAGCGCGATCATGAGCCCGACGATCAGCCCCAAAACGCAGGTGATCACTGTGTATTCCAGGGTGACCAGAAGTCCCCAGGCAAACAGGTGGGCGTTTTGGGTGATGACGGACCAGTCGAACACGGCGCGGCGACCTTGCTTGGCGAGGAACGGGCCCGGTGCCGGCCGAAGCCGGCACCGGGATCGGCGTCAGAAGTTGAACTCGGGCGGCAGCACGGAAAGGTCGATGCCGCGATCCTCGAAGGTCTTGCGCAGCTTGCCCTGAGCGAGGCCGAGGGCGCGCTGCTGGTTCACCCAGTTGGTCAGCCAGTTCTCGTAGCCCTCGTTGCCTTCCTCGCGGCGCACGCCGATGGTGGCCGGATTGAGCAGCATCGGGCTCGGCAGGATGATCTCGCCGTTGATCTGCTTGGCGACCTCGATGGCGTCGAACACGGCGAGGATCATGGCGTCGGCGCGGCCGGCCTGCAGTTCCATCACGCCGAGCGGGCGATCCTCGACCGGGGTGATCGTGGCCTTGGGCGTCAGGGATTCCGCGACGACCTGCATGGTGCCGCCCTTCTGCACCACGAGGCGCACGGACGGATCGTTCAGCTCGGCCCAGGTCTTCTTGGTGAAGCCCGGCTTGGTGACGATGGCCCAGGCATCGGTGAACAGCGGCACGCTCAGATAGTCGACGACGAGGCCGCGCTTCGGGTTCGGGTTGAGGCCGAAGGCGATGTCGATCTTGTTGGCCTGGAAGTCGGCGGCGAGATTGCCCCAGGTGGTCTCGACGGGCACCACCTTCACGTTGAGCAGCTCGGCGATGTCCTTCGCCCAATCCATGTAGAAGCCGCCCCACTCGCCGGTGTCGCGGTTGCGGACATAGCCGGGCTCCTCGCCGACCATCACCGGCACGCGCAGTTCGCCGCTGTTGCGGATGCGGTCGAGCACGAGGTTCGGGTCCGTGGCGAACGCGGACTGCAGGCTGGACAGCGCCAGGACGAAAGCGCCGACGAGCAGAAGGACGAGATGGCGGATCGCCGGGCGGATGGCCGGAGACGGTCGGATGGATGAGGCGGTTATCATCGTCTGTTCCCTGGTTTTCTGGTTAGGCTGCGAGGCGGGGGCTATCTCAGGAAGCCGCTGCCGAGAGGATCGCCCTCCTCCTGGATGAGCGTCGCCACGGCCTTGAGGTGCGCGCGTCCCGTGATCCGGGTGGTGACGGCCACGGCGCTGCCGGCGCCGTGGGTCGTGGTGATGAGTTCGCCCGTGAGGTGGCCGCCGAACAGGCTGACGGCTTCGAGCCGCGCGCCCGGAGCGGCCGCCCCGGTGGCGGCCCGCAGGGCCAGAAGGCAGGACAGGCCGGCGACGCCGGGCGAGCGGTCGAATTTCTGGCGGTCGATGGCGAGGAACTGGCGGGCGCCGCCGCCTTCGTCCGCCCCATGGAACAGCACGGAATTGATCACCGGCCGCGAGCCGGCGCGCCGGGGCAGCGCCTCGTTCAGATGACGGCGCAGGCCGTCGCCGACGGCGAGCAGCCGGTCGATGCCGCCGACATCGAGGGCGAGGCCGGCCGCGTCGGCATTGACGAGGGCGTAGCAGTCGCCGCACACGACGACGGCGACGTCGAGATCGTGTCCGTCGACGTGAACCCGCCGGTCGGCCTCGGAGACGATCGCCGGCGGCATTTCCAGCGCGATGGCGTCCGCGTCGCCCTCTGCCCCGACATGCACGGTGAGGATGCCGTTCGGCACCTCGATGGTGAAGCGCGGGTGGCTGGCGAGGCGGCCGAGTGCCCTGAGCGCCGCCGTGTAGCCCATGATCGCGTGGCCGCAGAGGCCGGGATAGCCGTAGGAGGAGATGAAGAACGCCCCGAAATCGGCGGCGCTGGAGGCGACCGGCACCAGTCCGAAGGCCCCGGAATGGCCTCGCGGTTCGTGCAGCAGCATCGGCCGCAGGCTGTCGTAGCGCTCGGCGAATTGGCGCGCCTTGCCGGCGACGCTGTCGGCGTCGAGCCCCTCGAGAGGCTCGATCAGGATGTGGGTCGGGTGGCCCTCGGTGTGGGTCTCGATCACGCGGAAGGTGCGCGCGCCCTGCGGCAGCTCCAGGCTGAGCGCTCCCTCGCCGATGCCCTCGCCGATGCCGGCGCCGAGCCCGAGGCGGCGGTCGGTCTTCTCGAAGCTCATGGACGAGAGCCGGTCGCTGTCGGTGTTGATCCACAGCACCTTGGCCGGCACCCGGCCGGTGTTGCGCCAGCGGTGGGCGATGCGGCTGTTGAAATAGGCGCCGTCGCCCGGGTTCAGCACCTCGGCATCGCGGTCGGCGAGCGCCAGTTCCAGCGAGCCTTCCAGCACGTAGATCAGTTCCTCGCCCTCGTGGGCGTAGAAGCCGTCGCTCTCGCGGTCGGGATCGATCGTCCAGACCTCGGCATCCATCAGCCGCTGGGAGACGGTGAGTTGCTCGATGGTCACGCCGGGCCCGAAGGAGCCGACGATCCGGCCCTGGCCGCGACGGACGACCGGGAAGTCGCGCCCCTTGGTGCCGCCGAGCAGTTCGGCGAGCGTGCGCCCGAACACCTCGGCGATGGCATTGAGGCGCGCGGGGGACAGGAAGGCGACGCCGCGCTCGAACATGCTGAGGTGCGAGGAGGCGATGGCGGTGCGGTCGGAGAGTTCGCGCAGCGACAGGCCCGCTTCCTGGCGCAGGCTGCGCACGCGCGCGCCGAGGTGATTGAAGGCCGCCGCCGGCGCCGCCTCGCCGTCCTGGGGCGCCGCGATCTCTTCCTCGCTGTCGAGCACCCGGCGTATGGCGGACAGGCTCTGCCCGTCCATCCGCCGCATCCGGTCGATGCGCCGGATGCGCTCGATATCGGCCTCGCCATAGGAGCGGTGGCCGCCGGCCGACTTGTTGGGCGCGAGAAGGCCCTGGTTCTCCCACGAGCGGATGGTCGACACGGCGACGCCCGTCACCTTGGCGACATGGCCGATCGAAAACGGGAAGCGGGCGGCGGAGGACTGGCTCATGCGTTCTACATACCGAATATAGAAACTGCGAACATGCGCAGACGGTATGCGGATTTATTGAACGAGTCAATCGCACCGATCCGTCCTTCGGCACGCCGCGGACAGCGCCGGCACGTTGGACGGAAAAGGCGGGAGATCGGCGATAAAGGTGAGAGACCGGCGGCAAACGCCGGCGCCGTGGCGGGTCAGGCCCGGCGCGCTTCGCCGACGGCAGGCGGCAGCCCCGCTGGAAGGACGTCGACGCCCCCCTGAAGCCGGCGCAGCCCATATCCGCAACGCCGCAGCCGCGCGAATCGCGATATCGGCATCAGGCGCAAAAGCCCGTGCCTGCCGAACGTTCCAGATCGTGGATGAACGATGTTCGCTCCATCGAGCAGACCGCGTATGACGCAGGTCGCAAGGCTCGAGGAAAGTGGCGCTCCCTAGGGGACTCGAACCCCTGTTTTCGCCGTGAGAGGGCGACGTCCTAGACCGCTAGACGAAGGGAGCGTGTCGAACGGGTGTCTCTGTAGCGGCTCGCGACGCGGAATGCAACATGGGCTTTCACATCGCCGGCAAATTGACCGCACGTCATCCACAGCCCTCGATCGGCAGCGGCGCGCGGATCGGTCCGGATGCGCCGCCGACGCCGCGCGTCGTCCCATGCGTTTTCGCAGCGCCTCGCACCAGTTCGCCCCACCCGAAAGTGACGCTCACCCGCCATCTGCCGGAGGAGGACAAAAAGCCGGCCCGCTGAAACGCCGATGGCGCGCGATCATGACAAGCGATAGAAAAGAAGCGGGGTAAGGCATGAGAGATTTGTTTCAAAATCTTTCATGCGGCGCGACATTATTTGCAGGCGATCCATCTATGTCTGTCTCGAGTAAACTCGTCTTGAAGATGTGCCGGGCGAAAGTGCAACGTCCTCTTGCAGACACCATCCGCCGGGCCATCCGCACGATCCCATCCGGACTTTGAAGCCACGGCGGTCCGTGTTTCGCCCCCTCCCCGCCGGAGACGGTCGAACCGGCGCAACCGCATCCGCGCAGCGGCAGGAGTTTTGCCTTGAAGCAGTCGCTTTCCGATTTCCAGTCGATCGAATACAAGCAGTCGGCAGAATTCAAGAAGATCGTCGAGAGCTACAAGAACGGGCCGAAATTCTCGGCGGAAAAGCCGTTCGAACACGAGTTCCTGCAAGGCATCTGCTTCGGCCTCTGCTGCGAGTGGATCGCCTCGCATCGCCGCTATCGCACCGACGGGCAGGTCAAGCGGATGGAAGCCATGCAAAGGCGAATCGACGACATCCAGGCCGACAAGCAGCAATTCTACAAAGCGCTGAACACGCAGATCAATTCATACGGCATCGACACGTTCGAGAAGGGCGGCAAGGAAACGAAGCCGGACATGCTGAAGCGCATGAACATAGGCGGCGAACGGCACGGGGTGAAATTCGTCAACAAGTGGCACACCACCCACTGCAAGCCGCCGGGCTACGAGGTCCTGACGCTTCGCAGTCAGGTCTGCCGCACCCACGCCTACACGCTGACCGCGCTCAGCTTCAAGGAGGCCAACGCGCAGAAGACGTCCGGCCACGCGATCTGCGCCTACCAGTCCGGCGGCAAGATCTTCGGCTTCGGGTCGCACCTCTATGCGTTCGACCCCAATGTCGGGGAATTCCGGATCTCGAACGACGACGTGCCGGCGTTCTACATCGCCCTGTTCAAGATGTACGCCTCGAAGGGGCTCGAAGTGGTCGCGCACAAGACCTATGCGGTGACCAACCACTGAAGGCCGGCCGCGAAATCGCGGCGCCTTCCGCTGTCTCTGCGGAAGGCGGAGTGTTGCGTCGTCCCGCTTCGCCGGCCCGCCGCGATCAGGCGTCGAGGCCGGCGATGGCGCGGGCGAAATCGCGCGCCGAGAACGGCTCGAGATCGTCGATGCCCTCGCCGACGCCGATGAAGTGGACCGGCAGCTTGTGACGCGAGGCGATGGCGACGAGGATGCCGCCGCGGGCCGTGCCGTCGAGCTTGGTCATCACGAGGCCGGTGACGCCCGCGGTCTTGCCGAAGATCTCGACCTGGTTCATGGCGTTCTGGCCGGTGGTGGCGTCGAGGGTCAGGATCACGTCGTGGGGCGCGGTCGGATCGTGGCGGCGGATGACGCGGATGACCTTTTCCAGCTCCGCCATCAGTTCGGCGCGGTTTTGCAGGCGCCCGGCGGTGTCGATCAGCAGCACGTCGACGCCGGCTTCCTTCGCCTCCTTCATCGCCTCGAAGGTCAGGCTCGCGGCATCCGATCCCTCGGCGCGCGCGATCACGGCGGCGCCGGTGCGTTCGCCCCAGATGCGAAGCTGGGCGATGGCGGCGGCGCGGAACGTGTCGCCGGCCGCCAGCATCACCGAGCGGCCGTGGGCGCGCAACTGCGCCGAAATCTTGCCGATGGTGGTGGTCTTGCCGGTGCCGTTGACGCCGACGACCAGCACGACGTGGGGCTTGTGCGCGACGGAAATCGCCAGCGGCTTCGCCACGGGCGCGAGGCGCGCCTCGATCTCCTCGGCGAGGATCGCCCTCACCTCGTCGTCTGAAATGCCCTTCTCATAGCGCTTGTCGGAAATCCGGTCGGCGATGGCGGATGCGGTCTCGACGCCGAGATCGGCCTGGATCAGCAGATCTTCCAGATCCTGCAGCGTGCCGACATCGAGCTTGCGCTTGGTGAAGAGGCTCGAAATGCCGCCGGCGAGCGAGGAGGTGGTGCGCGACAGCCCCTTGCGCAGCCGCGCGAGCCACGAGGCCTTCGGCGCCGCCTCTTCCACCGGCTCGACGCTCGGGGCCGCGGCATCCGCAAAGAACGGGCGGGAAGGCGCGGATGGTGCCGCCGGCACGGCGACGGGCTCGGCCGGCGGAAGATCGAGCGCTTCCGTCGCAGACGCCAGGTCAGCAGACGTCAAGTCCACCGGCGCCACGTCCCCGGCGGCCGCGCCCTCACTCAGGGCCGCGAGGTCGAGGGTGCTTGCGGGCTCCTCGTCCGGCACCACCGTCGCAGGCGATAGGCCCGCGTTCGGCAATCCGCCCTGGGGTTCGCCTTCGGCCTTCTCGCCAACGGGGGCAGCAGGAGCCGGCGCGTCCGCCACCACCTCCACCGTCTCGGCAGCGACCGGCGGCTGACCCCCGTCCGTTGCGGGCGCGGGCGGGACGGCGTCCGGCGTAAGGCCCTCGCTCACCTCCGGCAGAGCGGCCGTCTCGGGCGCAGCCTTCTCGGGGGCGGCCGGTTCCTCCGCCTGGGGGCGACGCCCGAACAGGCGCCCGAACAGGCCACGCTTTTCTTCCGCCATCGTGTGTTCTTCCGTTCGCGCGGCCGGCGCGCGTGCTTGCGCAGGCCGGCTGCCGGGATTGACTGGAGCCGAGGCTCAGGCGGCTTCAGCGACGAGCCGCGTGCCGTCGAAACCGGTGATGCGCGCCGGCAGCACCTCGCCCGGCCGGCCGCCCTGGATCAGCGTCGGCGTGAACTGCTCGGTGCGGCCGAGGCCGTCGCGCTCGATCAGGACGTGCCGGGTCGCGCCGATCTCGGCGGCGAGGTGGCGCGCGAGCCGCGCGTCGCCGGCCGCCCGCAGCCGCTCCGCCCGCGCCTTCACCACCTCGCGGGGAAGCTGCGGCATCCGGGCCGCGGGTGTGCCCCGGCGCGGCGAGAACGGGAAGACGTGCAGATATGTCAGGCCGCAATCCTCGATGTGCGCCAGCGTGTTGGCGAACATCTCCTCGGTCTCGGTCGGAAAGCCGGCGATGAAATCGGCGCCGAACACCACGTCGCTTCTCAGCCGCCGCACGGCGTCGCAGAACGCCACGGCATCTGCCGAAAGGTGGCGCCGCTTCATCCGCTTCAGGATCATATCGTCGCCCGCCTGCAGCGAGAGATGGAAATGCGGCATCAGCCGCTCCTCCTCCGCGATGGCGCGCATCAGCGACGGGTCGACCTCGATCGAATCGATCGACGACAGCCGCAGCCGCGGCAGTTCCGGCACCAGCTTGAGGATGCGGGTGACGAGTTCGCCGAGCCTCGGCGCTCCCGGCAGATCCTGACCGTAGGAGGTCAGGTCGACACCGGTCAGCACCACCTCGGGCGTGCCGTTGGCGACGATGCGGCGGATCTCGCTCACCACCGCGCCCATCGGCACCGACCGGGAGGGCCCGCGTCCGTAGGGGATGACGCAGAAGGTGCAGCGGTGGTCGCAGCCGTTCTGCACCTGCACGAAGGCGCGGGTCCGGCCCTCGATGCCCTCGATCAGGTGCGCCGCGGTCTCCTTGACCGCCATGATGTCGTCGACGCGGATCTTCTCCGCCGCCGAGAGGCCGAAATCGGGATGGCCCGAGAGCCCCGGCGGGCGGTTGTCGCCGGCCACCCGGCGCCACGCGGCCGGGTCGAGCTTCTCGGCATTGCCGAGCACCAGATCGACCTCGTCCATCCCGGCGAAGGTCTCGGGCTCGATCTGGGCGGCGCAGCCGGTCACCACGATCCGCGCGTCGCCGTTCTCGCGCCGCGCCTTGCGGATCGCCTGGCGCGCCTGGCGGACGGCTTCCGCCGTCACGGCGCAGGTGTTGATCACCACCGTGCTGCCGAGCCCGGCCGCCTCCGCCTCGCGGCGGATGACTTCCGATTCGGCGGTGTTGAGCCGGCAGCCGAAGGTGAGAACGTCGACCGCCATCATGCCGCCCTCGGCGCCTCGAAGCGCACGGTCAGGTTCTGCCGGTCGATCAGGCCGCGCGCCTCGGTCTCGGCCGGGCCGGTCATCAAGATGTGGCCGTCGCTCTCCCGCCAGGCGAGGCGCAGTTCGCCGCCGGGCAGCACGATGGTCGCTTCGTGACCGACGCGGCCGGTGCGCACCGCCGTCGCCATGGTGGCGCAGGCCGCGGTGCCGCAGGCCCGCGTCAGGCCGGCGCCGCGCTCCCACACCTTCAGGGTGATGCGGTCCGGCCCGTCCACCCGGGCGAGCGAAACGTTGACCCGTTCGGGAAACAGCGGGTGCCTCTCCAGCAGCGGGCCGAGGGTGGCGAAGTCGATCGCCTCGATGTCGTCCACCCAGAAGATGGCGTGCGGGTTGCCGACATTGGCGACGCTCGCCGGTCCGATCAGCCCGGCGCCCCGCACGGCCGCGGCACCGGGAACGGCATCGAGCGGCACCGTCACGGCGCGGGTATCGTCCACCGGCCCGGCAAGCGGAATGCGGTCCCAGGCGAATTGCGGCGCGCCCATGTCGACGGTCACGCTGTGGGCGGCACCGCCGGGCGTGCAGACGAGATCGCCCGCCTCGGTCGCCAGCACCAGCCGGTCCCGGCGGGTTTCCGCGAACAGGAGGTCCGCCACGCAGCGCGTGCCGTTGCCGCACGCGCCCGCCTCGGAGCCGTCGGCATTGTAGATCCGCATGAAGCAGTCGGCGCCGTCCGTCGCGGGATGCAGCGCCATGATCTGGTCGAAGCCGAGCCCGACCGACGGGGCCGCCAGCGCGCGCGCCTCCGCGACGGTGAGGGGAGCCTCGCCGCCTCTGAGGTCGATCACGGCGATGGCGTTGCCGAGACCGTTCATCTTCACGACCGGCAGACCGTTGACCATGGCTTCAATTCCACCTTGCGGCCGCACGGCAGCACCCCGCTGCGCCGTCAGGCCGCTCATCGAGGCCTCGCGGAGGCCTGTTTTCCTCGCCCTATATGGCGGAACGGGGCCGGAAACGAAAGGGGTGCGCGCCGGGACTGCCGCATCCCGGACGCGATTGCTGGCCCAAAGAAGCCCCCCACCCGCGCGGCGGCGACCTTCGAGGAACTAGAAACGCCACGTCAGGTTCGCCTGCACGGCGTTGGTGGTGATGTCGGAGCCGAACTGGCCGACATAGGCGAGGCCGAGCTGCGCCTGCGCGCCGATCCGCAGGTCCGCGCCGATATCGATGAGGGCCGTGTTCTGCGACAGCGGGGCGCCGGTCACGGTGAAGCCGGTGGCCGGCGCGCTCAGAAACGACATCCGCGCCGACGGCGAAAGATCGCCGAAGGCATAGTCCCACGACACCGAGGCATGAGGCTGCAGGGACATCCCGGCCGGCAGCTCCAGGGTGGTCGCGATGCGCAGGCCGAGGGACGAATAGCCGACGCCCATGGAGCCCGCCGACCCCGTCAGGCCGGCGGAGGCGTCCGCCTCCGAGAAATCGTCGGTATCGACATGGACATAGGCGAGGCCGGCGAACGGTTCGAGCGCGACCGGCCCGAGCGCGAACCCGTAGCCGACCTCGCCGAACACCTGCGCGGTGCCGCCGCCATGGACCGCGCTCGCCTGCTGGGCGAAGCCCGGATAGGCGATGGTGCGCGAGGCGTCGATGTCGTTGAAGGCATAGGACGCGCCGCCCCGCAGGTTCAGGCGGCCGATGCTGGTGCCGGCATAGAGCGCCATCAGCAGGCTGTCGACATCGGACGAACTGGCCAGCGCATCGACCTTGGCGTTCGAACGCGAATAGCCGAGCGCAGCGCCGAACAGCCAGTCGCCGACCTTCGCGTCGAGCCCCGAGACGAAGCCGCCGATGGAGGCATCGACGCTCGACGTGCCGGAACCGCCTTTGTAGTCGCTCCAGCCGCCGAACGCCTGCGCCCACATCGTGCCCTCGAACGTCGATCCCGACGCCGGAGCGGACGCGGACGGAGACGCGGTGGCAGACGGAGACGTGGTGGCAGACGGAGCGGCGGACGCACCAGCCTTGGCCACAACCGGCCCGCCGAAGCCGAGCGCGGCGGTCGCATCGCCGGCCCCGGCATAGGCGCCCTGGCGCAGGCGCGAGAGCAGCGCCTGGCGGAGATAGAAGCCATCGCCCACCAGCACCGATTGCTCGCTCGCATAGGCCTCGCCGGACAGCGCGGCGAGCGCGCCGGGCAGGTCGCTCGCCGAGACGTCGTAGAGCGGGGCGAGAGCGTCCGGCAGGGTGGTCAGCAGGTCGTTCGTCGTCGTGTTGATGATGCCATCGACGGTGGCGCCGACCTGTCGCTCGTTCGTGGTGAGGTTGGGCAACCCGACGAGGTTCGAGGCCACGTTCATCGTGACCTCGGTCGGGGCGTAATTCAGGGTCGCCTTGAACAGCGCCGGCAGGTCGACCGTGACGAAGCGGTCGAACACACCGGTGACGCCCTCGGTCGCGCCGATGAGCGTCGTCGTCGGCGCGAAGCTCGTGCCGAGGAACGTGGCCTGGAGCGTGCCGGCAAGCCGCACGGTGCCGACCACGCCGAGCTGGTCGTTGCCGCTGTCGCTCACCCGCACTGCGAAGGTGCCGACAGGCGTCTGAACGAAGGTGCCGCCGAACAGATCGGTGATCGGCACGCCGGTGCCGGTGACGCCGATCCAGCCGGCGTTCTCGAACCGCTTCTGCAATCCGCCGGTCGCGGCGATGCGGCCGTCGATGATGCCGGTATTGACGATCACGCTGCCGACGCTGTCGGGTCCGATGCGCAGGGCATCGGCGACGGCGGGCGCCTGCAGGGTGCCGGAATTGAGCAGGGTGCCGTAGAGCCCGTGCATCTCCGCCGCCGCGCCGACGATCCCGGTGGCGATGACGGTGCCGGAATTGGTGAGCACGCCGTAGGTTTCGCCGCGGATGCCGACGCCGCCGTTGCCCGTCACCTGAACCGTGCCGGTATTGACAATGTCGTCGCCCTTGCGGCCGGAGAGCGCGGCCGCGTTATCGGCGTCGGATGTCAGCGCCCCGGTGTTGCGGATCGGATTGTAAATGCCGGGAATCGTGGCGATGTAGCCGTTGATGCCGTTCGAATCGATGTAGATGCCGACGACATTGTCGCCGTAGGCGGAGTTCGACGACACGACCTTGCCGGGGATGTCGATCTCGTACCAGCTCGTCTTGCCGAGGGCGTCGATGTGCATCACCGCCGGATGGACGGTGCCGTCGGCCGTGATCCAGTTGGCGACGAGATTGTATTCGCCAGACCGGCCGGCGCTCGTGATGCCCTCGAAATGGGTCGCGACCGCGCCGGGATGATCGTAGGTCTCATAGGTTCCGGTGGTGAGATCGTAGATATAGCCGTGCTCGGCGTGGAGCCCGCCGCCGACCATGATCTCCCCGTAACCGCCCGCGATCTTGTCGCCGTAGACGCCGTATGCGGTCGTGCTGATCGCACCGGGAATGTTGTTGGTGGTGTAGGTGCCGGTGTCGATATTGTAGATGAAGGCGTTTCCGGTCGCGAGGCGGGTGTCGTAATTGCCGACGACGAGATTGCCGAAGGTGCTGTGCGCGATCGTGTAGAACGTGCCGGGATCGGGATAGACGAGCGGCGTGATCCGCTGTCCGGCCGGCTGCGCGGCATCGTAGAGATAGCTGAGGTCGTAGGGCGCCGAGACCGTGGTCTGGTAGCTGCCGACGACGCGCAGGATGCCATCCGGCGTGCCGAAATTCGGGCCGTAGGGCGAGGAGCCGATCGCGCCGGGAAAGTTCGCGCCGTTCGGAGTGGGCTCCGGCATCGGCGACCAGGTCTGCGCCGCCATGTTGTAATAGAGGCCGCCGGTGTCGTCGGTGCCCGGGATGGTGTAGTTGCCGACGATATTGTCGCCCCGGATGCCGGTCAGGAAGGTCCCGTTCGATCCGAAATTGAGCGTCTGGTAGGTGGTGGGCGTTTCCGGCCGCGGCGATTCCGCCCGAGTTGCGGTTGCGACGCCTCCGAGACCGAGGCCGATGACGGCGAGCCTGCAGCCCCACCGCAACGGCGCCCCACCGTTGCAAGTCCGGTTTTCCATCTCATGTTCCCCCGCCTCATGGATGAGGCCAGGAAAGCCTATAGACGGTCGGGAACCTTGGCGATGGCGCTTTTTGCGTGCTCGCTCGCGAAAGGCGACGTCGCACCCGGCCTTGGGTGCGACAAATGAAAACAGCCGCGCCCAGTGGGCGCGGCCGTGTTCGTCGAACGGTATTCGGAACGCGATGGTGTCCGGGAAGCGATGGCGCCCTGGCGAAATGCCGGCGAAGCAACCGCGCTCTCAGCCCGCTGTCTCGTCCGCGGCCTTGGCAGTGGACTTCGGACCGCCCTTGGAGACGCCCACCAGCGCCGGGCGCAGCACGCGGTCGCCGATGACGAACCCCTCCTGAAGCACCTGAACGACGGTGCCGTTCGGAACCTCGGCGTTCGGAACCTCGAACATCGCCTGATGCAGGTTGGGATCGAACTTCTGACCGCTCGGTGCGATCTTGCGCACGCCGTGCTTCTCCAGCCCCTTCAGAAGCTCGCGCTCGGTGAGTTCCACACCGCTCAGCAGGTTGGTGAGCGCGCTGTCGGCCGCGGCCCGCGCCTCCGCCGGCAGCGCGTCGAGCGCCCGGCGCAGGTTGTCGCCGACGCTCAGCATGTCGCGGGCGAACGAGGCGATCGCATAGCGGCCCGCATCCTGCACCTCGCGCTCGGTGCGCCGGCGCAGGTTTTCCATCTCCGCCAGCGTGCGCAGCACCTGATCGCGCAGATTGTCGTTCTCGGCCTTCAGCGCCGCAACGGCGTCCGACGCGGCAGCCTGAGGCTGCTGCGCATCCTCGCTGCCCACGGCCTCGGCGGCCGGTTCGGTTTCCTGGGTCGGTTCGCGGCTTTCGGTCGTCATGTCGGTTCAGTCTGATCTCGGGATTGTTCGGATCTCGGGATACCCGTTCGCCGGCATCGGCGGACCGATACCGGCGATTACGTATCGGTCGTGGAGCCGGCGCCCGGGCGCCGGCCGTCCGGTCAGATCGCGCTCTTGATCCAGTCCTGAAGCTGCTGCTTCGGCAGGGCGCCGACCTTCGTGGCGGCGAGTTCGCCACCCTTGAAGACCATCAGCGTCGGAATCGAGCGCACGCCGTACTTGATCGCGGTCGCCTGATTCTCGTCCACGTTCAGCTTGGCGATGCGGACGGATCCTTCGAGGTTGGAGGCGATCTCCTCCAGCGCTGGCGCGATCATCTTGCACGGGCCGCACCACTCGGCCCAGAAATCGACGACGACCGGAACGTCCGCGTCGAGAACATCGGCCTTGAAGGACGTGTCGGTCACCTTGGTCGTGGCGGAGTCTGCGGCGGAAGCCATGTCGAACCTCATCTGTCGCGAACGCGACGTTCGGGGAACTGGGGCGCCGAGGCCGGGCGTGGCATCGGCGTCGGGTTCGGCTGGAACGTAGGAACTGCCCCCCCGCCCGTCAAGGTTGGCAGCGCCCGGCACCGGCCCGGAACCGGCGGGAAACGGCTTTTCCACCCCGCGAATTCGCCGTTGCGCACCGCCATCGGAGCCGCCATGGTCGGCGGAGGGTCGAGAGAACCGAGCGGACGCCGCGACGGCATCCCGGTTGCGTGCCGGCCCGTTGCCATCACACCGGACGACGATGACCAGACTGCACTTTTCGCTTCTCAATCTTCTCGCCATCGGCTTCGCCGCCGTCGTGGCCCTCGGCGTCGCGCTGTGGCTGCGCTACGGGCTGATCGACGTGACCGAGATCGCCCAGTCCTGCGAAGCCGGCGAGGCGTCGCTGCGCTGCACGGTGCGGATGGTGTTCAACCAGGGCTTCCGCACGGTGTTCCCGGGCATCGTCGCCGTGCTGATCGGCCTCTATACGCTCGTGCGCCCGAGCGTTTTCCTGTTCGGCGCCACGATCGTGGCCGCCGTGCTGTGCATCGTGCTGTTCAGCGCGTGGCCCGCGGGCCTCGCGTTCACGCTCGCGATCCTGTCGCTTGCGCGGCCGGCGCGGACAGCCCGCGGCTGAACGGCCTGAGTGCGACCGCGAGCGCGGCGAGCACGATCGAGAACGCCCAGGCCTGCCAGTTCAGCACGCCTTCGTTCGCCACCACGCCGATGGCGGCCGCCACGATCACAAGAGCGAACAGACGTTCCGACCGCCCCGCGGGGCCGATGGCCGGCACGATCAGCAAGGCCGCGGCAAGCGGCGCGAAAGCCGCGAACTGGAAGTCGCGATAGCGCGAATCGGCGAGGAGCGCGATCAGCGTCGGCACCGCCAGCACCAGCGTCGGAATGAGGCACCACCCGATCAGGCGGCCGACCGGCGCGAGGCCCGCGGGGGCCGGCTTTCCCCCGAGCACCGCCTCGAGGCGCGGGCGCGCGGCGGCGGTGGCAACCGCGCGGGCGGCCAGAAGCGGCATGGCGATGCCGAGCACCAGGGTCGCGAGCGCGAGCGCCCAGTCCCAGCCGTCCAGGCTGATGACGGGCGCTTCCTCCGCCCACCACGGCAGCGCGAAGCCGCACACGAGCGCGAGGAAGGCAACCCGATAGGCGCCGCGCCCGCGGGCCGCCGCACCGGCGACGAACACCAGCACGGCGGCGAGAATGCCGACCACGCCCTGCCAGCGCCAGCCGGGATGGTCGCTGATCGCCACGCCCCAGTGGAACTTCACGGCGCCGTCGTCGTCGAGCACGCCCCATTCGCCGCCCACGGTGCCTTCGAGCGCGCGCTTCCAGGGCTGGTCCAGCGCCTCGATCAGGTTGTAGTCCCAGCCGTTCTTCTTGGAGAGCGCGATGATCTCGGAGAGATAGCGCACCTGGTTGGAAGGCGACGGCAGCGCCCCCTCGCGCATCCGCCCGCGGCTCGGCCATCCCGTCTCGCCGATCAGGATCGGCTTGCCCTTGAACAGGTCGCCCATCTCGCGCCGCACGTCCTCGACGTGGTCGCGCGCGCCGTTCACGTCCACGGGGTCGTTTTCCCAGTACGGCAGGATGTGGATGGTGACGAAATCGACCTCGTCGGCGATCGGCTTGTTCTCTTCCCAGAACTCCCACACGTCGGCATAGGTCACCGGGATCGGCGCGACCGCCTTGCGGACCGTCCGGATGGCATCGATCAGGGTGTCGCGGGAGAGGTCGCGCCGCAGCAGCACCTCGTTGCCGACCACGAAACCGCGAATGGTGTCGGGATAGGCCTTCGCGAGTTCGATGGCGGTGGCGATTTCCTTGGCGTTGTCCGTGCGGTTGCGGCCGAGCCAGATGCCCTGCAGCACCTTCAGCCCGTGGCGACGGGCGATGTCGGGCACCGCGGCCAGCCCCTGCCCGGTGGAATAGGTCCGCACGCAGGACGTGACCTTGGAGAGTTCCGCGAGCTGCCGGTCGATCTGCTCGGGCTGGATGAACAGCGTCGGATCGAACGGGGTCTGTTCGTCCTCATAGGGCGCATAGGACAGGCACGCGATCTCCTCGCCGGGCGCGAGCGGAGACGGCGGCACCGCGACCGGGCGGCCGAGCCACCACCAGCCTGCCGCGACGAGGGCCACCACGAGAACGGAGAGAAAGCGGGTCGAACGGCGGGCGCTCATGGCGTCGTGACTATCCTGCGGCGGGAACCGGGAAACCGGACAAGCGGAACGGTGACCCGCTCCGGCGAGGATTTGGACCGGGAACCCCGGCACATGCAAGGGGGCGGCGGGCGATGGAGCCGGCGAGCGGCCGGACGGACCGCGTCCGCTCACCGCATCTCCGGGGCCGCGCGGCAGAGTGGCACCACGGCAGAAGCCGGCTCAGGAACCGGATTTTGCGCGCCCCCAGCCCGTCCGTGAGAGTGGCTATCTTCCGCCGTACCGGCCGGACATACAAAGCAGAACGACATGTTTCAATTTTCTACCCGTCTAGATAGAATTCTTTTTTAACGCACATAAAATATGCAATTCTTATAATATTACTTATTGATAAAGAGATGGGATAGCCTCACGCAAGATACCCGAAATAGCGTCCAGACTCCACGAATCACGTAAAATCAGCTGGGGCGCTATCAATGAATTCTGGGTCGGCAGGCAATACCCTCTTCTCCATCAAAGTAATATTGGCGACTATATTGCTTGTATTGATCGCTATTACGATCAGCCTGTCGGGATGGGCGCTGCACCGCGCGTATGAAGAGAAAGAAACCGCCACCAGCGTTGCTTCGTACGCCATCATCGACCGCGATCTTTTCTCCGCCCTGTCAAATATCCGTGTCGAACGCGGCGACGGCTCGACGGCGCTGTTGCAGGAACCCAATGACAACACGACCCTCCGCGAGTCCGTGACCAATGCCCGCGGCAAGGTGACGACCGCCGTTCAGGCGGCGCTCGCCGGGCTTGCCGCCCTGCCGGCCGCGGAAGAAGCGCAGGCCCACGCCGCGCTCAACACCGCCTTCACGGCGTGGGAAGCCGTGCGGCAGGACTATGACGCCGCGGTAGGCCAGCCGGTCGCCTCGCGCGACAAGGCCCTGCGCGATCGCTATTTCGACCGGGGAAGCGCCCTCATCGCGGGCGTCGAGCAGGCCTCCAGGATCGTCGAACAGGAGATGCAGGCGCTCGATCCCGCCACCTCGCGGCTCGTCCAGATTCGCAACCTCGTCTGGTCCGCCCGCTCGTCCGCCGGGCAGAGTTCGCTCGCGCTGAACACGGCCCTCGCCCAGAAGCGGCCGCTGACGGAAGCCGAAGTCACCGACCTCGACGATACCGACGACACCGCCAGGTTCGCCTGGACGATTGCAAGCGAGATGATCGAGAGCCCGGGCATCCCGGACAGCCTCAAGGCGGCAAAGGCCGAAGCCGACGCCGCCTATTTCACCGGCCCCTTCAGCCAGACCCGCAAGGCTGTCGCCGAAACGCTGTCCGACGGCAAGGTGCCCGACGTGGATCTCGAGAAGTGGCGCGTCGATATCCGGGCGGGCCTTGCAGAGATCTCCGACACCGCCACCCTCGCGGTCACGCTCGTGGTCGATGACGCCAACGCCGACAACCACGAGGCCAATCGGAGCTTCGCCATCATCGCGGCTCTCGTCGCGGTCGCGCTGGCCTTCGCCGTCGCCGGCTTCATCGTCGTCAACCGGCGCGTGGTGCGCGGCATGACCCGGCTGTCGGATTCGATGCGCACCCTGGCGACCGGCGATACCGAAGCCGAGATCGCCGGCGTCGGCCGCCGCGACGAGATCGGCGACATGGCCGCGGCCGTGCAGGTCTTCAAGGACAACATGATCCGCAACACCGCGCTGGAGGCCGAGGCGAAGGCCCGCGAGGCCGAGGCGGCGGTGGAACGGCGCCGGCTGATGCAGGACCTCGCCGACCGCTTCGAGAACGCGGTCGGTGGCATCGTCGCCGCGGTGTCCTCCGCCGCGACCGAACTCCAGCACACCGCCGAATCGATGTCCTCCGCCGCCACCGAGACCGCGGCCCAGGCGACGACCGTCGCCGCCGCCGCCGAGCAGGCCGCCAACAACGTCCAGGTGGTGGCGAGCGCGGCGGAGGAAATGGGCGCGTCGGTGCAGGAAATCGGCAGCCAGGTGGAGCGTTCCGCCGGCATGTCGAAGCTCGCGGTGTCCGAGGCCGACCAGACCGGCGCCCTGGTGCGTGAGCTGTCGGAAGGCGCGATGCGGATCGGCAATGTCGTGCAGCTGATCTCCGGCATCGCCGCCCAGACCAACCTTCTCGCCCTCAACGCCACCATCGAGGCGGCGCGGGCGGGGGATGCCGGCAAGGGCTTCGCGGTGGTCGCCGCCGAGGTGAAGACGCTCGCCGAGCAGACCACACGCGCGACCGGCGAGATCTCCGCCCAGATCGGCACCATCCAGGCCGCAACCGAGCGGGCGGTCGGCGTGATCGGCGGCATCGCCGGGCGTATCCAGTCGATGGACGATATCGCGGCCTCGATTTCGGCCGCGGTCGAGCAGCAGGGCGCGACCACTCAGGAGATCGTGCGCAACATCACCCAGGCGGCGACGGGCACCGGCGAGGTGACGCGCAACATCACCGGGGTCGCGGGCGCGGCCGACCAGACCGGCGCCGCGGCGTCGCAGCTGCTCTCGTCGTCCTCGGCGCTGTCCTCGCAGGCCGAACGCCTCGGCCACGAGGTCAACCGCTTCCTCGAAACCGTCCGCGCCGCCTGACGCGCACGCCCCCCTGACAAGAACGGGCCGGATGCGATGGCATCCGGCCCGTTGGTCTTCAAGCCTTCACGGCGCTCATCGCGGCATCGCGACAGCGCGGCCTCCGGCGAGCGACCACCGGACGGCCCGCGCCGAAAACGCAGCGCGTGAATTTAAAGGCTTCAACTTATGCCCGGCTTGATGGCACTTTTTTTAATGCGGATAAATATATGATTAATATAATATGACGATTTGGCGAAACAGCGCGACAGCTTCAGGAAAGATTGACGAAGCAGCGCGATAGCTTCCGGTAAGATAGCGGAAATAGCGTCCTGAATCCGCGAGTCACATTAAACCGGTTGGGACGCCACTCATGGATACAGCGATTTCACGTCCGAAGATTCTATCGATCAAAGTCACACTGACTGGAATATTATCCGTCCTTATGACGATTACCATCGGTCTTTCGGCATGGGGGCTGCACCGTGAGTATCAAGAAAGAGAAATCACGGAGAGCGTTGCCTCCTATGCCATCATCGACCGTGACCTTTTCGCGGCGCTTTCAAATGTCCGTGTCGAGCGCGGCGACGGCTCGAACGCCCTCATTCGCGAGCCTCAGGACGGCGCGAACCTGCAGAAGTCCGTGTCCACCGCCCGCGGCAAGGTGACGACCGCCGTTCAGGGGGCGCTTGCCGGGCTTGCCGCCCTGCCGAGCAAGGAAGAAGCGCAGGCTCGTGCCAGTCTCGAAGCTGCCTTCACGGCCTGGGAAGCCGTGCGGCGGGACTATGACGCCGCGTTGAGCCAGCCGGTCGCCTCGCGCGACAAGGCCCTGCGCGATCGCTATCTCGACCGTGGAACCGCACTCATCGACAGCGTCGAGCAGGCCTCCAGGATCGTCGAACAGGAGATGCAGGCGCTCGATCCCGCCACCTCCCGGCTCATCCAGATTCGCAACCTCGTCTGGTCCGCCCGCTCGATGGCGGGACAGAACGTGTTCGCGCTGAACGCGGCCCTCGCCGAGAAGCGGCTGATGACGGCGGCCGAACTCCACGCCCTCGACGATACCAACGACACCGCCCGTTTCGCCTGGAAGATGGCGAGCGAGATGATCTCGAGCCCCGGTATTCCGGACAGCCTCAAGGCGGCGCAGGCCGAAGCCGACGCCGCCTATTTCACCGGCCCCTTGAACCAGGCCCGCGAGGCGGTCTCCGAAGCGCTAACCGCCGGCAAGATGCCGGACATCGATTTCGAGAAGTGGCGCGTCGATGCCCGGGCGGGCCTTTCGAAGATCGCCGACACTGCCACCCTCGCTGTCACGCTCGTGGTCGATGACGCCCACGCCGAACACCGGGATGCCAATCGGGGCTTCATCATCATCGCGGTCGTCGTCGTATTCACGGTGCTCTTCGCCGTCGCCGGCTTCGTCGTCGTCAACCGGCGCGTGGTGCGCGGCATGACACGGCTGTCGGATTCGATGCGCACCCTGGCGGCCGGCGACACCGAAGCCGAGATCGCCGGCGTCGGCCGCCGCGACGAGATCGGCGACATGGCCGCGGCCGTGCAGGTCTTCAGGGACAACATGATCCGCAATGCCGCGCTGGAGGCCGAGGCGAAGGCCCGCGAGGCCGAGGCGGCGGTCGAACGGCGCCGGCTGATGCAGGACCTCGCCGACCGCTTCGAGAACGCCGTCGGCGGCATCGTCGCCGCGGTGTCCTCCGCCGCGACCGAACTCCAGCACACCGCCGAATCGATGTCCTCGGCCGCCACCGAGACCGCGGCCCAGGCGACGACCGTCGCCGCCGCCGCCGAGCAGGCCGCCAACAACGTTCAGGTGGTGGCGAGCGCGGCGGAGGAAATGGGGGCGTCGGTGCAGGAAATCGGCAGCCAGGTGGAGCGCTCCGCCGGCATGTCGAAGCTCGCGGTGTCCGAGGCCGGCCAGACCGGCGCCCTGGTGCGCGAACTGTCGGAAGGCGCGATGCGGATCGGCAATGTCGTGCAGCTGATCTCCGGCATCGCCGCCCAGACCAACCTGCTCGCCCTCAACGCCACCATCGAGGCGGCGCGGGCGGGCGATGCCGGCAAGGGCTTCGCGGTGGTCGCCGCCGAGGTGAAGACGCTCGCCGAGCAGACTACGCGCGCCACCAGCGAGATCTCCGCCCAGATCGGCACCATCCAGGCCGCAACCGAGCGGGCGGTCGGCGTGATCGGCGGCATCGCCGGGCGCATCCAGTCAATGGACGATATCGCGGCCTCGATTTCGGCCGCGGTCGAGCAGCAGGGCGCGACCACCCATGAGATCGTGCGCAACATCACCGAGGCCGCCTCCGGCACCGGCGAGGTCACGCGCAACATCACCGGGGTCGCGGGCGCGGCCGACCAGACCGGCGCCGCGGCGTCGCAACTGCTGTCGTCGTCCTCGGCGCTGTCCTCGCAGGCAGAACGCCTCGGCCACGAGGTCAACCGCTTCCTCGAAACCGTCCGCGCCGCCTGACGCGCGGCGGCACCAACAAAAAAACGGGCCGGATGCGATGGCATCCGGCCCGTTGGTCTTCAAGCCTTCACGGCGCCCGATTCAGGCCAAGTCGCCCGATTGGCCAAGTCGCCCGATTCAGGCCGCGGCGCTTGGCTCAGGCCGCGGCGCTTGGCTCAGCCTCGCCGTCTTCGTCGGGCATCGCCTCGGAAACGAAGATCAGCCGGTCGCTGCCCGCCGTCACGCTCACCCGCTCGCCGTCGTGCACGGTGCCGGACAGGATGCGCTCGGCGAGCGGATCCTGCACCTCGCGCTGGATGACGCGCTTCAGCGGCCGAGCGCCGTAGACCGGGTCGTAGCCCTTCTCCGCCAGCCATTCGAGCGCGCTGCGGTCGAGATCGAGCACGATCCGCCGGTCCTCCAGGAGTTTCTCCAGCCGCTTGAGCTGGATCGACACGATCGCCCCCATCTCGGTCCGCCGCAGGCGGTGGAACAGGATGATGTCGTCGAGCCGGTTCAGGAACTCCGGCCGGAAGTGCGCCCGCACCGTCGCCATCACCATGTCGCGCACCGCGTCCACATCCTCGCCGTCCGGCTGGTTGGCCAGGAACTCGGAGCCGAGATTCGAGGTGAGCACGATGATGGTGTTGCGGAAGTCCACCGTCCGTCCCTGCCCGTCCGTCAGCCGCCCGTCGTCGAGCACCTGCAGGAGGACGTTGAACACGTCCGGATGCGCCTTCTCGATCTCGTCGAACAGCACGACCTGATAGGGCCGGCGCCGCACCGCTTCGGTGAGCGCGCCGCCTTCCTCATAGCCGACATAGCCCGGAGGGGCGCCGATCAGCCGGGACACGGAGTGCTTCTCCATGTATTCCGACATATCGATGCGCACCATCGCGCTTTCCTCGTCGAAGAGGTAGACCGCGAGCGCCTTGGTCAGCTCGGTCTTGCCGACGCCGGTCGGGCCGAGGAACATGAACGAGCCGATCGGCCGGTTCGGATCCTGCAGTCCGGCCCGCGCGCGGCGCACGGCGGTGGAGACCGCGTGAACCGCCTCCGCCTGGCCGACGACCCGCTTGGCGAGTTCGTCCTCCATGCGCAGCAGCTTCTCGCGCTCGCCTTCGAGCATCTTCTCGATGGGCACGCCGGTCCAGCGCGACACCACGCCGGCGACATCGTCGGGCGTCACGGCCTCTTCGACCATCGCGCCGGACTTCGCCTCCTCCAGCGCCTTCAGCTCGCGCTCCAGCTCGGGAATGCGGCCATAGGCGATTTCGCCGGCCTTGGCGAGGTCGCCGGTGCGCTGGGCCTTTTCCAGGTCGCTGCGGGCCTGATCGAGATCGGCCTTGATCGACTGGGCACGGCCGAGCTTGTCCTTCTCCGCCCGCCACCGCGCGGTGAGGGTCGCGGACTGCTCCTCCAGATCGGCCAGTTCCTTCTCGAGCTTGTCGAGACGCTCCTTGGAGGCGGTGTCCGTCTCCTTGCGCAGCGCCTCGCGCTCGATCTTGAGCTGGATGATGCGGCGATCGAGCTCGTCGAGCTCCTCGGGCTTGGAATCGACCTGCATCCTGAGCCGCGACGCGGCTTCGTCGACGAGGTCGATGGCCTTGTCCGGCAGGAAGCGGTCGGCGATGTAGCGGTTCGACAGCGTCGCCGCCGCCACCAGCGCCGAGTCCGTGATGCGGACGCCGTGGTGCAGCTCGTACTTCTCCTTCAGGCCGCGCAGGATCGAGATGGTGTCCTCGACCGTCGGCTCAGAGACGAACACCGGCTGGAAGCGGCGGGCGAGCGCCGCGTCCTTCTCGACATATTTGCGGTACTCGTCGAGCGTGGTCGCGCCGATGCAGTGCAGTTCGCCGCGGGCGAGCGCCGGCTTCAGCAGGTTGGAGGCATCCATCGCGCCATCGGACTTGCCGGCGCCGACGAGGGTGTGCATCTCGTCGATGAACAGGATGATGCCGCCGGCCGCCGCCTCGATCTCGGACAGCACCGCCTTCAGTCTCTCCTCGAACTCGCCGCGATATTTCGCGCCGGCGATGAGCGAGCCCATGTCGAGCGCGAGCAGGCGCTTGTCCTTGAGGCTTTCCGGCACGTCGCCGTTGACGATGCGCAGCGCCAGCCCTTCGGCGATGGCGGTCTTGCCGACGCCCGGCTCGCCGATCAGCACCGGATTGTTCTTCGTGCGGCGCGACAGCACCTGGATGGTGCGGCGGATTTCCTCGTCGCGGCCGATGACCGGGTCGAGCTTGCCGTCACGCGCGGTCTGGGTCAGGTCGCGGGCATATTTCTTCAGCGCGTCGTACTGGGATTCGGCGGACGCGGTGTCGGCGGTGCGCCCCTTGCGCAGGTCGGCGATCGCCGCCTCGAGCTTCGCGGGCGTCGCGCCGGCGGCGCTCAGGATCTTGGAGGTCTCGGCATCCTTCTCGCTCGCGAGCGCGACGAGAAGCCGTTCGACCGTGACATAGGAATCGCCGGCCTTCTTGGCGAGCCGTTCGGCCGCCTCGAACACCTTCGCCGTCGGTCCGGCGAGATAGAGCTGGCCGCCGCCCGAGCCGCCGACCTTCGGCACCTTGGCGAGCGCCCGTTCGAGCGCGGCCCGCGCCTCGGCGGGATTGCCGCCCGCGCGCTGGATCAGACCGGATGCCAGCCCCTCCTCGTCATCCAGAAGCACCTTCAGAAGGTGTTCGGGCAGGAACTGCTGGTGGCCCTGGCCGAGGGCGCCGGTCTGCGCCGACTGGATGA
The DNA here is from genome assembly GCF_900148505.1 of Pseudoxanthobacter soli DSM 19599. Classification (NCBI taxonomy): domain Bacteria; kingdom Pseudomonadati; phylum Pseudomonadota; class Alphaproteobacteria; order Hyphomicrobiales; family Segnochrobactraceae; genus Pseudoxanthobacter; species Pseudoxanthobacter soli. Next base: position 188,438 of record NZ_FRXO01000005.1, on the reverse strand, counting down.
AGCCCCGTGCGCGTTCGGTATAGGTTTCGAAATTCATGTCCCTCTCCTTTCCGCCCCGGCCACCCTAGCGGCATGGCGGGCATCGCGGATTGCGGAGCCTCAAAACGGCCTCCGCGGCACCGGATGGCTCCGGCACCGGGTTTCATATGGTGTTGCAGGAACGACACGGAAGGGGGGTTCGGCGGATATTTCGCACGGCTTCAACGCGCCCGCCCGGACATGAAAAAGGCCGCGCCAGCCGGCGCGGCCTTTCCCGATTTCGATGCGTCCGGTCGCTGGACCGGTGCGTTGCGGCCTACTCGCCGCCCAGCGGCAGCGACGGCTCGCCCACGGCCTCGGCGGCCTCGGCCGAGCGACGGCCGCGGCCGCGGCTGCCGCGAACCCGGCGGCGCGGGCGCGCGGCGCCCTCCTCGTCACCCGCCTCGGCTTCGGCGTCCGGAACCTGGGCAGCGCTCGCGATCTCCTCGTCGGCCTCGGCGGCCGGACGCGGCGTGCGCGGCGGACGGCCACGGCCGCGGGTCGCCCGCGGGGCCGGCTCGGCCGGCGCGGCTTCTGCGGAAACGGGCGGCACCTCCGCCTCGAACGATGCAACGGCCGGCTGCGCCTCGTCAGCCGCAGCGGGAACCGGAGCCGGGCTCGGGGCGGGGGCGGCGGGCGCGCGGGCGGCGTTCACCGGCTCGGGCGCGATATCGGGCTGCTGGCCGAGGCCGGGGGGCAGGGTCGGGTCGCCGTTGTTGAACACCGGGCGCTCGAAGCGCTGGTGGCGCGGGCGCTGCTGGTAGGGCGCATCGCCGTTGCGGCCGCCCTCGTGGCGATAGCCGCCTTCCTGGCGATTGTCGTGGCGCTCCGAACGCTCCGAACGGTCCTGGCGTTCGGGACGGTCCTGGCGCTCCTGGCGCTCGGGACGGTCCTGGCGCTGGCCCTCGAAGCGGTTGCCCTCGCTGCGGACGTTGTTGTCGTAGCGATTGTTGGAGTCCTGGTAGCGGCCTTCCTGGCGCGCGCCGTCGAAATCGTCGTCGGCGGTATCGTCCTCCCGCACGAACACGGGATGAGGAGAGGTCGCATTCGCCGCAGCGATGATGCGATAATAATGCTCGGCGTGCTGAAGATAGTTCTCGCCGGTAACCGTGTCGCCCGAAGACTGGGCATCGCGCGCAAGCTGCATGTACTTTTCAGCGATGTGCAGCGCAGTGCCACGAATCTTCACATCCGGCCCATTGGACTCATAAGTCCTCGTCAACGGATTTGGGCCTTTCCGATTGTTATTGCCGTTATTATTATTGTTATTGTTGTTATTCCTGCCACGGAGGCGCTTGTTGGGATTTCCCTGTCTCATCCGATCGCTTCTCTAAAAGAAAGGGCCCCGCCACGCCGCGCGTGGCCTCGCCCGTTCACCGGCGTCACCGCAGACGGCCAGAGGCCTGCGCGGCGCGTCGCCCAACCGGCCGGCCGCATGCGGCCTCCGGCATTCCTGGTCATGGCTTCCCGTTTACCCGGCGGCATCCTGAACCGATGCGGGCCGGCTTGCTTTCCGGCGGTGTCGACGCCCGAAATCCAGATCGCGCCCCTCGGTTCGCGCCCCTCGGTTCCCCTGCCACAAGGGCGGATGTTCAAGCCCCACGCGAATATCCAAGACCCGTCCCCCGCAAGGCGGAGAACGACGACAGCCCATGAAATTCAGCGCCTCTCGGCATTTGCCGGAGCACGCGCCAGCCCTTGGGGAAGGTGCGTTCCTTGGGACGGTGCGTTCCGGCGGCACGGCGTTGTATTACCGAGGCACTGGATTGCAGATACGATGTCCGAACGCCACCGGTTCGTGAACCGACCGGGAGAGAAATCGTCTCCGGCCTTGTCCGGGTGAACCGCGCGGCAGGCAAAAGCCATTGCCGGACGTCACATCCCAGTGATCGTCGCCCCCCTTCGGCTGCAATCACCAGCGCTTTGCTTCGGCGAAATGGACGTTAGCCGCTTCGGCGCTGATTTCCAAGGGCTATTTTCAGGCGATTTTCCTGAACATTTGGCTCATCTTGCCGTCGTCCGCCGGCCTTCGATCACGCGGTCGAGCCCCGCCAGATCGCGCCGCGCGAACACCGCTTCGAACCCCGCCCGCGTCATCAATGCGGCGACGTCGCGCTCCTGCCCGGCGCCGATCTCCACGATCAGCCGTCCCTCCGGCTTGAGGGCGGCGAACGCCGCGGGGATGAGCGCACGGTAGGCGACGAGCCCGTCCGGACCGCCATCGAGTGCCAATGCCGGATCGTATTCGAGCACGCCCCGATCAAGTGAAGCCATATCACTAGACGTAATATAGGGCGGATTCGAGACAATGAAATCGAAACCGGCCACCGGAAGCCGTGAAAAATCGCCGACGACCCCCAGAAAGCGGGTGCCGACGCCTGCGGAGACCGCATTCTTCACCGCCGCCGCCACCGCGCCGGGCGCGAGATCGAGCCCGACGGCGACGGCGTTCGGCCGCTCCGAGAGGATCGCGACGGCGATCGCCCCGGTTCCGGTGCCGAGATCGGCGAAACGCAGCGGCGCGTCGCGATGCGGAAAGGCCGCGAGCGCCGCCTCCACCACAGTCTCGGTATCGGGCCGCGGCTCCAGCGTGTCGGGGGCGAGCGCGAACGGGATGCCCCAGAACTCGCGCCGGCCGAGAAGGCGGCCGACCGGCTCGCCGTCAAGGCGGCGGCGCGTGAAATCCGCGAGCCGGGTCTGGCCGTCGGCGGTCGCCGCCCGGTCGCCCTCGATCACCACGGCCGTCGACGACAACCCGAACGCCTCGGACACCAGAAGCCGCGCATCGAGATCGGCGGTCGGCAGGCCGGCGGCACGGAAGGCCGCGCGTGTGCGGATCAGAAGGTCCGCGATGCGTGTGCCGCTGTCCGCCGCGTCCGGCATCGGCCGCCTCAGGCCTCTTCGGCCGCGAGCAGCGCCGCCTGGTGCTCGGCGGTCAGCGCGTCGATGATCTCGTCGAGCGCCTCGCCGGAAATCACCTGGTCGAGCTTGTAGAGCGTCAGGTTGATGCGGTGGTCGGTCACGCGGCCCTGCGGGAAATTGTAGGTGCGGATGCGCTCGGAACGGTCGCCGGACCCGACCTGTCCGCGGCGGGCGGCGGAGCGCTCCGAATCGCGTCGCTCGCGCTCGGCGTCGTAGAGCTTGGCCCGCAGCAGCATCAGCGCCCGCGCGCGGTTCTTGTGCTGCGAGCGCTCGTCCTGCACCGCCACCATGATGCCGGTCGGCAGATGGGTGATCCGCACCGCCGAATCGGTGGTGTTGACGTGCTGGCCGCCCGCTCCCGACGAGCGGTAGAGATCGACCCGCAGTTCCGACGGATCGAGGTCGATATCGACGTCTTCCGCCTCCGGCAGCACCGCCACGGTCGCCGCCGAGGTGTGTATGCGCCCGCTCGATTCGGTCGCCGGAACGCGCTGGACGCGGTGCACGCCGGACTCGAACTTGAGCCTCGCGAACACGCCGACGCCGCGCACCTCCGCGATCACTTCCTTGTAACCGCCCGCCTCGCCCTCGCTCGACGACACCGGCTCCACGGTCCAGCCCCGCGCCTCGGCATAGCGGGTGTACATGCGGAACAGGTCGCCGGCGAACAGCGCGGCCTCGTCACCGCCGGTACCGGCGCGCACTTCGAGGATGGCGCTCTTGGCGTCGGCCTCGTCCTTCGGAATCAGCGCGAGGCGGATCTCGTGGGTCAGCCGCTCGACCTCGTCCTGCAGCACGGGCCGCTCGGCATTGACGAGGCCGGTCATCTCCGGATCGTCGGCCAGCGCCTCGAGATCGGCGAGTTCCTGTTCCGCCCGGCGCAGCGCGGCGATGGCGTTCACCACCGGCGACAGCTCGGCATATTCCCGCGACAGCTTCACCAGGGTCTCGGCATCGGGGCCGGATCCGAGCCGGTCCTCGATGATGGCGAAGCGCGCCGACAGGGCGTCGAGCTTCTCGGGGGAGATGGTCATACCGGAATCCCGTTTTCCTCGGCATAGGCCTTGAGGAACGCGCGCAGGTCGCCGCTCCAGCAGCCCGGCTCCAGCCGGGGCAGCAGGCGGGCCCTGAGCCGGCCGAGATCGAGGCTGCGCACCATCTCCTTCACCGGGCCGATCGAGGCCGGCGGCATCGAGATCGTGCGGAAACCGAGCGCGATCAGCACCATCGCCGTCAGCGGCTGGCCGGCCATCTCGCCGCAGAGCGAGACGGGAACGTGCAGCGCCTCCGCCTTCTCCACGATCAGCCGCAGCGCCCTGAGGAACGGCACGGAAACGGGATCGTAGCGGCTCGAAACCCGGGTGTTGCCGCGGTCCGTCGCGGTCATGAACTGGAACAGGTCGTTGGAGCCGACGGAAACGAAATCGACCTCTTCCAGCAGTTCGTCGAGTTCGAACAGCAGCGACGGCACCTCGATCATCACGCCGTAGCGCAGCGTTTCCGCGATCGGGTGGCCGTGGCGTCGCAGGTGGCGGATCTCGCGGTCCACCAGCGCGCGCGCGGCGCGATATTCCTTCACCATGGTGACCATGGGGAACATCAGCCGCAGTTCGCGGCCTGCGGCGGCCTTCAGCAGCGCCCGGATCTGGGTGCGCAGCAGCGCCGGTCGGTCGAGCCCGAGCCGGATCGCGCGCCAGCCGAGGGCGGGGTTCTCCTCCTCCACCGAGCGCAGGTACGGCAGCAGCTTGTCGCCGCCGATATCGAGCGAGCGGAAATTGATCGGCCGGTCGCCCACCGCCTCCAATACCTGGCGGTAGAGCTCTTCCTGCTCGGAGACCCGCGGCAGCCGCGCCGCGACCATGAACAGGAGTTCGGTGCGGAACAGCCCGACGCCCGCCGCGCCGGATTCCTCCAGCTGCGGCATGTCCACCAGAAGGCCCGCATTGAGGTGCAGCGCGATGGCCGTGCCGTCCTTGGTCACCGACGGCTTGTTGCGCAGCCGGCGGTAGCCGGCCTGGCGGCGGGCCCGGAACCGCACGCGGTCGGCGAAGGCGTTCTCGATGTCCGGCGGCGGCCGCAGGTGCACGTCGCCGCTTTCGCCGTCGACGATGATCGCGTCGCCGGCCTCGGCGAGCGATACCACCGTGGCGACCTGCCCCACGACCGGAATGCCGAGCGCCTTGGCGACGATGGTGATGTGGCTCGTCGGGTTGCCTTCTTCGAGTACCAGCCCGCGCAGGCGGTCGCGCTCGTAGTCGAGCAGTTCGGCCGCGCCCATGTTGCGCGCGACGAGCACCGCGTCTCGCGGCAGCGTGGCGAACTGTTCGCCGGCGCGGCCGACGAGTTCGCGCATCAGCCGGTTGGCGAGGTCGTCGAGATCGTGCAGCCGCTCCCGCAGATAGGGGTCGGTCGAGCGCAGCATCTGCGCGCGGGTATCGGACTGCACCTTTTCGGCCGCCGCCTCGGCCGTCAGGCCGTTGCGGATCGCCTCTTCCATCTTGCGCGCCCAGCCGCGGTCGCGCGCGAACATGGCATAGGCCTCGAGCACGTCGCGGTGCTCGCCGTCGCGGGCGACCTCGCGCCGCTCCAGCATGTCGTCGAGCGAAAGCCGCAGCCGTTCGAGCGCGAGGTGGAGCCGCGCAAGTTCGTGGCCGGCATCCTCCGCGATGAGGTTCGTGACCACGACGCGCGGCTCGTGCAGCACCACGTGGCCGAGCCCGACGCCGTCGGCGAGCGCGAGGCCGGTGAGGTGCATCGGGCGGCGCAGGTCGAGGCCGCTGCCCTGCTTGGGCGCGAGTTCGATCTCTCCCGCCGCCACCATCTCGGCGATGACCATGGAGGTGGTCTGGAGCGCCTCGATCTCCTCGTCGGAATAGGTGCGGTGGGCCTGATTCTGCACCACGAGCACGCCGAGCATCCGCCCCGCCCGCAGGATCGGCACGCCGAGGAAGGAATTGTAGATTTCCTCGCCCGTCTCCGGCTTGTAGGCGAAGGCGGGGTGGGACTGGGCGTCGGCGAGGTTCAGCGGCTGCGCGCTCGCGGCGATGAGGCCGACGAGACCCTCGCCGACCTTGAGGCCGGTGTGATGCACGGCCGCGCGGTTCAGGCCTTCGGTGGAGAACAGCTCGAGCACGCCGTCGGCGCGCAGCAGATAGACCGAGCAGACCTCGGCCACCATGTTGGCCGCGATCAGGACGACGATCTTGTCGAGCCGTTCCTGCGCGGCGATGGGCTCGGCCATCACCTCGCGCAGGCGGCGCAGCAACAATCTTGGACCGGCGGAAGGAGACCGCATCGCGCCCGACGTCTCCAGGCTGCGACCGGACGGGGCCGGTCGGGTTCAGTCATCGTCCGCCGGGCGAACCTGCGTCCGGCAGCGGCCGCGCCGCGTGTCCTGGCCCGGCCGAGGCCGGGTTTCCGGCAGGACGACGGCCGCGCGGTCCGCGCGCACCGGTTGCGCCGGCGATGGACGACGGCGGCGTCAGGCCGCGTCGAGTCCGTATAGCGAATGCAAAGTCCGGACCGCAAGCTCGGTGTAGGCCGCATCGATCAGCACGGAGATCTTGATCTCCGAAGTCGAGATCGCGCGGATGTTGATGCCCTTGGAGGACAGCCCCTTGAAGCAGGCGGCGGCGACGCCTGCGTGGGTGCGCATACCGATGCCGATCACCGACACCTTCACAACATCGGTGGAGCCCAGAATCTCGTGGGCGCCGATCTGGTCGGTGGCAGCCGCGAGCACGGCGCGGGCGCGATCGTAGTCGGTCGCCGGCACCGTGAAGGTGATGTCCGTCGTCGAGCCGTCGCCGGTGACGTTCTGGACGATCATGTCGACATTGATGTTCGCCTCGGCCAGCGGCACGAACACCGCCGCGGCCACGCCCGGCTTGTCGGCCACGCCGCGCAGCGAGATCTGGGCCTCGTCCTTGGAATAGGCGATGCCGGTGACGACCTCGTGTTCCATGATTTCGTCCTCGTCGCAGATGAGGGTGCCGGGTGGAAGACCGTGGGCGCCGATCTGCGGCGCGTCGGGATCGTCGAAGCTCGACCGCACGAAGGTACGGACCCGTTCCACCATGGCGAGTTCCACGGAACGGACCTGGAGCACCTTGGCGCCGAGGGAGGCCATCTCCAGCATTTCCTCGTAGGAAACGCGGTCGAGGCGACGGGCCTTCGGCACGATGCGCGGATCGGTGGTGTAGACGCCGTCGACATCGGTGTAGATGTCGCAGCGGTCGGCCTTGATGGCGGCGGCGATGGCGACCGCGCTGGTGTCGGAGCCGCCGCGGCCGAGGGTCGAGATGCGGTTGTCGGGCGCGATACCCTGGAAGCCGGCGATGACCGCGACCTGGCCGCCGTCGATCCGCTGGGTCAGGAACGCACCGTCGATGCCCATGATGCGCGCGGCGCCGTGGGCGCCGTCGGTCTTGAGCGGGATCTGCCAGCCCTGCCACGAGCGCGCGTCGACGCCGATCGACTGCAGCACGATTGCAAGCAGGCCCGACGTCACCTGTTCGCCGGAGGAGACCACCGCATCGTACTCGCGCGCGTCGTGCAGCGGGCTCGCCTCGCGGCAGAGGCCCACGAGCTTGTTGGTCTCGCCCGACATCGCGGAAACGACCACGGCAACCTGATGGCCCGCATCGACCTCGCGTTTGACGTGGCGGGCGACGTTGCGGATTCGGTCCAGGTTGGCGACGGAGGTGCCGCCGAACTTCATCACAAGGCGGGCCATCGTGGAGGGCTCTTCTTCGGGCGGGCGAGGCCGCGCGGGCGGCCTCCGGGCGCGTCGGTCCGCGGGCCGATGAGACCGCGGCGACAGGTGGCGATCGATTTTGAACTGTTCAACGGCCTGGAAGCCGGAACCGGCGGGGGTGTTACAGGAAACAAAGCCGCCCCGCAAGGCGGCCCCCTTTTTGCCCGGAACCGGCCGGTCCGGTCCGCCTTCGCGGAGCGCGGAGCCGACGGCGCGGGTCAGCGCGGGCGGCTGTTGGCCGAGGGGCCGTAGCGGTTCGGCCCGGCATCGCCGGGCACCAGGGCGAGCACGAGGAAGAAGAAGATGAAGTTCACGAACGGGATGAACAGGATCAGCGAGAACAGCGCGCTGTAGCCGCGATCGTGCAGCCGCTTCACGGCGAGCGCGAACTCCGTCCAGAGCGCGATGCCGATGATCACGAGGAACGGCAGGTTCGGCTGCGCGATGAGCTCCTGGATCTCGCCGCGCATCGGGCTCATGAGCACGACCTCGACCAGCGTGATCAGCACGAAGCCGAGAAAGAACGGCTCGCGGCCGATGCGGCCGTCGAACGAGAACAGCAGCCAGAGGATGGAGGTTTCACGGCTCGCGTTGGTGGGTGGGTGCGCCATCGCGGCCCTCGGACATCACCGACGGCCCGCGCCTCGCCCGAAGCGCGCATCCATCGGATGCAATCATCTGATCGACGGGAAAGCGCTCAGGATTCAAACGCTTGAGCATGTTCCCGCCGTTTGGACCCGCGGGGTCCGGACGGCATATGCTCTAATGCCTGCCCGCGGCTTTGCCAACCGGCAATGGCGCCGGTCACGATGGTTTCACCCTGAGGCCGCGACCCGCCGCGCGGCGCCGCCGGGCGATTATGCGCCGCAGCATGTTGAACGCGGCTGCGAGCGGGGATAAATCAACCCTTGTCGGCGCGTGACACGCAAACGATCCGCATCCCCCGCGACCGTCCGCAGCGGGAAGCCGGCGGGAGGAGTGTTGGCAATGAGCGCAACAGGCGAAAGCCGCCGGATCACCGTGCCCGACATCACCGCACGCAAGGGTGGCGAACCGGTGGTGATGCTGACGGCCTATACCGCGCCCATCGCCGGTTTCCTCGACGACCATGTCGACATGCTGCTGGTCGGCGACAGCCTCGGGATGGTGGTCTACGGCCTGCCGAGCACCCTCGCCGTCACGCCCGAGATGATGATCGCTCACGGTTCGGCGGTCATGCGGGGCTCCAGGCGCGCATGCGTGGTCATCGACCTGCCATTCGGCGCTTATCAGGAGAGCCCGGAGCAAGCATTCCGCACCGCTGCGCGCATCATGGCTGAAACCGGATGCTCGGCGGTGAAGCTCGAAGGCGGCATCGAGATGGCGGAGACGATCCGCTTCCTCGTCGACCGCGGTATCCCCGTCATGGGCCACGTCGGCCTCACGCCGCAGGCGGTCAACCATCTCGGCGGCTTCCGCGCCCGCGGCCGCTCCAATGCCGAGCAGGAGAAGATCACCGCCGACGCGGTCGCGGTGGCGGAAGCCGGCGCCTTCGCCATGGTGGTGGAGGCGGTCGTCGAGCCCCTCGCCCGCCGCATCACCGAACTCGTCCCGGTCCCGACCATCGGCATCGGCGCCTCCGTCGCCTGCGACGGCCAGGTGCTGGTGATCGACGATATCCTCGGCACCTTCGCCGATTTCACGCCCCGTTTCGTCAAGCGTTACGCGGATCTCGGCACCGAGATCGGCGCGGCGGCGGCGAGTTATGCGGCAGATGTCCGCGCGCGGCGCTTCCCCGGCGCCGAGCACACCTTCGCCGTCCGGAAGCCCGCCCGAACCTGACTTCCGCCGGCCGCGGCCAGTGCGGCGTCACCACGCCGGCGCCTCATCGCGATCGCGGGAGGCGGCGCGGCCGGCCCGTCATCCAGCACAGCAGCACCAGACCACGGGTTCCTCCGCCATGGAGATCGTCCACACGGCCGCCGACCTTCGCCGCGCGCTCGAGGGCGCGCGCGCGACGGTCTTTGTCCCCACCATGGGCAACCTGCACGAAGGCCATCTCTCGCTCGTGCGCGAGGGCCTGCGCCGCGGCGGCCCGGTGGTGGTGAGCATCTTCGTCAACCGCCTCCAGTTCCTGCCGCACGAGGACTTCGACCGTTATCCCCGCACCCTCGCCGACGACGCCGCCAAGCTCGCGAGCGTCAGCCCGGACGTGCTGGTGTTCGCGCCCGACGAGCGCGAGATGTATCCGGAGCCGCAGAGCTTCAAGGTGGTGCCCGATCCGGCGCTGGCCGACATCCTGGAGGGCGCATTCCGGCCGGGCTTCTTCACCGGCGTCGCCACGGTCGTCGCCAAGCTCTTCGGGCTCGTCCAGCCGCGCGTCGCCGTGTTCGGCAAGAAGGACTACCAGCAGCTGATGGTGATCCGTCGCATGGTGCAGCAGCTCGCCATGCCGATCGAGATCGTCGGCGCCGATACCGCCAGGGCCGGCGACGGCCTCGCCCTCTCGTCGCGCAACGGATTTCTGAGGCCCGAGGAGCGGAGCGAAGCGCCGGCGCTCGCCGCGGCACTCGACCGCATCGCCCGGCAGATCCGTGCGGGCGGCCGGGATATCCCCGCGATCGAGGCGGAAGCGGTCGCCGGGATCGCCGCACGCGGCTGGGCGGTCGACTACGTCACCGTCCGCCGCCGCTTCGACCTGCTGCCGCCGTCGCAGGACGAGATCGGCACGCCGGAATGCCTTGTGGCGCTCGCCGCTGCCCGGCTCGGCGCGACCCGCCTCATCGACAATGTGGAAATCTGACCGGAAGGGACCCGACGGCCCGGACAGGGCCTGCGCACTGGCGGCGCAGGCTGCAAACCGGGTGGCGCCGCCGGCGGGGGCGCCTCGGCGCAGTCCGGAACGACCGCGCCGCGTCCAAATCTCAAGATCTTGCTGATCTCAAGCCTTGACGGCCTCAAGCCTTGGCGGTCTCAAGCCTTGGCGGTCTCAAGTCTTGCCGGGCGGATCAGGTCTCCGCCCGGATCGTCATGAAGAGGCTCAGCGCTCTTCCTCGTCCTCGACATCGCCGATGATGTCGGTCATGTCGTCGCCCTCGTCGTCGTCTTCTTCGAGGAACGTGTCCTCTTCGGCGCCGATGTCCTCGATCTGCTCGTCCTCGATGTCCGGCACGTCCTCGACACCTGCGGTCTCGGCGTCGGCGTCCTCGAGCGACACCAGCTCGACGTCGACGACCTCGTCCTCGACCTCGGGATCGTCCGCGACGACGGCGGCCATCTTGGCGACCTTCTCGGGACGGACGGCAGAACCGACGTCGAACACGGTCCCGCACTTCGGGCACAGGATCGGCGTGCGGTTCAGATCGTAATAGCGGGTGCCGCAATTCGGGCAGTGCCGCTTGGTGCCGAGTTCCGCTTTCGCCACGATCGCGCCTCGTCTGTCTGGGTCAGTCGGATAGTCTGGTCGGTGCGGCGGAGTACGGCCCCGCCGGACGGCAAAAACCGCCCACCTGTTGTCGTAAGCGGCGCTCCCTTACATGCGCAAGGGGGCGCTGTCAAAGCCGAAGAAGCAATCGGAAAGCGGGCTTTCGCGCCTCACCCGGCACGCGGCGCTGGAGGAGCGAGGTGGGAGCGATGCCGCTCGACGGCGTGACGTGCCCATACGGGCATGTTAGGACGGCGCATCTCTGTCCGTATCGTGTCGCCTGTTCGCCGGAATTTCGATCCCATGAGCCACTCATCCACCCCCGTCCCGCTGACAGCTTCTGCCTCCAGCGCCCTCAGGGGACATGTCCGCGTGCCCGGCGACAAGTCGATCTCGCACCGCTCGCTGATGCTGGGCACCCTCGCCGTGGGCGAGACGACCATTTCCGGCCTGCTTGAAGGCGCCGACGTGCTGGCGACGGCTGAAACGATGCGTGCCCTCGGCGCGCGCATCGAGCGCGACGAAAACGGCATCTGGCACGTCCACGGCGTCGGGGTCGGGGGACTGATGGAGCCGGCCGCCGCGCTCGATTTCGGCAATTCCGGTACCGGCGCCCGCCTTTGCCTCGGGATGGTCGGCACCCATCCGATCGCGGTGACCGCCGTCGGCGACGCTTCCCTTTCCCGCCGGCCCATGGGCCGTGTGCTCGGGCCCCTGCGGCGCATGGGCACGGAAGTCGTGGCGCGCGCGGGCGACCGGCTGCCCCTGTCGATTCGCGGCGCGGAGACGCCCATTCCGATCGAGTACCGGCTGCCGATCGCCTCGGCGCAGGTCAAGTCCGCCATCCTCCTCGCCGCGCTCAACACCCAGGGCACCACCACGGTCTTCGAGCCGACGGCGACCCGCGACCATACCGAGCGGATGCTGAAGGGCTTCGGCGCCGCGATCGAGGTCGAGCCGGACCAGAACGGCGGCCGCGTGATCCGCATCCACGGCCCCGTGGAACTGAAGCCGCAGGATGTCGCCGTTCCCGCGGACCCGAGCTCGGCCGCGTTCCTGATCATCGCGAGCCTGATCATCCCGGGTTCCGAGATCTCCATCGACAACGTGATGCTGAACCCGACCCGGACCGGGCTGTTCGACACCCTGATCGAGATGGGCGCGGATCTCACGATCAGCAACCGCCGTCTGTCCGGCGGCGAACCCGTCGGCGACATCACCGTGCGGTCGAGCCGGCTGCGCGGCGTGACCGTGCCGGCCTCCCGCGCGCCGTCGATGATCGACGAATATCCCGCGCTTTCCGTCGCCGCCGCCTTTGCCGAGGGCGAGACGGTGATGGAGGGCCTCGCTGAGCTTCGCGTGAAGGAATCCGACCGGCTGGCGGCCGTCGCCGCCGGCCTCGTCGCGAACGGCGTCGACCATCATGCCGGTCCCGACTGGCTGACGATCCGCGGCCGGACCGCGCCGATCGGCGGCGGCGTGGTAGAAACCCACCTCGACCACCGCATCGCCATGGCGTTCCTGGTGATGGGGCTGGCGGCCGACAAGCCGGTGACGGTCGACGACACCACGATGATCATGACGAGCTTCCCCGAATTCCGCAGCCTCATGACCAGCCTCGGCGCGGTATTCTCCGAGGCCGAACTGCCCGGCACCCGCCGATGATCATCGCCATCGATGGGCCGGCGGCCTCCGGCAAGGGCACGCTCGCCCGCCGGCTCGCCGCCCATTACCGGCTGCCGCATCTCGACACCGGGCTGCTCTATCGCGCGGTCGGCGCAGCCCTCATCGAGGCCGGCCTGCCGCTCGACGACAGCGCGGCGGCCGTCGGCGCGGCGGAGAGCATCGACCTCTCGCGCCTCGATGCCGCCGCCCTTTCCCGCCACGACGTCGGCGAGGCCGCCTCCCGCGTCGCCGCGATCCCGGCTGTCCGGGCCGCGCTGCTCGACCGCCAGCGCAGCTTCGGCCATGGCGGGCCGGGGGCCGTCCTCGACGGGCGCGATATCGGCACCGTGGTGTTTCCCAACGCGGACGCCAAGCTGTTCGTGACCGCCACGGTCGCCGAACGGGCACGTCGGCGGACCGCGGAGATGGCGAGCCGCGGGCTTCATGCGGACTACGCGACGATCCTCGCCGATCTCGAGCGCCGCGACGCCCGCGACAGCAACAGGGCCAGCGCCCCGCTGCGGATCGCCGAGGATGCCATCCTGCTCGATACAACCAATCTCGACGCGGATGCCGCTTTTCTGCGCGCCCTCGACCTGACGGACGCCGCCCTCCGGCTCTAATTCTGCCCACCTGCCAAGGGGCAAAACCGACTGACGTCGGCCGTGGCGTCGCGCGAAAATCTCCCGGTTCTGTAAGACTTTCGGCTAGCCAGCACCTCCTTCGACCGGCCCTCCGGCCGCGGCGGAACGCAAATTCGCTCGTGCGGGGCTCATTGCACAGCCTGCCCACCAGGAAGTCAGCCTGGCGCAAGATTGGGCACCTAGCGTTGCAATCCGGCCATTGAGAACCGCAGCCGACCCACGGGTGTTTCCCTGGATAATCGGTGAAAAGCAGCGGTCCGGCCACTCTTGCGCGCCTGCGCGAGAGCGGCGAGCCGATCGGGAGAAGGAACGCCGTCAACCTGCGGGCGGCCTCCGCCAGCGGCCCCGCCCGCGCTGCGAGGGGCCGCCATGTCGAAGCCGCACGCCGTTTCTATCAGCATCGCCGCAACGCTCACCGCGCTGATCGCGGTGATGAGCCTCATCGTCGTTCTCGCCTGCGGCTACGTCGCCTGGGAGCAATACCGGCAGTACAAGTTCGCCAACGTCGTCGGCCAGATGGCCGAGGTCGAGAAGCAGCTGTTCCATGCGCTGCAGACCTTCCGCAGCGAACGCAACGCCACAGCCGCCGCGCTGGCGCTTCCTCCTGCGGAAGCGGCGGCCGCCGCGGCGACGTTCGCCGCCGATCGCAAAGAGCTCGACGACGTCATGCGGATCGTCTCGGCCAATATCGACCTGCCCTACGCGCCGGACTGGCGGAAGGCGGCGAAGTCGCTGGAGGTGATCTACCGGACGCATCTCGAGCGGCGGAAGGCGGTCGATGCCGCGCTCGCGGTCTCCGTCGAGACGCGCAACCCCCAGCTCCTCATCCGCTTCATGCCGGAAACCGGCGATTTCCTGAAGGCCATCGAGCGCGCGTCCGACACGCTCGAAGCCGCCTTGCGCAATCTCGATGCCGTGGCGGGCAACTATGTACGCGCCAAGACCCTGACGTGGCAGGTGCACGCCAGCGGCGGCGAGATCGCGCTCGCGATCATCACCGCGCTTTCCGAGGCGCGCGCCTTCAGCCCGATCGAATCGCAGAAGGCGCAGATCGCCCAGATCCGCACCGCCACGCTCTGGGCGCAGGTCAAGGAATTCGCCACCGCGCCGGGCACGCCGAAGATCTTCGCCGAGAAGGCCGGTGCGGTCGAGAAGGGCTTTATCGGCGGACAATTCGCCGCCCGCCAGTCGCAGCTCATCGCAAACCTCCGCAACGGCGCCTCCGGTTATTCGCTGGCGGAATATCGCGCCGAGGCCGACAAAGCCTTCGTTCCGCTTGTCGCGCTCGCCAGCGCCTTCATGGACGCGGCGCTGGACCAGGCGCGCACCAGCGCCGGCGAGGCCCGCACCTCCTTCCTCTGGGCGGTCGGAGCCATGGTGGTCGGGCTCGTCGTCGCGGTTGCGAGTTTCGTCGTGATCTGGCGTCGCGTGCTGCGCCCTCTGAAGCGGATGACCGGGGCGATGCTGCGGCTCGCCGACAATGACCTTTCCACCGAAGTGCCCGACACCGACCGTGGCGACGAGATCGGCCGCATGGCGGGGGCCGTGCTCGTGTTCAAGGACGGCATGGTGCGCAACGCCGCGCTGGAGGCCGAGGCGGAACGGGCCCGGGCCGAGGCCGAGAGGCAGCGCCGGCAGGCGACCCGCGACCTCGCCGACGGTTTCGACGCCGCCATCGGCGGGATCGTCGGCACCGTTTCCTCCGCGGCGACGAAACTGCAATCGACCGCGGAACAGCTCTCCCAGTCGGCGAACGAAACCGCCTATCAATCGACGGCGGTGTCGGCGGCGGCCGAGCAGGCCTCGGCCAATGTGCGGTCGGTCGCCGCCTTCGCTACCCAGCTCGGCTCCTCGATCGACGGCATCGGCCGGCGCATCGAAACCTCGACCCGCATGTCCGGCGACGCGGTGCGCGAGGCCGGGGACGCGGCCGCCATCGTGCGCGATCTCGCCGAGGCGACCTCGCGGATCGGCGCCATCGTCGATCTCATCAACGCCATCGCCGCCCAGACCAACCTGCTGGCGCTCAATGCCACCATCGAAGCCGCGCGCGCAGGAGAGGCCGGCAGGGGCTTCGCGGTCGTCGCCGCCGAGGTCAAGACGCTGGCGTCCCAGACATCGAAGGCGACGAGCGACATCGCCCGCCAGATCGGCGACATCCAGCACTCGACCGCCGATGCAGTGCAGGCGATCGACGGCATCCGCGTCACCATCGAGAAGATGAACGCCGTGGCGAACGAGATCGCTCTCGCGGTGGACGAGCAGCATTCGGCGACCGGCGAGATCGTCCAGAACGTCGACCAGGCGGCTTCGGGCACCTATGAGGTCACGTCCAACATGAGCGGCGTTGCCCAGGCGGCCGAAGGCACAGGCGCCGCGGCCAATCAGGTTCTGGCGGCCTCGTCCGAACTCTCGACACAGTCGGAGCTGCTCCGGGAGCGGGTCGGCCGCTTTCTGGAGGACATCCGCGCGGCGGCGTGATGCGCCGGCGGGCCGGAGCGGCATCGTCGACCTCCTTCGGAACGCGCGAAAAGTGGCGCGGGGACGCGCAAAAAGGGCGGAAACCGGCGAGATCCTCTTGTGGATGACGGCCCTTGCGGCTATGTAAGCCGGGCTTAAACGGCGGTTTTCGTAAGTCTTCGCGATGCCTGTCGGGACGCGCCGGCAGGCCCGCCCCATGGGGACGCAGAAGCGGACGCCCGGAGGCAGCTTACGAATCCGTCAGCCCGCATGTGCCGACCCGCCCGTTCATGACAGGGCGGAAGCCCCAAGGGGCCGGGCTGGACGGATCGGTCCGAACCACTCGAACCGTCGGCACGCTCAGGAGTCTGAATGGCCTCGCTCAATCCCACGCGCGACGATTTTGCCGCGCTTCTCGACGAGTCTCTCTCCAAGTCGGAGATGCACGAAGGGTCCGTGATCAAGGGCATCGTCGTTGCAATCGAAAAGGACCTCGCCGTCATCGACGTCGGCTTGAAGGTCGAAGGGCGTGTTGCCCTGAAGGAGTTCGGAGCCCGCGCCCGTGACGGGGCGCTCAATGTGGGCGACGAAGTCGAAGTCTATCTGGAGCGCGTCGAGAACGCCCTCGGAGAGGCCGTGCTGTCGCGCGAGAAGGCGCGGCGCGAAGAGAGCTGGGTGCGCCTCGAAGTCGCCTTCACCAAGGGCGAGAAGGTCACCGGCCAGATCTTCAATCAGGTCAAGGGCGGCTTCACCGTCGACCTCGACGGCGCCGTGGCGTTCCTGCCGCGCAGCCAGGTCGATATCCGCCCGGTGCGCGACGTCGGTCCGCTGATGCACACCGCGCAGCCCTTCCAGATCCTCAAGATGGACAAGCGCCGCGGCAACATCGTCGTGTCGCGCCGCGTCGTTCTCGAGGAAACCCGCGCCGAGCAGCGTTCGGAGCTGGTGCAGAGCCTGGAAGAGGGCCAGATCATCGAGGGCGTGGTCAAGAACATCACCGATTACGGTGCGTTCGTCGACCTCGGCGGCATCGACGGCCTGCTCCATGTCACCGACATGGCGTGGCGTCGCGTCAACCATCCGTCCGAGATCCTCACGATCGGCCAGACCGTCCGCGTGCAGATCATCCGCGTCAATCACGAGACGCACCGCATCTCGCTCGGCATGAAGCAGCTGCTGTCCGACCCGTGGGAGGGCATCGAGGCCAAGTATCCGGTCGAGGCTCGCTTCACCGGCCGCGTGACCAACATCACCGACTACGGCGCCTTCGTGGAGCTGGAGCCGGGCATCGAAGGCCTGATCCACGTCTCCGAGATGTCGTGGACCAAGAAGAACGTTCACCCCGGCAAGATCGTCTCCACCTCGCAGGAAGTGGAAGTGATGATCCTCGAGGTGGATCCGGTGAAGCGCCGCATCTCCCTCGGTCTGAAGCAGACCCTGTCCAATCCGTGGGAGAGCTTCGTCGACAAGTACCCGATCGGGTCCGTCGTCGAAGGCGAGGTCAAGAACAAGACCGAGTTCGGCCTGTTCCTCGGCCTCGACGGCGATGTCGACGGCATGGTTCACCTGTCGGATCTCGACTGGAACCGTCCCGGCGAGCAGGTCATCGAGGAGTTCCGCAAGGGCGAAGTGGTCAAGGCGGTCGTTCTCGACGTCGACGTCGACAAGGAGCGCATCTCGCTCGGCATCAAGCAGCTTGCCGGCGACCCCTTCGCGGAGGCGGGCGACCTGAAGAAGGGCGCGATCGTCACCTGCGAAGTGACCGAGGTGAAGGAAGGCGGCATCGAGGTGAAGCTGCTCGGTACCGACCTGACCTCGTTCATCCGTCGCTCCGACCTCGCCCGCGACCGTGCCGACCAGCGCCCCGAGCGGTTCGCCGTCGGCGACAAGGTGGATGCCCGCATCCTCCAGTTCGACCGCCGCGCCCGCAAGGTGCAGGTCTCGATCAAGGCGCTGGAAATCGCCGAGGAGAAGGAAGCCGTGGCCCAGTTCGGCTCGTCGGACTCCGGTGCCTCGCTCGGCGACATCCTCGGCGCGGCGCTGCGCGCCCGCCAGGACGGCGACAAGGACTGATCCGCTTCGCGGATGCCGTTCCTTCCCGGTCCCGGGGCGCTTCGGCGCCCCCGGGACCGACGATACCGGAAACCCGCCGCGAGGCGGGTTTCTTCGTTTTGAGGCGCCAGCCTTCGCACACGAACGAAAACGACCGTCGCGTCAAGAGCGAAATCGCGTGTTGATCCAGCGGCTTCCGTGAGATTAACCTTGCTTTCGCCATCAGCGTCTGTTTGATGCCGAGGGAAGAGGTTTCGGCGCCGTCATGGCGAGGAACCCGGACATCGGGGCACCGGATCGGTGGGGACGGATCCGGCGGAAACGCCATAGCACGGCCGGCTGCCCGGTCTGCCGTGAAGCGAGGGAACGGACGCCTGATGCCCGTCGAACGAGGCACTTCCGACACCGGATCGCTGCTTCAGGCCGATGCGGTGGTTGAACGCCGCCGCCTGCGCCGCTCGGTCACGGGCTGGCGTGTCGCCGCCATTGTCGCCATCGCGCTCGCCATCATCGCAGGGATCGGCCTCGCCGGCGGGCTGGACGACGTGCGGGGCGAGAAGGACCAGATCGCCCGCCTTTCCGTCTCCGGCGTCATCACCGACGATCGCGACCGCATCGAGCTCATCGAGCGCATGGCCAAGGATCCGGCCGTGAAGGGCGTGATCGTGGCGATCAACAGCCCCGGCGGCACCACCGCGGGCGGCGAGGGCCTCTACGACGCCCTGCGCCGTCTGGCCGAGAAGAAGCCCGTGGTGGCGACCATCGGCACGCTCGGCGCCTCCGCCGGCTACATGACGGCGATCGCCGCGGACCATATCGTCGCGCGCCGGACCTCGATCACCGGATCGATCGGCGTTCTGTTCCAGTACGGCGACGCCGCCAAGCTGCTCGACACCATCGGCGTCGAGATCGGCGCCGTCAAAAGCGCCCCGCTGAAGGCCGAGCCCGCACCCTACGCGCCCGCCACGCAGGAAGCCAAGGCGATGCTCAAGAGCGTCGTCGACGACACCTACGCCTGGTTCGTCGACATCGTCGCGGAACGCCGCCGGCTGCCGCACGACCGGGCGCTCGCCCTCGCAGACGGCCGCATCATGACCGGTCACCAGGCCCGCGAAGCCCAACTCGTCGACGCGATCGGCGGCGAGGAGGTGGCGATCGCCTGGCTCGAGAAGGACCGCAAGGTCGCCGCCGGCCTTCCCGTCGAGGACTGGGAGGTGAAGCGGCGTTCCGGTCTGCTTTCGCTTGCGTCGTCGGTCGGCGAAAGCCTCGCCTCCGGCGTCACCGATGGACTTTTCCGCTCGTTCGGCATTGCTGTGGATTCGGCCGCGTTCTCTTCAGCCGGACAGCGCGTTGACGGACTTCAGTCGCTTTGGCACGTTGGCCCGATCGGGTACGACGACGATGGGGGCCAGGGGGCCTCGCAGCAATGATCAAGTCGGAATTGGTGCAGCTGATCGCGGAAAAGAACCCGCATCTCTACCAGCGCGACATCGAGAACATCGTGAACGCCATTCTGGACGAGATCATCGGGGCGCTGTCCCGCGGGGATCGCGTCGAGCTGCGCGGCTTCGGCGCATTCTCGGTCAAGAACCGGCCCGCCCGCCTCGGCCGCAATCCCCGGACCGGCGAGCAGGTCGACGTCGACGAGAAATATGTGCCGTTCTTCAAGACCGGCAAGGAAATGCGGCAGCGCCTCAACGACGGCGCGGACGACGAAGAGGATTGATGGCCGTCACCGGTTCGGCTGGACACGTCCCCGGCCGGCCGACGGTGGGGTCGACGCAGGGGGTTCTGCTGCGGTGAAGCCGCCACGGGCACCGGTCGGGCGGGCGCCGTCGCGCGGCAGGCGCGGGCGGCCTGAGGACATGGCGGACGGGAAAGAACAGCGATGCGTTTTCTGAAGGCTCTGGTGTTGATCGTTCTGGCCGTGGCGCTCGTCGCCGTGGCCGTCGCCAACCGGCAGGTCGTGCTCGTCTCGCTCGATCCGTTCAACAGTGTCGCCCCTGCCGTCGCCTTCCAGATTCCGCTCTACTGGGCCCTGTTCGCCGTGCTGGCGCTCGGCGTCGTCATCGGCAGCGTCGGGATGTGGTTCCGCGGCCTTTCCGACCGCCGCTCGCTCAGGCGCGAGCGGCGCGAGGCCGGGCACTGGCGCCGCGAGGCGGAGCGCAACCGTGCCCGCGCCGAGGCGGGAACCGGACCGGCCCTGCCTTCGCCGGCCAGCCGCGCCGGCTGATCCCGTTCCTCTCCAGATTGCGGGGCTTTCCCGCACAGGCCTTTTGCGAAATGGAAAGGCCGCCATCCGATTCGATGCGGATGGCGGCCTCGTCTGATCGTTTCGACTAACCGGATGGTTTCGAGAAGAACGGCCGGGCCGGGCGATCCGGCACACCTCAGGAGAACGGCGAGCCTCAGCCGCCACTGAGGACCGGCCCGTTCGGGACGTTCACAATCCCCTGCGAGACCGTCGGCTGGACGCCGAACCCCGGACCGAAGCCGTTCGGTGGGATCGCCGGACCGGGACCCAAGTCACCCAGCGGAATCACCAGGCCCGAGCCGTAGCCGTGCGGGGGGATCGCCGGACCCGGGCCCCAGTCGTCAGGGTTGAGAGAGGGCGACAGGGCGATGCCGCCGGTGACAGATTGAAGAGCCACGTCATCGAGAGCGACGTTGGCATTGTGACGTGCGAAGACGGACATGACTTGCCTCGTTGCTGTTGTGATCGAGCGCGGGAACGTTTCCCAACCGATGCAAACCGCCGGCGGGGGGAACGCTGCTGCCTCAAGTGCCTGATTGCCGCCCCGGGTGAGCTGGATCGGTCCCGGATCGACGGTGTTTCGATTGGCCCTGCCGATTTGCGTCACAATGACTTTGCATTCCGTGCGGATCGGTGCAGGCCTGTTCATATCGCCGGGAAGACGTGACGTTTCGAGTCAAATCTCTCGACATCGACGATTTTTGCTCTGATCGCGACAACATAAAATTACAGTCTCCCCTGACGTATTCTATGTCATCTTGCTTCAACATCACTTCGTCGATGTAGATAAGAATATTCCTTCTCTTGCCCACGTCCATATACACACTACCCACGCCGGGTACATGTCCGATATTTAACGAACCGACGTGTTCGCGTCGCGGTCGCCGTCGCAAGCGAGACGCGTGAAGACGTGGGGCGGATGACGTCCCCGTCATGAACGCCTTTTTTCGTCATCGGCATGTTTTCTGGTGCCGGCATATCGCCTCCGGTGCACACTGAAGCCTGTCGATCCGGGGGGATCGACAGGGCCGTTCCGATCAGGGGGGAACGCGATATGGCAGGCTCGCTCAAGAAGGGCGCGTTGGGATTTCTCGACACAGCGGTGATGGCGGTCGCGGGCGCGGCCCCGGCCTATTCGATCACCGCGAGCACGGCGGCACTTGTGGCTGCGGTCGGCATTGCCGGGCCCGCGGCGCTTTGGGTCGCCTTCGTGCCGATGATCGGCATCACGATCGCCTTCTCCTATCTCAACCGCTGGCGTTCGGATGCCGGCGCCGCCTACGCATGGGTCGGGCGCGCCATCCATCCGTCGCTCGGGTTCCTGGCCGGCTGGGCGCTGCTCGGCCTCTCGACCATCTTCATGGTGGCGGCCGCCCTACCCGCGGGCGAGGCGACGCTCGACCTGTTCGCACCCGGAGAACTGCACGATGTCACCTGGGCGACCGGCATCGGCGTGGTGTGGTTCCTCGGCGTGCTGGCGCTGATCACGGTCGGCATCACCGCCACCGCCAAGGTGCAGGTGCTGATGACGCTGCTCGAACTCGGCGCGCTGCTGCTCGTCGGCGTGCTCGCGATCTGGCATGCAAGCGCCGCCCCGGTCACGAGCCTCTCCTGGGACTGGTTCCTGCCGTCGAGCTTCGGCAACTTCCAGACCTTCTCCGCCGGGATGCTGGTCGCCGTGTTCTATTATTTCGGCTGGGACGTCTCGGCCAACCTCGCGGAGGAAACGGCGAACGCCGAGAAAACGGCGGGGCTTGGCGGCATCATCGGGGTGCTGGTGATCTTCCTCGCCTTCATCCTGATCCAGGTCGCGGTGCAAATGGCGCTGACGCCGGCCGAGGTGCAGAACAACAGCGCCAACCTGCTGCCGGCGCTCGGCCACGTGGCGCTTCCGGCGCCCTGGAGCGCCATCGCCGTGCTGGCGGTGATGGTGAGCGCGGTCGCGACGCTGGAGACGCAGCTCCTCCAATGCACCCGCCTGCTGTTCTCCATGGCGCGCGACGGCGTCGTCTCCGAACGGATGGGCCGGCTGCACCCGCGATTCCAGACGCCCTGGCTCGCCGGCTTCGCGGTCGCCGGCGTCTCGCTCCTGCTGTTCGCCGTTTCCGCCACGGTGCCGACGATCAGCATCCTGATGAGCGACCTCATCAACGCCATCGGGGTACAGGTGTCATTCTATTATGCCGTCGCCGGCATCGCCTGCGCCTGGTATCACCGCAAGGTGCTGCTGACCGACTGGCGGGTGTGCCTTTTCGCGGGCGTGGTGCCGTTCGCCTCGGCGGTGTTCATCGGCTGCGTCGGCCTCTACCAGCTGCCGCAGCTCGGCTGGCGGGTTTCCGTCATCAGCATCGGCACCATCGTCATCGGCATCGTGCCGATGTGGTACTACCGCCGCCGCTACGCCAGCCGCTTCTATACCGACCCGATGGAGCACGCCCTGCCCTATCCGGGGCCTGCGCGCGAGGCCGCGTAACGCACATCCCATAACGCACATCCCATGGGGATGCCGTATGCGGGCCGCCCGCTTCAATAGCGCGGCGCCCCGACCTGCTCCAGCATCGCGACCGCATAAGGTGCGAGCGACAAATCGCAGCCGCGGGACGCGAGCACGCCCGGGGGCGGCGCCGCGTCCCGCCCCGCATCGTCGGTCAACCTCACCTCGTCGACCACCGAGGCGCGCCACGGCATCATGCCGGCATGGGACAGCGAAAACGGCTGCAGCCGGTCGGTGATGTTGGCGATCCAGGCGACCGTGCGACCGCCGGCATCCCGCCCGGCGAGCGCGAGCACCCGGTCTGGCCGGCTCGACACGCAGGCAAGCCGCGGGGTTCCCGCAAGCCGGGCGAGGCCGCGCAGCACATGGAAGGCAGGACGCCGCCCGCCGTCGTCGTCGACGACGCCCGCGGGCCCTGTCAGCGCCGCACCGGTCCAGAGATCGAGCGCGGCGTCTGCAGTCGCCGCGACATAACCCAGCATCCACGCGGCGGCGAACAGCCCGCGCTGGCGTGGATCCTCGCCGGCCGACGGCAAACGGCCGCCCAAGGGATTCTCGGCCGGCCGGATGCCGGCCGAACAGGCGCCGAGCGCGATGGTGGACGGGCCGATGCGATAGGGCACATCGCCAAACACCGCTCTGGCCGTGCGGACCATGCAAGGCATCGCCTCCAGGCTCTGCATCACGCTGCGGTCGTCCGCGGCGTGCAGAATCGGACAGGTCGCGTGCGAAATGAACGCCAGTTGTTCCGGCGCCGGCCGCACGCGGTTCATCGCCTCGAACGACGGGAACGCCGCGCCAACCGCGACGCCGGGAAAGGCCTCGGCCGCAGCCCGCCGGATTTCGGCATGGGGCGGGCGGACGCCGTCGGACGGTGTGGCCGGTCCGTCCTCGTCCGACAGGATCGCGACGGATGTGGGTTCGAGCCCGGCGCTGCGGGCGAGGCGGGCGATCGCCTCCAAGGTCTCGAGCGCACGCTCCGTCCGCCGCACGACGCATTCGAGGGCGACGGGAATGCCGCTCGACCGCGACAGCGCCGCGAAGTCCGTCAGCGCCCGCCAGCCGTGGCCGGCCTCAGGATCGAACCGGCACAGCAGCGCCTGGGGTGCGATCTCCAGAAGATCGTCGAGCCGGTCCATCGTCCGCGCGGTTTCCTCCGGCGTGATGAACAGCCCGACCCGCGGGAAATAGCCCGCGACCGTGCCGAAGCCGAGCGTGGTGATGCCTGAGCGCGCCACCGCGGCCGCCGGGGTGCGGGTATCGGCGACCGACAGCCGGAGGCACTGGACGACGCCGGCCTCCCGCCGCGCACCGTCCGCCGGCTGCGACGGCCCGGTAGCGGCACGGGCTTCGCCCGAAAGGGGTTCGCTTGCAGAGGGGGTACTTGCAGAGGGGGCGCCTGCAAGGGGCGCGCACGCACGGGTTTCGTACGCCGCGTCCGACCAGGCCCGTAGATCGGTCATGTCGAAGCGCGCCCCTTCGAAGCGGCAGGTCGCGGTGATGCCCTCGGCCACGCTATGGGTGAGAGTGCGAATGGCGATAAAGGGCGGGATCGGCTCGATCAGATCCGGGAACGCCGACTGCTCGACGCGGCCGTCGTCATGCTCCACAACGACGGGGCGGCCGGCGACGCCGACGACCGGGTGGCGGACCCGCAACCCGATGCCGCCGGCGGCGGAGGCGGCCGTCGCACTGAGTTCGAACCGCAGGCTCCCGTTCGCGTGGCCCTCGATGCGGACATCGAACGCAGCGGCGCGCCCGTCGGCATTGCCGCGAAGGCGCACGGCGAACGAGCCGGCGTCCCGCTCGACGGACACGTCTTCGACGACCGTTGTGAGCGCACGCCCGGCCGCGACGCACCCGACGGCACGCAGGACCTCCCGCCCGTCATATCGCACCGCCCTGAGACCGCCGGAGACGAGTTCGGCGCTGAGACGGCCTGCGGAGAGCCGGATCACCGGCGGCTCCGCTTCATCGGTGCCGAGCCGCGCGACCAGCAGCGCATGGCCGCCGGGACCGGGCGGGCCCGGCGTCTGTTCCAAATCCGGCGGCGAAACGACGAGCGATGATGAACCCATGTGCTTGTCTCCCCGGTTCCACGGCTTCGTTCGGCGATCCGGTTTCGCCTCCGGATGATGTCGCGCCGCCGGAACGTCGCGCCCCACCGGCTTTCTGCCGCCGACCGGCCGCTCAATGAAGGGCGGGGCTGCTCCACGCCGCTCGCGCAGGACGCGCGTGCAGGAAGACCGGCCCGCCGGCAGCGGCACTTTCGTAGGCCGCCTCGACGAGGGCGACGGTGGCGAGGTTGTCGCGTCCGGACGTCGCCGGCTCGCAACCGCTGCGGAGGCAGTCCACCCAATGGCTCTGGATCGCCAGCACGCTTTCCTGAACACTGTGCCAGGGTCGCGCGGCCCACGGCAGCAGCGGCGGCGAGACGTCGACCGTCTCGCTCCCGGTCCGGTCCGTCACCACCATGCGATAGCCCGGCATGAGGTGGATCGAACCGAAAGCCCCGTCGATCTCGAGGCTGGTTTCGGGAAAGCTGTCGACCGCACGCCGCGTGGCATAGGAACAGTCCACGACCGACATCGCGCCACCGGCATGGTCGAGCAGCATCGTCACGGCATCCTCCCCCCGGATCGCAGGGTTGATGCGGGTCGAGCGCGCCGTCAGCCCGGAGACGTCGCCGAACAGGTGCCGCGCGATATCGAGCATGTGGATGCCGAGTTCCTGGATGATGAAGCGCTCGCCGGTGGCGAGATGGGGTTGCCCCTTGAACACGTCATATCCCGAGCGGAACGAAAGCCGGCCGAAGAACGGCCGGCCGATGCGGCCGGTGGCGAGCACCGCGGCGACGGCGCGGATCGGCGCCTGCCAGCGGAAATTCTCGTGCACCATCAGCGGAACGCCGGCCTCCGCGCAGGCATCGACCATGGCGCGGGCATCCGGGAGCGTTTTCGCCAGAGGCTTCTGGCAGATCACCGGCACGCGATGGCGCGCCGCGAGTTCGACGAGCGGGCGATGGCTTTCGACCGTGGTGGCGATGTCGACGAAGTCGAGCCGCTCGGCGGCGAACATCTCCGCCGCATCCCGGTAGCGCCGCGCGATGCCGAAACCCTCGCCGGTCGCCGACAGCCGGTCGGGGTCACGGTCGCAGATCGCCGCGATCTCGACCCCGGCGATGTCTCGCCAGGCATGGAGCTGGTTCATCGCAAAGAAGCCGCAACCGACAACGGCACCGCGCAAGGGCGCGGGCGGCCCGGCCGACATGCCGTGCACCATCCCTGGCCTCCTCCCGCTGGCCGCGGGGCGGACCCGCGACCGATCATTGGCTCCGCGCTGATTGTTCCGCGCGGTTCGGTCGGCCTGCGTTCCTGCTTCCCGGCGGCTCGGAGGGGCGCACGGGATGCTCGGGCGATGCCGACTACGACAGTCTACACCCATCGCGGCCAGGCTGCGCGGAAGAATTGCACCGCGCGCGTCAGCGGCCGCGCATCGCAGACGAAAAAGGCCGGCGCGGGAAGCCCGGCCGGCCTTCTTGAGACGGGTGCTAGAGCATAACCCGTTCAGATCGAACCGATCTGAAAGACAAGGATATGCTCAAGGTCTTGAATCTGGAGCGATTTCTTGTCCATCTGATGAGTCCATCAGATCGGAAAGCACTCTAGCGGCGTGTTCGCCGGCGCGGCATCAATCCTTGCGACATCAGTCCTTGGCGCGTTCCACGTAGGAACCGTCCGCCGTCATCACGACGATCCGCGTGCCCGGCGCGATGTGCGGCGGCACGGACGTCTTGACGCCGTTGGAGAGCACCGCCGGCTTGTAGGACGACGACGCGGTCTGGCCCTTCACGGTCGGCTCGGTGTCCGTCACCTCGAGCACGACGCGGGCCGGGATCTCGATGGCGACCGGCACACCTTCGTGCAGGCTGAGTCGAACGACCATGTTCTCGGCGAGATACACGGCGACGTCGCCGACCACGTCGGCCGGCACCGTCACCTGCTCGAAGCTCTCGGTGTTCATGAAGGCGTAGCCGTCGCCGTCCTGATAGAGATACTGGTAGTCGGTATCCTCGATGAAGGCGCGCTCGACCTGCTCGGTGGTGCGATAACGCTCCGAGACCTTAACGCCGTCGGAGATGCGGCGCATGTCGAGCTGGGTGACCGGCGTGCCTTTGCCGGGGTGGATATTTTCGGCCCGCAGAATGGCGTAGAGCTTGCCGTCGACCTCGACGACATTGCCCTGGCGGAGCGAGCTGGCCTGGACCTTCACGGAGCGGACTTCCTCTTGACGTTGATTTCGGGCCGGGAAGCCGGCCGGAATTTCGCGCGGACCCTATCAATTGCCTCGCGCCGCCGCAATCGCTACGAAGCGGCTTCGCACCGTCCCGCGCCGGAGGAACCGGCATGTGGGCCGAGCCCGGGAAGGCAGAGCCTGGAGGCCCGCGCGCACCTCCCGAGATCGAACGGAAAGAACCCGACAAGACCTGCTGCCAACAAGGCCTGCCGATCAGCGAGACCGGACCGACATGACGCAACGCCCCTCTCCCGGTGCCGGCTGGTGGCGCCCCGATCTTCACGCGGACCGTGCACCCCGGCTCGCCGCGCGCGGGCGCATCGTCAGGGCGGTGCGCCGGCTGTTCGAGGACGACGGCTTTACCGAGGTGGAAACGCCGATCCTCCAGGTTTCCCCCGGCAACGAGACCCATCTCCATGCCTTCGAGACGACCCTCTTCGCCAACGACGGCACGCCGTCGCGGCTTTACCTGCACACGTCGCCGGAATTCACCTGCAAGAAACTGATCGCGGCAGGGGAACGACGACTTTTCACCCTCGCCCGGGTGTTCCGCAACCGTGAGCGGACCGACCTGCACCACCCCGAATTCACGATGCTGGAGTGGTATCGCGCCGGCGCGCCCTACACGGCCCTGATCGACGACTGCGCCGCCCTGGTCGCGGCTGCTGCGGATGCCGCCGGCAGCGAGCGCTTCGTCTTCCGCGGCCGCGCGGCCGACCCGCGCGCCGGCATCGAGCGCGTCACCGTGGCGGAGGCCTTCCGCGATCTCGCCGGCATCGACCTGCTCGCAACCCTCGCCGACCCCGAGAGCCCCGACCGCGACGGCTTTGCCGCCGCCGCCGCATCGAAAGGCATCCGTATCGCCGCGGACGACAGCTGGTCCGACATCTTCAGCCGGGTGATGGTGGAGCGCATCGAGCCGTTCCTGGGCCTCGGACGGCCGACCGCGCTGTGCGACTATCCGGCGTGCGAGGCCGCGCTGGCACGACGAAAGCCGGACGCCCCCCGGCTCTCGGAGCGGTTCGAGCTCTATGCGTGCGGCGTGGAACTCGCCAACGGGTTCGGCGAGCTGACGGATCCGGCCGAGCAACGCCGCCGCTTCGAAGCGGACATGGCGCTGAAGGAACGGATCTATGGTGAGCGGCATCCGATCGACGAGGACTTTCTTGCGGCGCTTTCCCTGATGCCGGAAACGAGCGGCATCGCGCTGGGCATCGACCGCCTGGTGATGCTGGCGACCGGCGCGACGCGGATCACCGATGTGCTTTGGGCACCGGTTGCGGAGATTGGGTCGCCGATCTAGAGCCGCAGACCCGGCATGGGCGCT
Organism: Pseudoxanthobacter soli DSM 19599; assembly: GCF_900148505.1. Lineage (NCBI taxonomy): Bacteria > Pseudomonadati > Pseudomonadota > Alphaproteobacteria > Hyphomicrobiales > Segnochrobactraceae > Pseudoxanthobacter > Pseudoxanthobacter soli. Next base: position 160,147 of record NZ_FRXO01000005.1, on the reverse strand, counting down.
TCCCGCGCGGATCGACCTGCGGCGCGGCGTCCGCCGCGAGTCGAAAAGCGGCCATTGCGGCGTGCTGTCCGAGTGGTTAGAAAGTGCCTCGCGCGCCGTCGGGCCGCATTGGGGCATAGCCAAGTGGTAAGGCAGCGGATTTTGATTCCGCCATTCCCAGGTTCGAATCCTGGTGCCCCAGCCAGAACACCTGCCCGATGATCGCGATCAGGCCGCGTGGGGCCGTACGGTCTGCGCCGATGAGCACGGAAACATGCGTCGAAAGCGCGTTTTCGCGAGCGCCGATCTGCTTTCAACTGGCGCAGCGGTCCTTTAAAGTTATTCCGCTTCGGATCGCTTGCCGCGGCGGCCATTCCAGAGACCGCTCTGTTTTTCTGATGTCCGGTTTCGGCCATCCTGTTCGTAACATCAAGAACAAATTGACGAATGGCTCATCAGAAGACGACGGTCGATGATCATGAGAAATCCGCCGTTCGCAACATTGTCGCGATCGATCGAGCCCTGCTTTTCGGACCGTGGCTGATCTGCTTTCTCATCATTGCCTTGGTCGGGAATCTCCTGCTGAAGGAGCGCAGAGATACACTCAGTTCTCATGAGCAGTCGGCGACGAATCTTCGCGTTACGATCAGCAGCGACATCACGAGCTTCCTGAATGTCGCGGAGGTCTTGCTGAAGGATGTGATCGACGACCTGACCTTCGGCGCCAAGATGCCGGGGCGCGCGCATCACCAGCTTCTTGAACGGGCGTCGAGCTACCTTCCGAGTGCCACCTATCTGCGTGTGCTCGACACGACCGGCCATATCGTCGATGACGTCGGCGAGAATGTCCCGGCGGACATGAGCTTCGCGGACCGCGATTATTTCCTCGTTCCCAAGAACGATCCGAATGTCGGCACCTATATCAGTGCCCCCTATGCGAGCCGCCTGCACGGCGGCGTCCCGACCTTCGCGCTCAGCCGGCGCATCTCCAATCCCGATGGCAGCTTCGCGGGGATCGCCATGATCGCGATCACGCTCGCCAATTTCGAAAAGCTGTTCACCGAACTCAGACTCGGGAAGGACAGCGTGATCGCTGTGGTGAAGACGGATGGGCGCGTTCTTGTCCGCCAACCGTCAGAACCGGATCTGGAAATCGTCGGTCTCGATCTTTCGTCGAGCCCGAACTTCAAGCGACTGCTTGCGATGGGCACGGGGACGTTCACGGCCAAGGCCCGTCTCGACGGCGTCCGGCGCGCCTACTTCTTCGGCCCGGTGGGCAAACGCCCTCTTATCGTCAGCGTCGGCATCGCCGTCGACGAGATCTACGACAATTGGCGAACGCGTGCGATCGTCATAGCGGTCATCCTGACCCTGATATGCGTGGCCTTGATCGCCTTGAGCCTGGCGCTGCGGCACGAGTTGCGCCGCAGGGCGATCGCGGAAGCACACCTTGCCGCCCTCGCCACGACCGACGCTCTGACAGGCCTCGCCAACCGCCGGCGTTTCGACGAGGTCGTCGCCCGGGAGTGGCGGCGCACCCGCCGGACCGGCTCTTCTCTCGCCCTCCTGATGATCGACGCCGATCACTTCAAGCACCTCAACGATACCTACGGCCACGGGCAGGGCGATACCGTCCTGCGCGCGCTGGGCGGACTGATCGCCAGTTGCACACGACGGGCCGGCGATTGCAGTGCGCGCTATGGCGGAGAAGAGTTCGCCGTCGTGCTTCCCGATGCGACACTGGAAGAAGCCATGACGACGGCGGAGAAAATCCGGGCCGGCATGGAGGACCGGTATGGAGACAAGGCGGCGGCGGGCCGCGCCCCAGGCACGACCGTCAGCATCGGTGTTGCCTTCGCCACGGCGAAGGCCGATGGCGAGGTCGCCCAGTTGATCGAGGCGGCCGATCAGGCGCTCTATGAAGCCAAGAACACCGGCCGCAACCGCGTCGTCACGACCGTCGAGATTTGAAGCCAAAGACCGGACCGAATTGTACGATTGCGTACAGCCGGGGCGCGACCGTCGCCGATATGGGGCGGCAAGAGTTTGTGTCATCAGGCTCTATGGACCCTGTCTTTCCTAAAGGCAGGGCCACCGAAGGCAACGCCATGCCGCGATGCCGGCGCCCTTTTCCGCTCCCTGGGAGCAGGCTCCCGGTTCAACGGCTTGACCCCGCCCCGGAGGCGAGACCGCGGCCGGGCGGGTTGTAGGAGACCGATGAACATGCCCATGCGCCAGTCCATGCCCCGTCGCCTGTCTCGGATCGCAATCCTTCTCGGTGCGCTGCTGCTGGCGGCCTGTGCCGGCCCGATGCCGACCCCCTATGGCCCGGCAGCGGACGGCTTCGGCTTCTCGCAAACGCAGATCGCCCGCGACCGCTGGCGGGTCGCTTTCACCGGCAATCCCGCGACCTCTCCGGAGACGGTCGACAGCTATCTACTTCGACGGGCGGCGCAGCTGACCCTCGAACAGGGCGGCGATTACTTCGTCGTCGAGGGGCGCAGCATCACCGGCGCACCCGCGTCGGTGGCGGCGGTCAGGAGCTATCCGGGCGGCGTCTCGATACCGCCCTCGGCGCCCCAGGCCGGCCCGGTCATCGGAGTCTGGGGCGGGGTCGCGACCCTGAACGAACGGTCTGGCACCGCGTTCACCGCACAGGCCGATATCCGGATCCACCGCGGCGCGGCGCCCGCAGGCGATCCGGCGGCGTTCGACGCCCGCCGCACCCTGACGGCGACGCAGCCACCGTCGCGCTGATAGTCGCAGGCCGGGCCGGATCAGCCCACCGCGACGCGAGGGCCGGTCCGCCAGCGGCTTCGCAACGCCGTGAGGCGGGGATCGGAGATCGGCTCGACGGCCCTCAGCCGTGGCTCGGGAGCCCGACCGCCCGAGGCGAGCGCCAGCGCGCCGCCGACGGTTCCGGCCCGATCGCGCGAAAGCGCAACGGAGCGCCCGGGGTGGAGACCGGCGAGCAGCGGTCCGATCAGGGCATTGTCCGCAAACGGCCCCTCGATGACCACCGTGCCGCGCGCGCCGAGGAGATCGAGCGACGTGTCCGCCATCAGCGCGATATAGAGCGCAGCGAGCGCGGAGCGCCCGGCCGCATCGAGCCCTTCCCCATTTTCGACGAAGCCCTGCCGGCCCGGGAACGGACCGCCGGCGGCGACGAACGACGGCCAGGCGACGGCGCCCGCGGCAAGCACACGATCGAGATCGCCCGGTCCGGCGGGAGCCGGGGCTTCTCCGGCAATGGCGGCGAACTCGCGGCCACCCATGAACCGCGCCGTCGGCGTCGGCGCGCCGAGGGCGTCGACATTGACGAGGCAGTCGCGGTCTTCGGACAACCCAGAGACCGGCACGCCGGAGGCGAGCAGCACCGCCCAGGTTCCGGACGAGATCACCACGAAAGGTTCGTCTTTCGGCCGCGCCAGCCGGTGGCGCAGGAACGAGGCGTTGGAATCGTGAATGCCGGCGAGCACAGCCGTCTGCGGGTGAAGCCCCGTCGCGGCGGCGATTCCGGGTGCGATCCGGCCGACCACGTCACCGGCCGCCTTCAGCGGCGGCACCAGGCGATCCCAGCCGCGGCGAAGCGCCAGAGGCGAGAAGCGGCCAGTCGCCGGTTCCCAGAGATCGGTGTGACAGCCGAGCGACGTCACCTCACCGGCGGCGACATCCGTGAGGCGCCAGGAAAGATATTGCGGCCACATCATCAGGTGCCGCGCGCGGGCGAACGCGGCGGGGAAGCGGCGTTCGAGGAAATGGATCTGCCGGCCGAGATTGAGGCCGAGCGGCAGGAACGGCGACCCGGTGACGGCGAAGGCGTCGCGCTCGGCGCGGTATTCGTCCGCGACCTCCTCCAGCACCGGGTCCTCGTAGTCCATCACCGGCAGCACGAGGCCGGCCTCATCGACGAGCGCACCGCAGGCGCCGTGGGCGACCGGCACGATCGTGCCGATCCGCTCGCGTTCGGGCGCGTTCGAGAGCGCGCCCAGCAGGAACGCCTCGATCGCCGCGGCATCGATGGCAAGATAGGGCGCTCCGGCAAGCGGCCGGTTGGGGCGGGTCTCCTGCCAGAGTTCCTCGCCGGTCGCCGGGTCGGCCACCACCAGCTTGGCGTTGGTCTTGCCGATGTCGAGCACGGCGACGAGGGGGGCGGCGGGGGGGCGGGCTGGATCGATCACGGGCAGTGCCTCCGAGGACGCCGGTCAGGCCATGTGGAACACCGGGCTGAGCGGCGTCGCCACCGGTTCGCCATCGGGGTGCACCACCATGATGTCGCGCATCATCGCCCACCAGCGCCGCATCACGGCGGTTTCGGGAAGGCGGTCCATTGTGTGGTCGTCGCGCCTGACCAGCACGGCGAACAGGGTGAGGGTCTCGGGATCGAGGAAGATCGAATAATCCGAGACCCCGGCCTCGTGCAGCAGGTCGACGAGTTCCGGCCAGATCGCATCATGGCGGCGGCGATATTCCGCCTCGAAGCCCGGCAGAAGCTGCATCTTGAAGGCGATCTTCTCGCTCATCGCCGCCCTCCCCGCGCGAGTCCGAGCTTCCGCAGCAAGACCGGGATCGAGATCACGGCGACGAGCAGCACGCCGACGACGATCTGCATGACGATGCCGGGCACGTTGACGAGGCCGAGACCGAAGGTGACGAGGCCCATCAGGAATGCCGCGAGCACCACGCCGAGGATCGTGCCGACGCCGCCGAGGATCGAGACGCCGCCGAGCACCACCATGGTGATGATCTCAAGCTCCCATCCGACCGCGAGCGACGGCCGCGTGGAGCCGAGCCGCGAGGTGAGGCACACCGAGGCGAGGCCGGCGGCTAGCCCGACCACCGCGAACAGCACGAAGCGGTAGCGGTCGACCGCGACGCCGGAAAAGCGCGCGACCTCGGGATTGTTGCCGATGGCGTAGATGCGCCGGCCGACCGAGGTGCCGTGGAGCACAACCGCGAACAGCGCCGCGAGCACGAGGAAAAGCGCGAACTCGTTGGAGATCGGCCCCCAGAAATAGCCCTGCCCGAAAGCATCGAAGCCGGCCGGGTAGGACTTCAGCACCTGATCGCCGAGGATGGCGTAGCCCACGCCGCGGAACAGACTCATGGTGCCGATGGTGGCGACGATGGCCGGCACGCGGAACACGGTGACGAGAGTGCCATTGACGATGCCGCAGGCAAGGCCCGTCGCGAGCCCCACGGCCACCACCAGCCACACATCCGCGCCGGCCCCCGCGGCAAGCCCCATGGCAACGGAGGCGAGGGCCATGATGCCGGCGATGGAGATGTCGATCTCGCGGGCGATGATGAGGAGCGCCATCGGCAGCGCGACGATGGCCTTCTCGGTGAAGTTGAAGGTGGCGTCCGACAGGTTCCAGACGTCGAGGAAATAGGGCGACACCCACGAACACAGCCCAAAGCCCGCCACGAACAGCGCGAACAGGATGAACTCCCACCGCCTGGCGAAGGCGAAGCGGCTGTGTCCTGTCCGTCCGCCGCCGTCCGCCGGATCGCCCGCGAGCTTGACGCCGTTGCCGAGTCGTCCGTTCGAAACCGCATTCATGCCGGCTTCTCCTCCAGGATGCGGCGGCCGGCCGACCGGCCGCCGCGGGCGTTGAGAACGACCGCGACCGTGATGACGAGGCCGGCGATGGCCATCTGCCAGAACGGCGAGATGCCGATCAGCGGCAGAGCGTTCTTGACGATGCCGAGGAACAGGGCGCCGAGCACGACGCCCGTCACCGTGCCGACGCCGCCGGCGATGGAAACGCCGCCAATGACGCAGGCCGCGATGACCTGCAGTTCGAAGCCCTGGGCGACGTCGACATAGGCGACCGCATAGCGCGACACCCAGAAATAGCCGCAGAGCCCGGCGACGGCGCCGGAGACCACGAAGGCGATCGCCTGCATCCGGCCGGGATCGATGCCGGCATAGACGGCGGCCGAGCGATTTCCGCCGGCGACGTAGATGTTGCGGCCGGTGGCGGTGAAGCGCAGGAACAGGGCCATCGCCGCGATGCCGAGGATCGCCACCCAGCTCAGCACTGGCAGCCCCAGGAGCGGCGCGCGGATGAAGTCGAGGAAGGCGTCGGACATCTGGTTGGAGTTGATCCAGGCGCCGCCGGTGATGAGGAAGATCACGCCGCGATAGACCGCGAGCGTGCCGAGCGTGACGACGATCGACGGCAGGCCGAGCTTCCAGACGAGCAGCGCGTTGACGAGGCCGAGGGCGGTGCCAAGCGCGACGGAGAGCAGGATCACCGGCACGACGCCGAGTTCGGGCATCGCGGAATTCAGCAGCGCGACGACGACGCCGGTGAGCGCGAGATTGGCCGCGACCGACAGGTCGATGGCCCCCGTCAGGATCACCAGCATCTGGCCGAGCGCCAGCAGGAACAGGATCGAGGTGTCGTCGAACACGTCGACGAGGTTCGACGGGGCAACAAAGGCGGGGAACTTGACGGCGACCCCGACGGTCACCGCCACGACCAGTGCGGCGAGCGCGGCATCGCGGCTCGCGAGCCAGCCGCGGACCGCACCGGGCCGCGTCGCCGCCATGTGTTTGGCAGTCTTCATGTCGTCCTCCTGGCGGCCCTCAGCGGGGCGTCCGGCGGGTCTGTTCAGGCATCGGTGGCGGCGCGCACGACGGCTTCGGGCGTGGCTTCGGCGCGGGTGAATGTGCGACGCACCCGTCCGCGGGCCATCACCATCACCCGGTCGGCCATGCCGAGAACCTCAGGCAGTTCGGACGAGACCATCACCACCGCGAGGCCCTGGGCGACGAGTTCCGCCATGAAGCGGTGCACCGCGGCCTTGGAGCCGACATCGATGCCCTTGGTCGGCTCGTCGAGAATCAGCACCCGCGGCTGGGTCGCCAGCCACTTGGCGATCACCACCTTCTGCTGGTTGCCGCCGGAGAGGTCCTCGACCGGCTGGTCGAGCCCGGACATGCGCACCTGCAGGCGCTGGGCGAGCGCACCGGCGACATCGCGCTCGCGCGGACGGTTGTTGAAACCGCGGCGCGACAGCTGCGCGAGGCTCGGCAGCGCGATGTTCTCCACGATGGACTGCTTCAGCACCGCGCCCTGGTGCTGGCGATCCTCCGGCACATAGACGATGCCGGCGCGGATCGCGTCGTCGGGCCGGCGGATCGAGAGCGGCCGGCCGTCGACCAAGATGCGGCCGGCGCTCGGCTCGGTCAGCCCGAACACCGCCTTCATCACTTCGGACCGGCCGGCGCCGACCAGACCGTAGAGGCCGAGAATCTCGCCGCGGCGGACGTGAAACGAGACGTCGTCGAACTCGGTCGGGTGCGACAGCCCCTCGACCCGCAGCGCCTCGTCGCCCGGCACCGTCTCGATTTTCGGAAAGATCTGGTCGACGGGACGGCCGACCATCATGCGGATGAGATCGTCGGTCGAGCTTTCGCCGATGCGTCCCGCGCCCACCGCCGCGCCGTCGCGGAATACCGCATAGCGGTCGGCGACGCGCATGATCTCCTCGAACTTGTGGCTGATGAACAGGATCGCCCGGCCCTCCGCCTTCAGCCGGTCGACGATGCGGAACAGATCTTCCGCCTCGCGGTGGGAAAGCGCCGCCGTCGGCTCGTCCATGATGACGACGCGGGCGTCGAACGAGAGCGCGCGGGCGATCTGCACGAGGTGCTTCTGGGCGATCGAAAGCGAGCGCAGCGGCTGGCCGGGATCGAAATCCGCCTCAAGCTCGGCGAGGAGCTTTGCCGCCCGCGCGTTCATCGCCGACCAGTCGACCATGCCGAACCGCCCGCGTGGACGGTGGGAGACGAAGATGTTCTCGGCGACGCTGAGGTCGTCGAACACCACGGCTTCCTGGTGGATCGCGGTGATGCCGAGGCGCTGGGCCTCGTCGGCCGAGCCGATGGTGACGGGCTTGCCGTTGAGGGTGATGGTGCCGTGGTCCGGCGCGTGGATGCCGGTCAGGACCTTCACGAGCGTCGACTTGCCGGCCCCGTTCTCGCCGATCAGCGCGGTCGCCTCGCCGCCGTAGAGTTCGAGCGCGCCGTCGACGAGGGCGCGCACACCGGCGAAGGACTTCTGGATACCGGACAGCGTGAGCACGGGCACGGGCCCGGCGGCGGGACGCAAAGGCTCTATGGCCGAAGCGGCGGTGGTCGAAAGGGACATGGGATCACCCCTGCAGGGCGGCACGAACGCGGCGACGCGAGGCGCCGGCACCATGGGCCGGGCCGGTGCGGCGGCGCCGGCCGGCGCCGCCGTCAGATATGGGGAAGAGGCTTGAGCATATCCCGTTCGGAGTGAACCGATCTGACCGACAAGGAGATGCTCAAGCTTTTTTTAATCTGGAGCGATTTCTTGTGAACCTGATGCTTCCATCAGATCGGAAATGCGCCCTTGTCGCGGTGATCAGAAGATCTTCGCGAATTCTTCCACGTTCGACTTGTCGTAGACGAAGGGCTTCGCCATGGCGCCCGCGCCTTCCTTGTCGAAGGAGACGGTGCCGAGGCGACCGATCGGCAGCTTGGCGTCGGGGCCGCCCTTGTCGCCCTTGACGAGATCGACGGCGAGATAGGTCGCGGCGTAGCCGAGGTCGATCGGGTTCCAGATCGCGAAGCTCTTCACCGTGCCCTTCATGACGTGGCCGGCGAGTTCCGACGGCAGGCCGAGGCCGGTGACGAGCACCTTGCCCGAGAGGCCGGCGTCCTCGACCGCCTTGGCGGCGGCGACGATGCCGACCGAGGTCGGGGCGATGATGACCTTGAGGTTCGGATACTGCTTCAGGAGCGCCTGGGTCTCGCGATAGGACTTGTCGGCGAGGTCGTCGCCATAGACGGTCGCGACGAGCTTCAGATTCGGGAACTTCGGCAGCACCTTCTTCATCTCGCCGATCCAGATGTTCTGGTTGGTCGAGGTCGGGGTGGCCGACAGGATCGCGACTTCGCTCTCACCGGAACCGGCGACGTCGGCCGCGAGCTGCACGCACATCTCGCCTATCAGTTCGTTGGACGAGGGATTGAGATGGACCTCGCGGCCGTCGACCGCGACGCCGGAATCCCACGACACCACCTTGATGCCGCGCTGCATCGCCTTCTTCAGCGCCGGAACGAGCGCGTCGGGATCGTTGGCGGAGATCGCGATGGCGTCGACCTTCTGGGCGATCAGCGCGTTGATGGTCTCGATCTGGCCTTCGGCGGTGGTGGTGGTCGGGCCGGTATAGATCACCTCGACGCCGCCAATCTCCTTGGCCGCTTCCTGCGCGCCCTTGTAGGCGGCATCGAAGAAGCCGTTGCCGAGAGATTTCGGCACGAGGCCGACGCGGATGTCGGCGGCGTGCGCCGAGCCGGCGAGCAGCGCCACCGTCGCGGCGGCCAGGATAAGCTTGCGGATCATAGTCGTCCTCCCGAAATGGCCGCCCTTCTGGCGCGGCCGTTGATGCCGAATTCGGCGCCGCTTGTTGTCCGCGGCGTTGGTATGCGTGCCCGCGAGGAGCGGGATCCGGGCGTCCGTCGGGCCCCGGCGGACGTCAGGCCGCCACGTCGAGCGCCCGGTCCTCGGCCGTCACCTCGGCGACCACGACCTCGACGCCCGCATCACGCAGCGGGGCGAGATCGGCCTCGGTGGCGGCATCGTCGGTCACCAGCACGTTCACGCGATCAAGCGGCGCCACCACCATCGAGGAATGGCGGCGCAGCTTGCTGGCATCCGCCATGACCACGAGGCGCTCGGCGCGCCGCAGCAGCCGGCATTCCGACTGCACGATGAGCGGATCGGTTTCGAGCAGCCCCGCGCGACCGATGCCGTAGGCGCCGGTGAACATGATCCGGCCCGAGAAGTGCGCGACCGCGTCGGCCTCCTCGTAGGGGCTGAGGATGATGTTCTGTTCCGGATAGATCGTTCCGCCGGGCAGCGTGATGCGCGAGCGCGCCGTGGCCAGCAGGTCCGCGGCGATCGGGAACGAGTTCGTCAGGATGTCGAGGTCGAGGTCGCGCAGGAACTCGACCAGCCGCCATGTGGTGGTGCCACCATTGATGATGATGCTGTCGCCGGGTTCCACCAGAGCGGCGGCGGCGCGCGCGATCGCCCGCTTCTCGGGCACCGCGACTTCCATGTTCACGTTGAACGGCACGCCGACGAGGTGGGCCTTGTGGCGCGGCCGCAGCGCCTCCGCACCGCCCCGCACCCGCTTCAGCTCGCCTCGGTCGGCCAGCGCTACGATGTCCCGGCGGATGGTCGCCTCCGAGGCGTCCAGCATGTCCACGAGCTCGGTAACGCTCACGACGGAGCGCTCGGTGACGAGCTTCAGGATCAGGCGGTGGCGTTCGCGCTCAAGCATGGCCGTCCCATGGTCTCCATCCCGTTCGGGCCGCCCCTCCCAGCACGACGGCATGGGACGGCAGCCCGCTCCGACCCCGTCCTGTTCCGGCAGGCCGGAGCGGCAGGGCATTCGTTGATTGCATCCAAGACACGGCAATGAGGGGCGATTGTCAATCGCGATTCGGTCAGAAATGATCGTAATTGATTGTTGCGGCGCACAATAATGACCGGTTACGACAGAAGTTGATTGAAATCGTCGGCATCTGGTCCTAATCAAGGCGACGTGCAGACAGGCGGCGTGCCAACGGCGCCGCGCGACTGGCGCGCGTGAGAGGCGCTCCTCGCACGCCGGGCCGGAGGCACCAACGAACCCGCCAGCGGAGCGCCGCGCGCAATCGCGTTCGCAAGGCGCCCTGGATTCAAATGCTTGGCCGTGATGTCCCGAACGCCCGCGGCTTCGGTGCCACGCCCAACCGGGAGGACGACACATGCTCGACAAACCGACACCGACCGAGGCGACACCGCTGCTGGCCGACCTGTGGGATGCCGCCCATGCGGCGACGCTCAGCGAACCGGAGCGGCTGCTCTACCGGTCCAACCTGCTCGGCTCCGACAAGCGCATCACCAACTATGGCGGCGGCAACACGTCCTCCAAGATCATGATGGCCGACCCGCTCACCGGGGCGGAGGTCGAGGTGCTGTGGGTGAAGGGCTCGGGCGGCGACATCGGCTCGATGAAGCTCGACGGCTTCGCCACGCTCTATCTCGACAAGCTGAACCAGATCGCCGCCAGCTATGCGGGTCCCGAGGTCGAGGATGCGGTGGTCGGGCTTTACCCGCACTGCACCTTCAACCTGAACCCGCGCGCCACCTCGATCGACACGCCGCTGCATGGCCTTTTGCCGGCGAAATATGTCGATCACGTCCATCCGGACGCCATCATCGCAATTGCGGCCTCCGCAGACAGCCGCGCCATCACCCGCGAGATCTTCGGCGACGAGATCGGCTGGCTGCCATGGCGGCGCCCGGGCTTCGAGCTCGGCGTCTGGCTGCAGCAGTTCGCGAAGGAGAACCCGTCGGCCAAGGGCGTCGTTCTCGAAGCTCACGGCCTGTTCACCTGGGGCGACACGCCCTATGCCTGCTACAAGCAGACCATCGACACCATCAACCGCGCCATCGCGTGGCTTGCGGCCAAGTCGGAAGGTAAGCCGGCTTTCGGTGGCGTGAAGGTTCCGACCGCCGCGCCGGAGGCCCGCCTTGCGGTCGCTGCCGAGCTGATGCCGCGCATCCGCGGGCTTATCAGCGGCGAACGCCGAATGGTCGGCCACTTCGACGACCAGCCGGCGGTGCTGGAGTTCGTCGGCTCCCAGGCGCTCGACGCGCTGGCGCCGCTCGGCACCTCCTGCCCCGACCATTTCCTGCGCACCAAGATCCGTCCGCTGGTGCTGCCGTTCGACCCCGCGACCCAGACGGCTGCCGACCTGCTCCCGGGCCTGGAGGCGGCGATTGCCGGCTACCGCGAGGATTACGCGGCCTATTACGAGCGCTGCAAGCACCCGGATTCGCCCGCGATCCGTGACCCGAACCCGGTCGTGTACCTGATCCCGGGCATCGGCATGATGACGTTCGCCGCCGACAAGGCGACAGCCCGCATTGCCGGCGAGTTCTACGTCAACGCCGTCAACGTGATGCGCGGCGCTTCCACGGTCTCGACCTATCGGGGCCTGCCGGAACAGGAAGCCTTCGACATCGAGTACTGGCTGCTCGAGGAGGCCAAGCTGCAGCGGATGCCGAAGCCGAAGGCGCTCGCCGGACGCGTCGCGCTCATCACGGGCGGCGCGGGCGGCATCGGGCTCGCCACCGCGCGGCGGCTCGCGTCTGAAGGCGCGTGCGTCGTGATCTGCGACATCGACGAGGCCGCGCTCGCCGAAGCGGATGCCGGCCTCGCCAAGGCCTTCGGCCGCGACGCCGTCGCCTCGCTGCCGGTGGACGTGACCCGCGAAGAGACCGTCATCCGCCTGTTCAAGGAGGCGGCGGTCGCCTTCGGCGGGCTCGACATCCTCGTCTCCAATGCCGGCATCGCATCGTCGGCGCCGGTGGAGGACACGTCGCTCGCGCTGTGGCAGCGCAACATGGATATCCTGTCCACCGGTTACTTCCTGGTGTCGCGAGAGGCCTTCCGGCTGATGAAGCATCAGGCGCGCGGCGGTGCGATGGTGTTCATCGCGTCGAAGAACGCCATCGTCGCCTCGCCGGGCGCTGCGGCCTACTGCACGGCCAAGGCCTCCGAGGTGCACCTCGCCCGCTGCCTCGCGCTCGAGGGCGCGCCGCTCGGCATCCGCGTCAACGTGGTCAATCCCGATGCGGTGCTGCGCGGCTCCAAGATCTGGACTGGCGAATGGCGCAGCCAGCGCGCCGAGGCCTACAAGGTCGGCGAGAACGATCTCGAGGAGATCTATCGCCAGCGCTCGATGCTGAAGCTCGGGGTCTATCCGGAAGACATAGCCGAGGGCGTCTATTTCTTCGCCTCGGACCTGTCGTCCAAGTCCACCGGCAATATCCTGAACGTGGACGCAGGCCACGCGCCTTCGTTCACGCGCTGAACGGGACGACGGCGGGCGGAGACCATCGCCGCCCGCCCGCGCCGCGCCGCGTCGACCGCCCCTCGCGAAGGACGGTCCCGGCGCGCGTCCGCCGGATGACCGATCCGGCGAATCGGAACGACTTCCCCTGTGATCTCCCGCCGACCGGATCGGTGCGGCCCGGTCGAGGGAAAGCGGGCTCCGGAGACGACGCCCATCGAGAAAGCCGGAGCAATCAGGAGCCGCCACGCCGGGCGCCCGGGCGAAGACGGCCTGCTCCCACGAGAACATGTGAGGAAACCCGCCATGACCGAGCTACCGATCGATCCCGATCTCATCGTCCGCGAGAACGCCGCCCTCGCCGACGCCCTCGACGAAGACTACGAGGCCCTCGGCCGCCAGCTGTCCCGCCGCGGCATCGACATCGAGGCCGTCACGGCCAAGATCGCGGGCTTCGGCGTCGCGCTGCCATCATGGGGCGTGGGCACCGGCGGCACGCGCTTCGCCCGCTTCCCGGGCCCAGGCGAGCCGCGCGACGTCTTCGACAAGCTCTCGGACTGCGCCGTGGTGCAGCAGCTCGGCCGCGCGACCCCGACCGTCTCGCTGCACTTCCCGTGGGACAAGGTGCCGGACATGGCGGCCTTGAAGGCCCATGGCGACGCGCTAGGCCTCGGCTTCGATGCGGTGAATTCCAACACCTTCCAGGACAGTCCCGGTCAGGCGCTGTCCTACAAATACGGCAGCCTCAGCCACACCGATCCGGCGGTCCGCGCCCAGGCGGTCGCCCACAACATCGAGTGCATCGAACTCGGCAAGGTGCTCGGCTCCACCGCACTGTCGATCTGGATCGGCGACGGCTCCAACTTCCCCGGCCAGAGCAACCTCTCCAAGGCGTTCGAGCGCTATCTCGAATCGGCGTCGCAGATCTACGCCGCCCTGCCCGACGACTGGCGCGTGTTCGTCGAGCACAAGATGTACGAGCCGGCGTTCTACTCGACCGTGATCCAGGACTGGGGCTCGTCGCTGATCGCGGCCGAATCGCTCGGCGAGAAGGCATTCTGCCTCGTCGATCTCGGCCACCATGCGCCGAACGTGAACATCGAGATGATCGTCTCCCGGCTTCTGCACCGCAAGAAGCTCGGCGGCTTCCATTTCAACGACTCCAAATACGGCGACGACGATCTCGATGCCGGATCGGTCGATCCCTTCCGCCTGTTCCTCGTCTTCAACGAACTGGTGGAGGCCGAACTCAACGACGACACGTTCCGTCCCGCCCACATGCTCGACCAGTCCCACAACGTCACCGATCCGATCGAAAGCCTGATCGGCAGCGCCGTGGAGGTCACCCGGGCCTATGCCCAGGCGCTCATCGTCGACCGCGGCGCGCTGGCGGAAGCGCAGGCGCGAAACGACGCGTTCCTGGCAGCGCAGACGCTGAAGCGCGGCTTCGTGACCGACGTCGGCCCCATCCTCGCCGCCGCCCGCCGGCGCAACGGCGGCGCCATCGATCCGGTGGCGGTCTATCGTGCCTCGGGCTATCGCCCCCGCAAGGCGAACGAGCGTCCGGCTGTCTCCGGCGGCGGCGGCGGCATCGTCTGACAGGCGCCCATCGGTCCGCGGGCGGCGATGCGACATCCGCCGCCCGCTGCGGTGCAGCACCGGGTACGTACATCTCATTTTTCTCTTTGTTTTGAATGTAAGTAAGATTTCCTGCTGCGCGTCTGACGAAATTTTATGAGGGACGCACCTCAAATCCCGCTTGCATCCGTCAGCGATTTGTCGTTTGAATGGGGAACGGCAGCAATGCACGAAAACGATAAAAAACAGACCAGCAATGGCAACGCGCGGCGGAGGGCGAACACCCCCGACGCGTGACGGGATCGAAACGCAACAAGGGTGATCGTGGATGGCTCTCCTCGAACTCGAGGGCATCACGAAGACGTTCGGTGCAATCCGGGCGCTTTCCGACGTGAGCTTCAAAGTCGAGCCCGGCGAGGCCATCGGCCTCATGGGCGACAACGGCGCCGGCAAGTCGACGCTGGTCCGCATCATGGCGGGTAACTTCCCCCCGACCGAAGGCGTGTTCCGCTTCGCCGGACAGCCGGTGCATTTCCAGCGCCCGGTCGATGCGCGCGAGGCCGGCATCGAGGTCGTCTACCAGGATCTGGCTCTCGCCGATAACCTGACCGCCGCCGCGAACGTGTTTCTCGGGCGGGAACTGAAGCGGCGCTTCGGCCCGATCCGCTATCTCGACCATTCCGCGATGAACAAGCGCGCGGCGGAGCTCTTCCGCGAGCTGAAGTCCGAAACCCGCGCCGATGACCTCGTTCGCCAGATGTCGGGCGGCCAGCGCCAGGCCGTGGCGATCGCCCGCACGCGGCTCGCCGATGCCCGAATGGTGCTGATGGACGAGCCGACCGCCGCCATTTCCGTGCGTCAGGTGGCCGAAGTGCTGGAACTGATCAAACGGCTGCGCGACAGCGGCATCGCCGTGATCCTCATCAGCCACCGCATGCCCGACGTGTTCACCGTGTGCGACCGGGTGATCGTGATGCGCCGCGGCCGCAAGGTCGCCGACAAGCGCGTCGCCTCGTCGAGCCCGGAAGAAGTCACCGGGCTCATCACCGGCGCGCTGGAGGCCGCATGATGTCGAGTGCCTCCCACCACGCCCACACCGACTTCGCCAATGTCGGCCGCGCTCCCTGGTATCGACGCGGCTTCTTCGCCTCGCAGACGGCCTACGTGCTGGTGGCGTTCATCGTCATCGCCGTCATCATGGCGCTGCTGTCGCCGGCGTTCCTGAAGTCGGGCAACCTCTACAACGTCGCCCAGAACTTCTCCTACATCGCAATCGTTTCGCTCGGCTCCACCATCGTGATCATAACCGGCGGCATCGACCTGTCGGTCGGCTCGGTGATCGCGCTGTCGGCCATCGTCACGGCGATGGCGTTCAATGCCTGCGAGGCGATGGGCCTGTCCGCCGTGCCCGGCCTCGTGCTGCTGATCGCCTGCCTCGCAGGCCTCGGCGTTTCGATCCTCGTCGGTCTCATCAACGGCACGCTGATCGCAAAGGTCGGGCTGTCGCCGTTCGTCACCACCCTCGGCATGCTCTCCATCGCGCGCGGCCTCTGCTACATCGTGACGGAGGGCCGGGGACAGGCGCCGGCCGGCGTCGACAAGGCGCTGATGACCTCGATCACCAAGGGCGAGATCCTCGGCCTGCCGATGCCGCTGATCTATCTGGCGCTGCTTTCGGTCGTGATGGGGCTCAGCCTGCGCCACACCGCCTGGGGCCGCCACCTGTTCGCTCTCGGCGGCAACGAGAAGGCTGCGGCGCTGACCGGCGTCAATGTCGACCGCATGAAGATCTCCGCCTACGTGCTGTGCAGCCTTTCGGCCGGCTTCGCGGGCATCCTCATGGTCGGCTGGCTCGGCTCCGCGCCGGCCAATCTCGCCACAGGCTACGAACTGCGCGTCATCGCCTCCTCGGTCATCGGCGGCGCCAATCTCGCCGGCGGCTCCGGCGGCCCGGTGGGCGCGGTGCTCGGCGCGGCGCTGATCGAGGTGATCCGCAACGGCCTCGTGCTGGCCCGCGTCAACCCCTACTGGCAGGACGCATTCGTCGGCCTGATCATCATTCTCGCGGTGCTGGTCGATCGCTTCCGCGCCCGCCGCGCCACCTGACTTTCGCCGGACCGGAACGGCCATCGCGCCGCACGGTCCGGCGAACGATTGCAAGTCCAAATCGACAATGGGTCGTCAAGACCATCTCTGGGAGGAAACATATGAAGCGTCTTCTTCTTGCCGCCGTCGCGGCTGTCGTGCTCTCCGCGCCGGCGCTCGCCGCCGACTACAAGTTCGCCCTGGTGCCCAAGGCGATGAACAATCCCTATTTCGACCTGTCGCGCGACGGCTGCATGGCCGAGGCCAAGAAGCTCGGCAATGTCGAGTGCATCTATATCGGCCCGGTGGAGCATGAGCCGGCGACCCAGGTGCAGATCGTGCAGGATCTGATCAGCCAGGGCGTGGACGGCATCGCCATCGCCGTCTCCGACGCCTCGGCCATCGGCGACGTCATCAAGCAGGCCCGCGATGCCGGCGTTCAGGTCATCACCTTCGATGCCGACGCGCCGGATTCGGCCCGCCAGGCGCATGTCGGCACCGATAACGTGGCCTTCGGCGAGGCGCTCGCCAACGAGCTGATCAAGATCCGCAAGGAGCCCGGCACCTACGCGCTGATCTCGGGCGGCCCGGCCGCCGCCAACCTCGCCGATCGCGTCAAGGGCGTGGAGAAGGTGCTCGACGCCGCCGGCTGGAAGCAGGTCTCCGGTTCGCCGCTGTTCTGCAACGACGACATGGCGCTCGCCGTCCAGCAGATGGCCGACGTGCTGACCGCCAACCCCGACGTCAGCGCGATCATCCCGGTCGGCGGCTGGCCGATGTTCGTGCCGGATGCCTACAAGAGCTTCGTCGATGCCAACCGCGGCATCTATGATTCCGGCAAGCTCAAGCTCGTCGTCGCCGATACGCTGAAGGTGCAGCTGGAGCTGCTGAAGGAAGGCTACGCCAACGCCCTCGTCGGCCAGCGCCCCTACGAGATGGGCGAGAAGGCCATGGACATCCTGCTCGCCCTGAAGGAAGGCAAGGAAGTCCCGACCATCACCTATGCCGGCCTCGACCTCGTCGACAAGGCGAACGTCGACAAGTTCCTCGCGAACTGATCGACATCGCGTCCCGACGCGACAACCGGCCGGGTGCGATCATCCGGCCGGGCAGAAACGAGGCCTGATCAACGGCTTGACCACCTTCATTTCGTTCGGGCCGAACCGGCACGGGCGAAATGCGCTCCAGGGGGGAGCGTGGGCGTCGCTGCACCAGCAGCGGCGCCTTTGTGTTGATGGGGTTTCCGGTCCCGTCCACGGACGGATGCGCGGACCTCGGCAAGCGCGTGGCCGGACGACGTCCGGGCCGACATCGCCGGCGATGCAATCGTCGCGGCAGCCGCGACGCAGGGGCACCCTTGCGGTCGCATTCATATGCGTGGAAACTCCGCTTCGTCCGCGGCATGGCCGCATGGAGTCCTCCCCACGATGTCCTCTTCCGCTGCCGCCGCGACCACCGGCACCCACGATTTCGTCGACGATCCGCGCAATGCCTCCATCCTGATTTCCGTGAACGGCACCTTGAAGCTGCGGGCGGAAGCCACCGTCTCGGTGTTCGATTCGGGCTTCGTGCTCGGCGACGGCGTGTGGGAGGGTCTGCGGCTCGTCGACGGCGGTATCGCCTTCCTCGATGCCCATCTCGACCGGCTCTATGAAGGCGCCAAGGCGATCCGCATGGAGATCGGGCTCGACCGCCGCGCGCTGGCGGCCCGGTTGTTCGACTGCCTCGACGCCAACGGCATGACGGACGGCGTGCATATCCGCCTGATGGTCACGCGCGGCGTGAAGCGGACGCCCTACCAGGACCCGCGCATGACCATCGGCCCGGCGACCATGGTCATCATTCCGGAATACAAGACCCCACTGCCGGAGGTGACGCGGCGCGGGCTGAAGCTCTTCACCGTCCACATCCGCCGCACCGGTCCGGCCGAGCAGGACCAGAAGCTGAACTCGCATTCGAAGCTCAACTGCATCCTCGCCTGCATCCAGGCCGCGGAGGCCGGGGCCGACGAGGCGCTGATGCTGGACGATGCCGGCGCGGTCGCGACCTGCAACTCCACCCACTTCTTCATCGTGCGGCGCGGCGAGGTCTGGACTTCGGACGGGCTCTACTGCCTCGGCGGCATCACGCGCGCCAATGTCATCCGGCTGTGCCGCGAGGCGGGCATCCCGGTGCATGAGAAGCGGTTCTCGCTGACCGACGTCTACGGAGCCGACGAAGCCTTCGTGACCGGCAGCTTCGCCGGGCTGACGCCGGTCAACAATGTCGACGGCCGCGCCATCGGCGAGATGAATGCCGACGGAGACCACGCCGGCCCGGTCACCCGCACGCTGCGGGCGCTCTATCGCGACCTGATCGGGCGGGAACTGACGCGCCGCACCGACATCGAGGCGGCGTGACGGCGATGGCGGACACACACGAGAAACCCGCCGTCCGCATCGCGATGTGGTCCGGCCCGCGCAACATCTCGACCGCGATGATGCGGGCGTTCGAAAACAGGCCGGACACGGCCGTGGTCGACGAGCCGTTCTATGCCGCCTATCTCGCGCTTACCGGGCTCGACCACCCGATGCGCGAGGAGGTGATCGCCGCCGGCCCGGCCGACTGGCGCGACGCGGCGGCGTTCCTGACCGGCCCCGTGCCGGATGGGCGGGCGGTTTTCTACCAGAAGCACATGACGCACCACATGATCGGCGAGATCGGCCGGGACTGGATGGACGAGCCAGGCTTCGTCCACGCCTTCCTGATCCGCACTCCGGAAAGCGTGCTCGCGTCCTATGCGGCCAAGCGGGACAGCGTGACCCTGCGCGACATCGGGTTCGCCGAACAGGCGGACCTGTTCGAGCGCGCCGCCGACCGCCTCGGCCATGCCCCGCCCGTGATCGACGGTGCCGACGTGCTGGCGGACCCGGCAGGCGTGCTCTCCGCGCTCTGCCGCGCGGCCGGCATCGCGTTCGACCCCGCGATGCTCGCCTGGCCCGCCGGCCGGCGCGACACCGACGGCGTGTGGGCGCCGCACTGGTATCATGCCGTCGAGGCCTCCACGGGCTTCGGGCCGCCGCGCCCGGGGACGCGCTTCGAGGATCTCGACGACACGCTGAAGCCGGTGGCCGAGGCCGCGCGGCCCTATTACGAGCGCCTCGCCGCCTATCGGCTCGGCGGCTGAGGCTTCGTCATGGCCGGACGCCACGCGTCCGGCCGTCCGCGGAGCGCCGCGGCCCCGCACATCGCAACTGCCCTCAGGCAGCCGCCGTTGCACGCTGCGGCCGCGTGGCGGCGGCATAGTCCTCCACCATCTGCCGGGTGATGGCGCCCGGCACGAAGCGATGGGGTCCGATCTCCGACACGGGTGTGACTTCGGCCGCGGAGCCGGTGAGGAAGCATTCCTCGAAGCCGTCGAGCTCTTCCGGCAGGATGTGGCGCTCGTGCACGGTCAGGCCGCGCTTGCGGGCAAGCCCGATCACGGTCTGCCGGGTGATGCCGTTGAGGAAGCAGTCCGCCAGCGGGGTATGGAGCGCCCCCTCCTTGACGAAGAAGATGTTGGCGCCGGTCGCCTCGGCGACGTAGCCGCGCCAGTCCAGCATCATCGCGTCGGCATAACCCTTGTTCTCCGCCGCGTGCTTCGACAGCGTGCAGATCATGTAGAGCCCGGAGGCCTTGGCCTTCGAGGGGATCGTGCGCGGGTCGGGGCGGCGCCACTCGGCCAGATCGAGACGGATGCCCTTCATGCGCTCCGCGGCATCGAAATAGCTCGGCCACTGCCAGGCCGCGATGGCGACGTGGATGGTGTTCTGGCGCGCAGCCACGCCCATCATCTCGCTCCCGCGCCATGCGACCGGGCGCACGTACGCATCGGAGAAGTTCATCCGCTGCAGAAGCTCCCGATGGGCCGCGTTGATTTCCTCGGCGGAGAACGGCAGCTCGAAGCCAAGAATCCGGGCGGACTCGATCAGGCGGTCGGTATGCTCAGCCAGCCTGAACACTTCGCCGTCATAGGCTCGCTCTCCCTCGAACACGCAGCTCGCATAGTGGAGCCCATGGGTGAGAACATGAACGTTCGCGTCATTCCACGGAATGAACTTGCCATCCATCCAGATGACGCCGTCACGATTGTCGAAAGATTGACCCGCCATTGTTATCTCCTGCTTAGCGGCTTGGGGTCAGGCATGGGACGACCGTTGCGAGCCCCGGCCCTTCAGCCGAGTCGTCCTGACATCCCGTCGGTTGCGTCTGTTCCGGTCAGCGGACGTGGAGCGCACTCCCGGCATCCCAGGGATGCCCCGCCGGCCGATATCTTCCACCCCCGGACACGACCTCGCAGAACGCCTTCCGTTCACGAACGGAAGGGGCTCGACGGCCGCCCGGCCAGGCAGATTTTGCGTCGCGGCGAAACTATCGATATCGTTCGTTCACGCCCGGCAGGTCGCCGAATGTGAACGATCCTTTCGTCCCGACCCTTATTGAAGTAACGATCGTGCATGATTATGTCAACATGGCTGACGTAATTTCTTCCCCATCCGACTCTTCGTCCCGGGTACGGGCCGCCCCGGCGCGGGTTGCGGCGACGACCCGCAGCGGCGCTATCATCCCGGCCGATGCCGGCGAAGCGGACCCCGAAGCGCCGCAATACGATCTGATCGAGCTGCTGTTCTTCGCCTACCGCGCCTTCATCGGAAGGCCCGACAGGGTGCTGGCGGAGTTCGGGTTCGGGCGCGCCCACCACCGGGTGCTGCATTTCGTCGTGCGCAATCCGGGCATCCGCGTCGCCGATCTCCTGGACATCCTCAAGATCACCAAGCAGAGCCTCGGCCGCGTCCTGAAACAGCTCATCGACACTGGATTCATCGACCAGCGCCCCGGTCCGGACGACCGCCGCGAGCGACTGCTCTATGCGACCGAAGCCGGCAAGCAGCTTTCGTTCAGGCTGTCGATGCTGCAATCTCGCCAGATCGAAGCTGCGCTCGGCGGTCTCGGACCTGAGGGTGCGGGAGACGTGCGCCGCTTCCTGACCCTGCTCGCCGCGACGGATGCCGGTGAGAAGCGGTCCGGTGCCGCCACGGAGGCCGACGAGGAGGACGCGTGATGACGTTGACCGACGCCGGCACCGAGCAGCCTTTGCCCGACGATGCTCCCCACCTGCTGATCGTCGACGACGACAGCCGCATTCGCTCGCTGCTTCGGCGCTATCTCACCGGCAAGGGCTACCGGATCACCGCCGCCGAGGACGCAGCTGACGCGCGCCGCAAGCTCGAATCGCTGGTGTTCGATGCCCTCGTGCTCGACGTGATGATGCCGGGCGAGGACGGGCTGTCGCTCGCCCGCACCCTCAAGAACCGGTCCGATATCCCGATCCTTCTGCTGACGGCGCGTGCCGAGGCGGCAGACCGTATCGCCGGCCTCGAAGTTGGCGTCGACGACTACCTCACCAAGCCGTTCGAGCCGCGTGAACTCCTGCTGAGGCTCGCCAACATCCTGCGGCGGCGGCGCCCCGCGGAGGCGCCGACGAGCGAGGTCCGTTTCGGCCCCTTCGTGTTCGATCTCGGCCGCCAGGAACTGCGGCGCGGCGACGCGCAGATCCGCCTGACGGACCGCGAGCGCTGGCTGCTCGCCACCTTCGCGGAGCGGCCCGGCCAGACCATCGCACGCCACCACCTTGTCGGCCGCGAAGGTGCGCTGGGCGAGCGGACCGTGGACGTGCAGATCAACCGCCTCCGGCGCAAGATCGAAGACGATCCCGCCGATCCGGCTTACCTTCAGACCGTCCGCGGCATCGGCTACCGTTTGATCGCGTCCTGAGCGGCGGACCTGCGGCACACGCAGCGAACCACATCGCGGCCCGATTTCCGGCGCACACAGCCCATGGCGCGCGCGAGGCCCTCCCTCCGGCGCAGACTTTTGCCCGCGCGGGTCGGGTGCAACCGTAAAGACGGAGCCGGCTTTGGCCATCGACAGCGAATCCGAACGGCAGCCGCGGTCGAAGCCGGTACGCACCGTGCTCGCCACCATCGGTAACGGCCTGCTGGTGCCGGGCCGATGGCTGCACGCCCGGCTGCCGAAGCGGCTGTTCCCGCGCTCGCTGCTGATCGTGGTGCTGCCGCTCGTTATCCTGCAATCCGTCGTTGCCTATGTTTTCCTGCAGCGTCATTGGGAACTCGTCACCCAGCGCCTGTCCGAGGCCACCACGCGCGACATCGCGGCCCTGATCGGCATCCTCGAGGCATATCCGCAGGACCCCGGCTACAAGACCTTCCGTGAGATCGCGATGCGCGATCTCGATCTCTCGGTGCAGGTGCTACCGCCGACGCCGCTTCCGCCACCCGCCGACAAGCCGCTGTTCTCTCTTCTGGACCGGACACTGAGCCGGCTCATTTCCACCCAGATCCAGCGTCCCTTCTGGATCGATACCGTCGGCCGCTCCGACTATGTCGAGATCCGCATCGATCTCGGCGACAAGGTGCTTCGGATCTTCGCGCGCCGCAGCCAGACCTATGCGTCGAACGCCCACATCTTCCTGGTGTGGATGGTCGGCGCGTCGCTGGTGCTGATCGGCATCGCCGTCCTGTTCCTGCGCAACCAGATCCGCCCGATCCAGACGCTGGCTGAGGCCGCCGAGCGGTTCGGACGCGGACAGCCGGTGGAGAATTTCCGCCCGCGCGGCGCGCTCGAGGTTCGGCAGGCGGCGCTCGCCTTCATGGAGATGCGGCGGCGCATCGAGCGCCAGCTGGAGCAGCGCACCACCATGCTCGCCGGCGTCTCTCACGACCTGCGCACCATCCTCACCCGCTTCCGGCTGGAACTCGCGATGCTGGGCGACGACGAGGAGATCGAGGCGCTGAAACAGGACGTCGACGTGATGAACGCGATGCTGGAGGCCTATCTCGCCTTCGCCCGCGGCGACGGCGACGAGCAGGCCTCGCTCGTCGATCTCACCACGATGCTCGACTATATCGAGGACGAGGCGGTGGCCCGCGGCGCCGTGGTGCGCTCCACCTTCGAGGGTGAGCCGATGGTGTCCGTCAAGCCGATGGCCTTCGGCCGGCTCCTCTTCAACGTGGTGCTGAACGCCGCCCGCTACGGCAAGACCATCGAGATCTCCGGCCGCCATGCCGACGGCTGGATCACCGTCATCGTCGACGACGACGGCCCCGGCATTCCCGAGGACCAGCGCGAGGCGGTGTTCCGTCCGTTCTTCCGCCTCGACAGCGCCCGCAACCAGGACCAGACCGGTACCGGGCTGGGGCTCACCATCGCGCGCGATGCCGCGCGCGGTCACGGCGGCGACGTCGTGCTCGGGGATTCGCCCCTCGGCGGCCTAAGGGTGCGGGTGCGGGTGCCGGGCTGAACCGCCCGATACGCGCCCGTCCGCCGCATCCCTCAGTAATCCGTCTCCGCGCCGATGCCGACCTTGGCCTCTCCGTTGATGCCGACCTCGCCCTGAAGACGCAGGTGCTTGGTGATGTCGAGATCGACTGTCACCCGCGTCGAGGCCGCGCTCGTCCCCTGCCGGACCCCGATATAGAGATTGTCGGTGGCGTAGCCGCCCGCCTGCAGCGCCGGGTTCGAACGAGAATCCGAGGTCATGTTGAGCTGGCTCAGGCCGATCATGCGGCGGATGCGGTCGAGCAGCCCCGGGCCGCGGGAGAAGCCGCTGAGATTGCCGACCGCATCGGCCAGCGCAAGGGCCTCGCCGGCGCTGAGATTGCCAGCCGACTTGCCGAACAGCAGCCGCGCCAGCACCTCGTCCTGTGGAAGCGGCGGCGAGGACGTGAAGTTGAACACGGGAGCGGACGCCCGGCCCGTCACCTCGATCTGCGCCGTGATATCGCTCGCCCGGGTCTCGGCGACGAGATCGAGCAGCGGATCGAGCGAATCGACGAATGTCAGGTTGCCCCGGCTGAACGTGAGGTTGCGGCCGAGGATCGTGAGCGTGCCGCGGCGCATGTCGAGATCGCCGTTCACGATGGGCGCGGAGGCGGTTCCGGTGATCGCGAACCGGCCGGCGAACTCCGCATCGATGCCCTGCCCACGGACGAACACACGGTTGTTGGCCGTGACGGTGATGTCCATCTTCGGGTCGAACGGCTTCGGTTCGGCGCTGCCGGCGGGCCGCGGCGGCGCGGGCTGGGTGAAGAGATCGATCTGGTCCGGCGGCACGTTGATATGGATCACGTCGATCGGCGCGGCCGAAGACGGCAGCCGATCGGGAATGGTCACGTCGACCTGTCCGAGCACGATGTTGCCCGCGATCTGCGGTGACGAGGCGACCGGCCCGCGAACGGTGATATCGGCCGTTGCCTGCGCACGCACCATGCCCTGGTAACGCAGCACGAGCGAACGGCCGGCGATGGCGATGTCGGCGGGAAAACCCGTCGCGGGATCGAGCCCGACCGTACCGGTGATGGCGAGGGTTCCGCCCGCCACGGCCCGGCCGGTGATGTTCTCCAGCCGCGCCACCCGCCGGTCGAGACGGATCACGCCCGAAATGTCGCGGAAATCGACACCGGTCATCACGTCCGAGAACGAGACACCGTCGACCCTGAGGGTGCCGTTGAAATCCGGCTCCGCCAGCGTGCCCTGTGCGGTGCCGTCGAGCGAAAGCCGGCCACCGACCTGACGGGACGCGGACGGCACGATCTGGTTGACGAGCGCCAGATCGGCGTTGCCGCGCATGCGGATCGAGAAGCGGCCGGTAGCCGTCGCCGGCGCCGTGCCGTCGAGGGTGATGCGCGTCGATCCCGCATTCACCGCACCGTTCAGAGTGACGCCATTCGTGCCCGTGGTGCCTTCCAGATCGAGGTCGACCGCCGGTGCCGCTTCCGGCATCGAGGCAACGCGGGCGCCCCGGACGGTGAGAGTGTAGGCGATGCGCGGCGCCGCCGTGGTGCCCGTCACCCGAGCCCGGGTTGCGAGCGTGCCGGTGAGGCCGAGTTCGGGCACGAAGATGCGCGACAGCGCGAGCGGCAAGGCGGCGACATCCACGGAGAGATCGAGCGCCCGCGTGCCGACGCTGCCCGTGACGGTCGCCGTGCCGCCGCCACGAACCGCGAGCGCGAGATCGAGGCTGGTGCGGTCCGGGCGGTAGGACACCCGCCCCGGACGGGACAGGGCGACCGACATGTCGTCGCGATTGGCGCTGAAGGAGGCGAGCGCCACGTCGACGGCGCTGCCGAGCGGTTGGCCACCCGGCAGCGAGACGGTCGCTTTGGACGCGATGGCCGCGCCCTGGAGCCGCAGGCTAACCTCGGTGACGATCGCCGTCAGCGGTCCGGTGGCGGTGATGCGCACCGCCTCGGCATTCGCGCCGGAGGCGACGAGCGAGGCCGCCGTCACCGTGGCGTTGAAGCGCGGCGTGCCGAGAGGCTGGGCGACGACGACAGCCGCGGAGAGGTCTGTGACGGTCGCATCCGCCATGGCGAGGCGGGCGGACTTCAGATCGAGGCGCGCCTCATCGGCACCGTTCGAGCCGAGATCGATCGTGGCGTCGAACCCGCCACTCGCCTGCTGCCCCGCGAGCGCGGCGAGCGGCGCGACGTCCGTCGCTCTGACGACGAGCCGGCCGCCCGGCTTGCCCGCGGCCGAGAGCGAAAGGTCGCCTGATGCCGTCAGCCCGACGAAGGCGAGATCGGCGACCTTCAGGCTCTGGCCGTCGGGCCCGTGCGCGAACGCGACCGAACCGGTGACCGGTCGCCCGGAGGACGAGCCGGCGAGCGTGAGGCGGCCATCGATGCGGCCGTCGTCATGGCGGCTGCCTTCGAGATCGGCCTTCAGGTCGCGGATACGCTGACCGGCGGCGACAATCTCGGCGGAGGAAATCCGCGCCTTCAGCACCGGCGCCTCGAAGCTGCCGGTCAGGGTGGCGGCAAGCTTCGCCTGGCCGGCGAGGGTCGGCGCCAGTGCGGAGAGATCGGCCAGTGCGGCGTCGAGCGTGAGGCCCTGGGTGCCGCTACCGAAGCCGCCTTTCGCACTCGCGGTCAGCTTCGCACCTTCAAGGCTGAAGCGCTCCACCGTCACGGCATCGTTGGCGGCGGATAGCCCGGCCGTGAGCTTCGGGGCAGCACCGAGCAGGGCATCGAGCGCCGGGATGCCGGTCGCGAGCCCTTCGCCTGCGACCTGCACGTCGGCATTGCCGGTCAGTTGCTCCGGATCGCCGCTGCCCTTGACGGTCAGCCGGGCGCCGCCGCCGAGCGGATGATCGACCAGCGTGCCGAGCGGCGAGAGATCCTTGGTTTCGGCCGCGAGATCGACCGTGGCCGTGCCGCCCGCCCAGCCGCCGGTCGCCTTCACGGTCAGGCCGAGTGCGACGAGTTCGGCATCCTGGATGGCTGCCTGGCCGCTGTCGTCGACGGTCGCCTTCACGTTGAGGTGCGGCGCGCCGGCGGCATCGAGCTTCCGGCCGGCCAGGGCCGCATCCTGAAGATTGGCGACGAGATCGATCTGCCGGCTGCCGCTCGATCCGAGCAGAGAGGTGATTTCGCTCGATGAAGCCTGCAGCGTCAGCGCGCTGCCCGTGAGCGGTCCGGCCGCCGGTTTCTCGATCTGGCCGGTGAGGGTCACGGAAGGAGCGGCGGTGGTACCACCGATCTTCGCGGAAAGCGTCGCGCCGTCCCATGTCGCGGTAGCGCCGGTGAGGCCACCGAACACGTCCGATTTCGCCACACGGGCATCGAGCGCGAGATCGAGTTCGCCGGTGGCGGTCGCAACCTTGCCCGTTGCCGACAGCGTGCCGGCCGCGGCGGCAAGATCGGCCTTCTCGATCTCGACGACGCCGTCGTCGCCGACGAGTGTCGACAGGACGGCGCGGATGCCACCGTCCGCAAGCGGCTGGTAGACGCCCGGCAGCGTCCCGGCGATCGTCGCATCAAGATCGGCCGTGATGCGGCGTCCGCCGTTCACCCGTGCGATGCTCGCCTTGCCTTCGGTCAGCGTCTCGTCGCCGAGCGCCAGCCGCAGCGTCCCGGCCCAGGAATCGAGCGGGCCTTCGCCCTTCACCACGAGCGCGAGCGGCATATTCTGCCCGAGCCTCGCCATGCGGTGAACGATACCGCCCGCGGGCTCGCTGGCATCGATCGAGACGCCCAACGTCTGGTCCGAGGACCGGAATGTCAGCGCCAGGCGGGCGTCGGGGTCGTCGGGCCCCTGCCCGTCCACGGACACGTCGATATCGACCGGTGCGCCTTCGGTCAGAACCGGCAGGTCGAGCCGACCGGCCAGACCGAAATCGACCGCGCGGCCCGCCCCGACGCTGGAGGCGAGCGACACTGTGCCGACCTTGAAGCCCGCCACCGACACGTCGACCGGAAGCGCGAAACCCTCGGATTTCTGCGCCGACGGTTCCGAATGCGGCATGCGCGTCACGTCGACCCGCCCGACATCGAGGCTCTCGACCACGACGGCGCGACGAAGGAGGGCAGCCGGGCGCCAGGCGAGCGCGATGCTGTCGATGGAAAGCCACTGGCCATCGCGGTCGCCGACGCCGACATCACGCAGTCGCAGGTCGTCCAACGGCCCCTCGATGGCGGCGATGGTCACCGGCGAGCCGGTCATCCGCGTGACGGCTTCCACCACGCGCACCAGCATGGTGCGCCCCGGGGCGGTGAACACCATGAACGATGCGGCGGCCGCAATGACGACGACGGCGGCAAGCAGCACCAGCGCCACGCGGCGCACGAGCCGACCGGCCACGGGTCTCTTCCGTCTGCGCTGCGGTTGCGGTCCTTCGGGCCGCGTCGTCCGCTCGTTCACCCGTACTGTCTCCCCGATTTCTCAAGCCGGACCTGCCGTGCCCGGATCACTGTGCTTGCATGCCCGCCCACAGCCCACTCGGCTGCAGCGGGGTCGAAGGACACACGCGCTAGAAGGCCTGTCCGATGCTGATATAGGCGGCCACTGAGGGATCCCCCTTTTCGTGCGTCGTCGGCACTGCCACGTCGAGGCGCAGCGGACCGATGGACGTGAAATACCGCAGACCGAGGCCGACGCCGATCTTCAGCGGTTCGGAGAAATTCGGCCAGCTTTCCGTATAGGCGCTGCCCATGTCGACGAACGGCACCAGCCCGATGGTTTCCGTGATCCGGGTGCGCAGCTCGAGCGAGGTCACGAACAGGCTGCGTCCGCCCGTGATCTGGCCCCAGGCATCGCGCGGGCTCGCCGCCTGGTAGGCATAGCCGCGGATCGAACCGCCGCCACCGGCATAAAGACGATCGTTAGCCGGCGTATCGGCGAGCGAAGGCCCGACCACGCTGCCGATCTGGACGCGGCCGGCGACGATGAAGCGCTTGGCGTCGTCGAGCGCCTTGTAGGCGCTGAATGTGGCATTCGACAGCAGCATGAAGTTGCTGTCGCCGATGTCGCCGACGACCGGCTCGATCGAACCGACGGCACGATAGCCCTCCGACGGGTTGAGCTTGTCGTCCGTTGTGTCGATCCGCCCGGCCACGGGCATGCCGAACAGGGCATAATAGTGATCGCCGTAGGCATCGGTGATGTGCGACCAACTCGGCGAGAAGCCGATCGACACGTCGCGCCGGTCGTCGAAGCGGTGGATCAGGCTGATGGTGTTGTCGAAACCCTCGCGCGTATAGGCCTTCGGCGCCTCGCGGACGAGGTGGCTCGCGATGGTCAGGTCGTTCTTGTAGGACCAGATGCCGGGCTTGGTGAACGTGAAGCCCACGCGATATTCGAGGTCGTTGGTCGCGTTCACGAACAGCCGCGACACCGTTGCATCCAACCGCAACCGCTCCGCACCCCCGAACAGGTTGCGGTGCCCCCAATAGGCGGTCAGCGCGGCGCCGTCGGTGCTCGACCAGGTGGCCGACGCGCCGACATAATGCAGCTTCCGCTCCGCGACCGTCACGATGATCGGAATGGAACCGTCGGATTCCACCGCCTGGGCCGTGGTGACGCGCACGGAATCGAACACCTCGAGCCCGCGCAGATAGCGCTCGTAGGCCGCCACTTGGGCGGGGTCATAGCGCTCGCCGGCCTTGAACGGCGCCCAGCGACGGATCAGGCCCGGATTCATCTTGTCCGTGCCGCGAACCTCCACCGCGCCGAAGGTGGCGCTGCGGCCGGGATCGACCACATAGGTGACGTCGACCTTGACCGCGCGGTGGTCGGCCACGACCTCGCGACTCGTGACCCGCGCCAGCGGATAGCCGTCGTTCTGCATCGCCGACGTAAGCTTGGCCTCCGCGGCGACGAGGCCTGCGGAACCGGCGACATCGCCGACGACAAGACCGGTCGCAGCCGCGCCGACAACCGTCGCAGGCCGTCCGTCCGGGTCGTGGACGGCGACGGTGCCGAGATGGAACACGGGACCGGGCGTGAGCCGGATCGTCGCCGGAACCGTTCCGCGGGCGAACGCCGCGTCGATGGCGTCGCGGATCGCCGGATTGGAAACGCTGGTGCCGGCGACCTCGACCTCCACGATCGCGGCGTAGCGGCCCTGCTGGTACATCGCGCCGATGATGCGCGCGCGCTCGGACAGGGCCGCGCGCAGCACTTCGTCCGTCGAATGCGCGCCGTCCTGCTCGAGGCCGTAGAGCCCGGACGCATCCTGGACAGCGGAGCGGACGTCGCCGTTGCCGCCGTTGATATCGATCGTGAGGTTGACGGCGCTTCGATGCCGGGCGTCGCCGCGGTCGGCCTTGCCGCCGGCCGTCGTCTGCGCGTCGCTTGCCGGCTCGCGCTCCCAGAACCAGCGCGCGGAGGCCGGCGTGGCGAGCCCCGTGGAAAGCAGAACGCAGGTGAGGCCGGAGGCGATGCGCGTCACGGCGGAGCCGGCAGACGTGCGAAGCCGGCCGGGAGCGTTCCGTGTCTCGCCCCGCCTCCCCCGTCGGCTTGCTCCGCTCTTACGCATTACCGGCGACACCGCCCTCGTTTACAGCACCTGCACCTGCGGCCGCGAGGCTGTCGCACGCCTCCGAGGCCGGACGTCGCCGACTGCGGCCTCATCGGCGGCCCCCGCGAAGGCCTGATCGCACGGCGATCCGAATCGCCCAGCATGAAGCTCGCATCCGGGCGTTACCGTTTCGTTCATCACGTCCCCAGCGAAGCGCGATCAGGCCATGCCGAGCGCCTGCATATAAAGCTCCAGGATGGCCTCCTGTTCCTGCCGCTCGGAGGCATCCTGGCGGCGGATCGAGACGATCTTGCGAACCGCCTTGTTGTCGAAGCCGCGCCCCTTCAACTCCGCGTAGACTTCCTTGATATCGTCCGCGATGCCCTTCTTCTCTTCCTCGAGCCGCTCGATGCGCTCTATGAACTGCTTCAGCTCTTCCGCGGCCACGCCGGTTTCGGCGATATCGGTGGTCATGTTTTCTTCCGTACCTCGATTGCACGTCGACACGTCGTCTCCGGCGTGTTCCCGGCCGAAGGCCGGCGAGGGAACATGCCGGAGATCATAAGCTTGAACCGCGCCGCTGCGTCCGTTTCGGACCGGGGCGGGCGGTACGAGGCTAGCGCGGTGGCCGGTGAGACGCCCGGCCTCGCCTCTGCCCGACACTCCTGAAGCAAGGCCGGGAAGGTGGCAACCCCGAACCGCATGCATCCGGCTGGTGGTGCCCGGCCTGGCCGCCCGCCGCTCCGCCGTTCGCCCTGCAAGACCGGGCAGCCCATGCTTCGGCGCGCGGAGAGCGACGCTCGGCCAAGCTCACCGGCGCCTCGCCCCTCAATGGCCGGAGGCGGCCTTGAAGGCCTTTTGCTGCGCTTCGCTCGCCTCGCGCTGGTGAAGCGCCTTCCAGTCCTCGTAGGGCATGCCGTAGACGATCTCGCGCGAGGCCTCCTTGTCGAGGGCGATGCCACGCTCCTCCGCCGCCTCGCGATACCAGTTCGACAGGCAGTTGCGGCAGAAGCCGGCGAGATTCATCAGGTCGATGTTCTGGACGTCCGGCCGCGCCCTCAGATGCGCGACGAGCCTGCGAAAGGCCGCCGCCTCCAGCGCCGTCCGGGTCGCCTCGTCCAGTGCCGGCGCCCCGTCCGTGCCCTCGACAGGCGCTGTCTTCGCCACGTCGTTCATGTCGCTCTCCGGTCCTGGCCCGTCCTTCAATGCCGCAGGGATTAAAGACGCTTTGCGCCGCCGCTGCAAACCGCCGGCCTGTTGCGCCCAGCCGCACGTCGCGCGACCGCCTCAGCCGATCTCGACCGGACCGGTTCTCGAACCGAAATGACGGATTTCGGCCACGTCCGGGCGGGCGCGGATCGCCTGCACGATCGGTACCAGCCGCTCGGCCCAGGCCGTGGCGCCGCCGCGATCGGCGATGAGGTCCTGCCGGATCTCCAGCAGCGCATGGGCAATGCCGCGGCGGGTGGCGTGGCGATAGAGCGTGTCGCCGCGCAGGGCGCCGTCATAGGGCTCGTTGTCGCCGACGACGAGCGCCGGATCGGCCCGAAGCTGCGCGATCATCGGCAGTGCGGCACGCGGATCGCTGTCCCACAGCACCGCCGCATGCCACGGCCGCGGCGTACCGCGCCAGACCGGCGTGAAGCTGTGGATCGAGACCACCAGCGGGACGATCCCGGCCGCCAGCATGGAATCGAGCCGGGCCTCGATCGCACGTTGGTAGGGCCGATGATAGGTCTCGAGCCGCAGCTCGCGCTCCGTCGCATCGATCCGTGCATTGCCCGGCACCACCGCACCGTCGGAGAGCCGCATCACCAGGGTCGGATCGTCCTCGCCGCGATTGGGATCGATCAGCAGGCGGGAGAACGTCGTCATCAGCGCCGGCGCTCCGAGCCGGGCGGCTAGCGCCTCCGTCACCGCCGCCGCACCGATATCATAGCCGATATGACGCTCGAACTCCGCCGCCGGCAGGCCGAGGCCGCCATAGGCCGCCGGTACCCGGTTCGACGCATGGTCGCAGATCACGAGGATGCCGGTGCGATCATCGCCCTCGATCGCGACGAAGGGCGGCGGCTCGCCCTGGGGCCGGGCGGAAGCCGGATTGATGGAGGCGGACTGGGGATCGGTCATGGGCGGCAGCAGTCGATCAGAGCACGGGGGATGAAGCGGAGCGGCGGCACGCAACGGGCAGGCGCGGGTGTTCCGAAGAAGGCCCGGCAGGCTGGCCCGTGCACGCCTCCCCGCTCATAGACCAATTCGAGCCGCGGAACACGGCGAATGAAGCCCCCCGGCCCGGGACCGCCGATGTCCGCCCCCTCGCAGCCCGACCAAACACCATCGCCGGCCGGGGTCGCCGTCCGATAGACGGCCATCGGCGCCGCGTGGAACGCCTTCCGATCCGATAGCCCCGTCGGACCAAGGGAAAACGGCGCCGAATCAAGAGCTTGGAGACACCCCGGCCGCTCGGGACACCTCGATGCGAACGGGGCGTGATTTAGCCGCCTTCTCCCACCCAAGCGTGACACGCCCCCCGCCCGGCCGCCGCGGCCGGGCGAAAAATCCCTCTTTTTTCAAGATATTAATAAAGCTCTCCACCGCCATCCACCGCATTTTCGAAAGAACGCCGCCGTGGCCTTGCGTCGGCGCCGCCGATGATTATAGTGCCGCCGCGAGCAGCCTCGGACACGTACCGGCCTGCTTCCCGGAGAGGTGGCCGAGTGGTTGAAGGCGCACGCCTGGAACGCGTGTATACGGGAAACCGTATCGAGGGTTCGAATCCCTCTCTCTCCGCCATTTCAGCCCGCGAGTGGGCGCGCCGGTCCCTACCGATCTGCCGCTAGAGACCGACGTCAGGGCTCGCAGCAGTTCGCCCTTCGATCCTATCCCCAGATGCTGGCGAGGCCGTAGGCTCTCCCTGCCGATTCCGTCCTCGCGGCCTTGCCCAATCTTATGTGATTGCGCTTCGGCCTCGAAGGTCCGCGCCAGTGCCTGCGTGTCAACGTGTTTCCGGACGCGTGCCGGTTTGGCCGATGATCAAATTTGCTCGGTCGGCAGGACGAACAGCTCGGCGACATTGACGTGGGCGGGAGCCTGGGCCGCAAAAAGCAACGTGTCAGCGATATCGTCCGGGTCGAGAAACGTGATGGCGGCTCTGTAGTCGTCGAGCTGCCGGCGCTTTTCCGGATCTGTGGTCTGTTCGGGCAGTTCGGTGGCGACGGCTCCGGGCTGGATGCTGGTCACACGGATGTTGTGCTTTTTCCCGACCTCCATCCGCAGTCCTTCGCTGAAAGCGCTGACGGCGAATTTGGTGGCGGAATAGACCGTGTAACCCGGCCCGAAAACCTTTCGTCCAGCGATAGAGGATGTGTTGAAGATATGGCCGGAATGCTGGCGGATCATGTGCGGCAGGACGGCGGCCGTCATGTTTAGCACACCCTTGATGTTGATATCGACCATGGCATTCCACTCATCGACCTTGAACTGATCGATCTCCGCCACCGGCATGACACCCGCGTTGTTGAAGAGGATGTCGATCACGTCGAACATCTGCATGAAACGATCGACACCCGAGCGGACCGCATCTGGATCTGCCACATCGAGTTCGAGAACGAGTGCCTCGCCACCTTGGCCGTCGATCTCCGCCTTCAGAGCATCGAGCCGATCGGCCCGCCTCGCTGCGATGCCGACCTTAACGCCGGCCTTTGCCAGTTTCAGCGCCGTTGCCGCGCCGATGCCGCTCGACGCCCCGGTAATGAGGGCGGTCTTTCCCTTGAGATGAGTCATCTACATTTTCCACTTTTTCGAGAAGTCTCGCAGGCGGTCGTGCCAGCAGATATCGGTTCAATCAGGTCTCGAAAGACGCAGCAGCCGGCCGACCGAACGCACCATCCGCAGCAACGGCGGGCGCCGCGGATGCGTGCGCCCATGGCCGGATGCGCCCATGGCACAGTGGCCGGTTGGCGCGCGATGTCGGCCGTGCGAACCCTCCGATCCGACGGCGTCCATCACGCTTGACCGTGTGGATGATGGGAGTTCGTTTCCTTAGAGAGCTTTCCGATCTGATGGAATCATCAGATCGACAAGAAATCGCTCCAGATTTAAGAGCTTGAGCATATCCTTGTCGTTCAGATCGGTTCAATCTGAACAGGATATGCTCTAGAGCGGTAGCTCGAAGCTGCCCATTTCTTGCCTGTTGCTCTTGCAGCCAAGCGTTCTTTCACGGGCCAGCCGGAATCCCGGAATCAGTTGCGTCACAGTGAGGGCGTCGCCCGTTGGCGGACTGCCACATCGTTTGACAGGATCGCGGTGACGTCGCGCTTCGGGGGGGCGCCGAACAGCCGGCTATATTCGCGATTGAACTGGGTGGAGCTCTCGTACCCGACCTTGAAAGCGGCGAGGCCCGCATCGATCCGATCGTTGACCATCAGCCGCCTAGCTTCGTGCAGCCGCAGATGCTTCTGGTATTGCAGGGGGCTCATCGCGGTGATGGCCCGGAAATGATGGTGCAGGGTCGATTCTCCCATGCCCGCCATCGCGGCGAGTTCTTCGATCCTCAGTGCTTCCGCGAAATTGCCGCGGATCCACTGAATTGCGGTCGCGACCCTGCTCGTGCGCGCGTCAAGCTGGACGGCTTGGCGCAGGCGATCTCCAATCGGGCTGATCAGAACGTGATAGAGGATTTCACGCTGGAGAGACCGTGCAAGGGCGGGAATGTCTTGAGGCCGATCCAGCAGTTCGGTCAGGCGCATTGCGGCGAGAGCAAGAGACGGCGTCACCGGGCCGATGGCCATACCCATACTGGCGACCGGCGCTTTCGCGCCGTATTGGGCGAGCTCTGAAATGAGCTCCCGCGCCAAATCGAGGTCGATGCTCAGTTTGATCGAATAATAGGGCTGGGACTCGGAGGCATTCAGAACCTGAACGATGGTGGGCAGACCGACCGCCGTCATCAGGAAGTGAGATTCATCGTACACATAGCTCTCGCCCCCCAGAACAACGCGCTTCGATCCGCGGGCGATCAGGGCGAACGATGGATCGTAGAAGAAAGACGCCGGCTCCGCGGGACCGGTCTTCCCATGAATCGTAAGACCGGCCACAGCCGTTTCAGGTCGCCCGTTCGTGCTCAGGTGACGTTTGACGATCTCGGCGATCCGGTCGCGAGCAAGGGCGATCATCGGATCTTCAACGGTGGTTTCGCTTCTGACGATGGTCATTCCAAGCCACCAGAAATTCGCACCACGACGATGCGACCTGTCTCAGCCGCCTGAAATGGGCGTCTTTCCGCTGATAACCTAGCCCGATCCCCTCTGTTTATTGCCTGTTCCTGTCGAAAATCGATGGCTCCATGCCCGCGCCGCCCCGGCCTGTCCGGAGCGGAGGCCGCAGGCCCTCTAGTCGCCCCGTTCACATCGCGCGCGATGCCCGGTGGCGGGCTTGCGTCACGGCTCCGGTGTCGCGGCTGTTTCGTTGTCGGGTTCATAGGTGAGAATATCGCCCGGCTGGCAGGCGAGGTAGCGGCAGATCGCGTCCAGTGTGTCGAAGCGCATGCCTTTGACCTTGCCCTGCCGGAGCAGGCTGAGATTGGCTTCGGTGATGCCGATATATTCGGCCAGTTCTTTGGATTTTACGTTGCGCTGCGCCAGCACCGCGGCAAGGTTCACTTTGATGGGCATGGCGATCAGATGAACTGACTGTTTTCTTCGGCGAGCGCGGCCGCCTTTTCCATGGCCCAGGCCAACGACGCGACGACGCCCGCAAACACGGCCAGGATCATCACGTCGGAGCTGATCTCGATGGCGATCTGCTTCGGGCCACCGTTCCAGCCCAGCGCCAGCGTAAACAGCATGCCGGCAAACGGCTTCGCCAGGGCGCTCAATCCGGTTCCCAGGGCGAAGTCGCGCAGCCCGGCGATGCCTTCGGCAGCGAACGGCCGCCCCGCCGCGAACTGCGCGAGGCACACGCGCAGCCGCAGCAAACCCCAGCTCATGGGCAGGAGATGCAGCAGCGCCGTCGCGATCGCGACGAACTGCATGGCGGCGCCGTAGCCCACATGCCCTGCGCCGGCCAGCCAGTAGCCGATCGCCAGCGCCGGCAACAAAACCGCCAGCCCCAGGGCCAACACGCCGAGCGCGCTGAACGCGATCCGCGCGCGCGGCGACGGCCGATGGGCCGCCTGCGCCCCCACCTCGCCCGCGAAGACGAGACCGCCTCGGTTCTTCATCTCTCTCCCCCTCCGGTTCGGGATCGAGTTATGGACCAAAAATTATTGTTTGACAATAATCTTTGGCCGCTGATAAGCGTGAATTGTTGTTTTACGATAATGGAGTTTGCCCATGAACGCCAGACTCGCCACGCTGCTGACGCTGTCGCTCGGCCTCGCCCTGCCGGCTCAGGCCACCCCTTCCACACCTACCGGGGCGATCTCCGTCGCCCAGGTCGTCGAGCTGATCGAGCGCGCGCCAACGGACAACGCCGCTCGGAATGCGGCGATGGCCTATCTCGCCGGCGTCGGGGAAACCACCGGCCTGCTGGTGGCCGAAGCCGGGCGGCGTTCCTCCATCAGGATGACCTGTTCCCGCCCGCTCGGCATTTCCAGCGATGCAGCCCTCGCCGCGTTCGCTCGCACGGACAAGGCGACGTGGGGCAAGACCGCGGCGACCCCCATCCTCGTCGAGGACATGCTGAGCCGTGCGGGCTGCCTCTAGAGCGCTTTCCGATCCGCACGACGGGGAGCACGGCCACCGCCATGCTCCCCTCGCCCGCCTCTTCCGCACGGGCGGGCCGGCGCGGTCAGGCGGTGAAGCCGCCGCTCACGTCGATCACGGCGCCGGTGATGTAGCCGGCATCGGGGCCGGCGAGGAAGACGATGGTCGCCGCCACCTCCTCCAGCCGCGCGAAGCGGCGGATCGCGAGAGAATCCATCACGATGGGCGGCAGGTTGTCCTTCGAGGCGGCGGCCATGTCGGTGTCCATCAGACCCGGCTGCACCACGTTGACGGTGATGCCGCGGGGGCCGAGATCGCGCGCCGCGCCCATGGTGTAGCCGACGATGGCGGCCTTGGTGGCGGCATAATCCGTCGTCAACGGGAACGCCACGCGGGTGCCGAGCCCGGAGCCGACCGAGATGATGCGGCCGCCCTCGGGCAGCACCCGCACGGCGGCGCGGATGTTCGCGATCACGCCGGCGGTGTTCACCGCCCACTGCCGGTCCATGGCGGCATTGTCGATCGCCGGATCGTCGATGGTGTGGCCCTGCACCGCGACGCCGGCATTGTTGACGAGAATGTCGAGCCGGCCGAACGTGTCCACCACAGCGCGCACCAGTGGTTCGGCGCCCGCCGGATCGCCCTGGTCCGCCCGGATCGCGGCGGCGCGGACGCCCCGCGCCTTGAGGTCCGCGACGACCGCCGCCGCCTTCTCCGCCGAGGCGACATAGCTGATCGCCACATCCGCGCCGGCATCGGCGAGGGCCGCGGCCGTCGCCGCGCCAAGGCCGCGCGAGCCGCCGGTGACGAGGGCAACCTTGCCCGCGAGTGTTCTGCTCATCTGAAACTCCATGAAGGGTGGCAGGCGGAGGGGTTCCGCCATGCCGGCCGCGGCACGCGCCGAGGCGTGCGAAACCGGGGCGCCGCCCGAACGAGGCGGCGGCAAGGATCGGCGCGAACTGATTCGATACCAACCGTTACGATAACGATCGTTACTTTACATGGACGGCGGGCGCCAATCGTTTTATAACGAGCGGTATCGAAACGAGGCCGCGATGGGACGACACCGGGAATTCGACGTGGACCAGGCGCTGGATGCGGCGCTGTGCGTGTTCTGGCGCAAGGGCTATGAGGGC
Source organism: Pseudoxanthobacter soli DSM 19599 (assembly GCF_900148505.1). NCBI lineage: Bacteria > Pseudomonadati > Pseudomonadota > Alphaproteobacteria > Hyphomicrobiales > Segnochrobactraceae > Pseudoxanthobacter > Pseudoxanthobacter soli. Next base: position 121,933 of record NZ_FRXO01000005.1, on the reverse strand, counting down.
GCCTCGTTCGAGGACCTGACGCAGGCCACCGGCGTGGCGCGCCCCGGGCTCTATGCCGCCTTCGGCAACAAGGAGGCGCTGTTTCGCCGCGCGGTGGCGCGCTACGACGCCAAATACATGGCCTTCATGCGCGAGGCGCTGGACGAGCCGGACAGCCGCGCCGTGGTCCGGCGCATTCTCGTCGGCTCGGCGGAGGTGCAGACCATGCACGCGCACGCCCGCGGCTGCCTCGGCATCAACGGCGCTCTCGCGTGCTCGGACGAGACCGAATCCATCCGCCAGGAACTGGTCAGGCGCCGCGTCGCCGCGGAGGCGGACCTGAAGGAGCGGCTGGAGCGCGCGCGCGCCGAGGGCGAACTGGCCTCCGGCGCCGATTGCGCGGCACTGGCGCGCTTCGTCATGACGGTAGCGCAGGGCATGGCCATCCAGGCCAAGGCGGGCGCGACGCGCGCCGACCTCATCGCCGTCATCGACCACGTCCTCGCGACCTGGCCCTCGGCCGGGCGCGGCAAGGCAGGCTGAGGCGCGGTTGGTTGGCCGGGGATTTCTGAACTGCTAAACTCACGGCGGCGCCGGGCTCAACCGTCGAGATGTTGCGGTTGGCCTGCGATTTCTGAACTGCTAAACCCCGGAGATTGCTTACCATCACGAGAGTTTGGTTGCGGTTGGCCTGCGATTTCTGAACTGCTAAACCGCGCTCCCAGATATGGGCCGTCTTCTCGCGGTTGCGGTTGGCCTGCGATTTCTGAACTGCTAAACCTGGTTGAGGCGGTGGGTTTCGATGGCGGTGGTTGCGGTTGGCCTGCGATTTCTGAACTGCTAAACCGAGCCGGAACGTCTCGATTGCCCGCGTCACGTTGCGGTTGGCCTGCGATTTCTGAACTGCTAAACCGAGATGGCCGCGCTGTAACCATGGCTCGATGTTGCGGTTGGCCTGCGATTTCTGAACTGCTAAACCAGCCCGCCGATGCGTCGAGTGCGAAGGGGCGTTGCGGTTGGCCTGCGATTTCTGAACTGCTAAACCAGATGCGTCGATAACCCTTTGTTTTCAAACGGGAAATCGAGGCATCTGGTCGGCAGGTTCCGCCGGACATAACTAGAACAGTGCCAGCTGATCGGGATTCTTGCGGGGCTTCTGGCGCCGCTGGCTGGAGAATCGGACGATCGCCTCATACTGCCGGTCGGTGAAGGTGAGCACATGAACGTCTCCCTTTTCCGGTAGATTGGCCTCGATCCGCTTCAAGTGTGCTTCGAAGCTGTCGCGGCCGTTGCAGAAGCGCGCATAGACAGAAAACTGGCTCATCTCGTAGCCGTCGTCGAGCAGGAACGTGCGAAACCGCGTCGCATCCCGCATCTGCTTCTTCGTGCCCACCGGCAAGTCGAACATCACGAAGATCCACATCAGCCGGTACCCGCTCAGGTGTGCCGCATCGCCCGCGCTCACGGGTCGCCCCCGCATCATGGCTCGCCCCGCATCACGGGTTGCCATCGTCGATACGGCCAGCCGCATCCCACTCCATCGCCGTCGGCGGGTCGAACAATGCAAGCTCGGCGCGGCCGGTTTCGAACGCCCGGGCAAGCGACAGCGCGAGCCGGGCCGCGGCGACGGAGACGGGTGACGCCTCGCCCGCAATCCTGAGATCGAAGGCGATCAGGCGCGCGAAACGCCGCTTCATCGCCGGGTCCAGCACCTCGATACCCTCCCGCGCCATGGTCTCGGCCAGAGCGTCGACCAAAGGCCGGAACGGTTCGACGAGATCGTCGGCCAGGGCGAACGCATTACCACGATTGGAATGCTGGATGCCGAGGGTGGGATGCAGCCCGGCGGCCACCACGGCGCGGGCGCATGTCGCCCGCATCACCGCGTAGCCGTAGTTGAGCAGCCCGTTGACGCCGCCGCTGTCGCGGTCGCGGCGAAACCGCGCTCCCATCAGAAGCGGCCAGTAGCGGCGTGCAGCTTGTGCCTCCAGGTTCTCCTTGTCGCCGGAACTCACGCGCCGGGCGATCAAGGGAAAGGCCTCCGTACCCTCGATGCCGCGCGCGGCAAGCAGCGAACCCTGCATCGCGATCTTGGCCGCGACGATCTTCCGCCAGAGCTGCTTCATCAGCGGCTTCGACGCGCCGAGTTGCGCCTGCATCCGCGCGCTCTGCGCGTGGTGTCCTTCCAGCGGCAAGGTGACGGCAACGGGCGAATGGTTCGCGCCGCAGAACACGATCGGCGCACCGCGCCCGGCGAGCCCAGCGACGAGATTACCGCTCCAGAGCGCTTTCCGATCTGATGGAACATCAGATCGACAAGAAATCGCTCCAGATTCAAAAGCTTGAGCATATCCTTGTCGTTCAGATCGATCCGATCTGAACGGGATATGCTCCTGTCACGCCATAGGCATGGACGACGACGGCATGGATGTCGTCGAGCGCGATGCGGCCGACCTCGACGCGGTCCTTCTCGACCAGGAGAAAGCCGCGATGGACGGACAGGTGCAGCCCGTCGCTCGCGATATCGACGATCCGCTCCATGCCGCCCTCCTCTACTCGCGCGGGCCGGGATCGAAGACCCGGCCGAGCGGATCGATGCGGACCTGGCGCGCCTTCAGCTTCTTCAACGTGCTTGCCGCGAGATAGGTGTACTTGAACGGATCGACATCGTTGGCCTCCTTGTCGCGCGCCTTCAGCGGACCGGCCTCGTTGGGCGGCACGAGTGTCAGGTTGCCCTGCTGGTTCAGTCCCACGACACGCAGCAGCTCGACGGGGGCGCCATCCCGCTCGATCGCGATCACGTCGTTCTGGCGCAGGCTCAGCACCTTCCTCGCCGCCGGGTGAGGACGGCGGTCCCCGGTGTCGGGGCGGTGGGCCTCGAACTGGGAGATGACGTCCGCCTTCCACTTGCCGTCCGGCAGCCGCCACACATCGAAGCGCGCGTTGGCGTCACCCTTGTAGGCCTTGTAGGGCCGGCCCTCGCGGTCGCGGATCGGGATGACGTTGAGCGGCTCGCGCACCCGCACGCGGCGGATGCCCCTGAAGACGGGATGCTCCTTCGCGAAGCGTGCCAGCGCCTGCTCGAACGCCTTGCCGGCATGATCGCGCGTCGCCTCGAACAGGGCCTGGCGCAAGGCGTCGTCCGGGATGCGGCCGGGATCGAGGATGTCGCCCGGCTTGAGGCTCGCGAGCGGCACGCGATGCACCACGATCGGCGTCTTGCCGTCCGCCGCCATCTCCCCGGTCAGGCCATAGGCGGTGTCGTTGTGAAGCCGGCCGGCGGTGACGTCGCGGTTCCGCGAGGGTTTTCCCTTGCGGCCGTGATCGGGCTTGTGGCTGGCGCGGACGCGGCCGAGCCGGCCGCGCAGTTCCTCGCGGAACCCGTCCCAGGGCTGCGCCAGATCCTCAAACAGGCGGTCGAGTTCCTTTTCCTCGGCGCGGGCGGCGGCATAGGCGATCCGCTGCATCAGGCCCCTGTCAGTCACCGCGGCCACCGCGGCGTCGATGGCGTGGTGGCGATGGTCCAGCCGGTTCTTGGGCGCGTTCGAATGCTCGTTCTCGACGAAGTTGTGGTCGGGCAGCAGGCTGTTGAGGCCCCAGATGCGCCTGAGCATCGCGGTCATCCGGCCGGGAATCACGTCGACGCGGCCGCTCTCGGCGGTCGGGTAGAGGCAGCGCAGATATTTGCCGGCCAGGCGGGAGAGATATTGCGTGTCCGTGAGCTGGCGGGCGATGAACCCGCCGTCGCGCTCGACGCGCTCCGCCGCGTCCGGCCCGAAGCGCCATTGCTTCGACCTGTGCATCCGCGCGACCTGCGCGCTGATGGTGTCCCACCGCTCCGGGTCGCCGCCCCAGCGCTCGAACGGCGTCTGGTTGCCCTTCTCCCGGTTGCAGGAGCGGTGAGCCACGACCTTGTTGCCCGCGCTGTCGTCGAGCGAGCGGGAATAGGGAATGACGTGGTCGATATCCGCCTCGCCGGTGAAGAGCTGACGGATGCCGATGGGCTTGCCGCAATAGGGACAGCGGCGATCCATCGGGTTGGCCGGGTTCGCCTCCTCCCACAGCCGCAGCAGCGCCCGGTTCGCGCCGGTATCGGCAATCCCTTCGGCTTTCAGCTTGTCGCCGCGGGCCGCGGCCGCCTCGGTGTCGCGCCGGATGCGCCGGCGGTGTTCCTCGCGCTCCTCGTCGTTCAGCTTCAGTTCGCGCGCCAGTTCGACCACGATCCGGTCCGGCTTGCCGTGCACCGCGATCACGGCGTTCACCAGCTTCTGAAGCTGGCGCATCCCGATGTGAACCGTCGGGTTGGTGATCTTGCCGAAACGCCGTTCCAGCGGATCGGCATATTCAGCCTTGCCCGGCGCGATGTCGCGGGCGAGCACCTCGCCATAATAGGGCAAGGCATCGAAGCTCTCCCCGGTGCGGTGGTCGCTGTGGTGGAAGCCGGCGGCGTGCGCCGCCTTGTCGTAGGTGACGACGTCCTCCCGCAAGTGCTCGAGCAGCCGCCGCGTCGCCGTTTCGCCGAAGCGGCCATGTCCCTCGGGCAGGTGCGCGGCGGCGACGGCCGCCGCCGCCGCATCGTCGAGGTCGTACTCCGCCTTCAGCCACGCCAGCAGCGCGTCCGGATTCTCCTCGTTCTCCAGCCGGTCGATGATCCGCAGCTGCTCGTCGAGGCCAAAGCCGTTCCAGCGCGGGCCGAACCGCTTCCTGTCGGAAAGTTCGGCGCGCACCTCGTTGCCGGCGAGGTCCTTGCGGGTGTCGCTCTGCTTGTTGAAGCGCTCGCCGTCGCCGAGTTTCAACAGCTTGGCGAGGCTGTCGAAGCTGACCTTCTTCCGGTCCTGAAGCTTCATGATCAGCTTGTCGCGCTCGGACCTGGTGAGCGGACGCTCCCCGGCACCGGGGACGACGATGCGGAGATGATTCACCTCCTCATAGAGCCGCCGCTCCTGGAACAGGGGGTGCGATTTCGCCAGCCGCCGCTCGTCCGCCGGAACCCCCGCCATGCCGGCGAAGGTGCAGTAGCCGACCTCCACCGCCTTCAGCGGCCGCTGGAAGAACAGGATGCGGTGGAGCGCAGTGCGTGCGGCCTCGGTCATAAGGCCCGGATGGTGGGCGGCCTGGGCCTGCCAGATGGCCTCGAACTCGGCCTCGACATGGCGGCGCTGCGGATAGAAGTCGTAGGCCTGGTTCTCGCCGCCCATGCGCACGCGGGCCGGCCTGCCCTCGGCGATGCGGTCTGCGAGGAAGGCGCCGAGGGTGCGGCCATCGAGCGCGCTATCCAGCGCCTGCGCGCCGGTGGCGATCTTGCCATCCTCGTTGTCTTTGCGGCGGCGGTCGGCCTTGCGGTTGCTCCTGAAGCCGCGCCGCTGGCCGAGCGCGAACAGGGCGCGGCCGATCTCGTGGGGGTCGAGCCGCTCCGTCAGCGCGCGGCGGCGCAGGTCGTAGGGATTGAGATCGGCGAGCGCGCGGGCCGCGTCGTTCGGCACCGGCTGCCGCCCGCGACGCTGACGGATGGACGGGTCCGGCAGGTCGCCCGGCATCAGCCCGTGTTCGATCAGCCTGGCGAGAAAGGCCGCGCGACGGCCGAGATAGCGATCCCGCCGCCGCCGCATCGCCCTCGCCACCCGCCGGTCCACGGCAAGCGACGCCCTCGACTTCGGATCGCGCCCGTCGCCGAAGATGCGCACGCCGATATCGACGATGCGCCCGTCCCCGATCAGGCACCAGCCGATGCTGTTGGTGCCGATGTCGATGCCCAGCTCCCGAGCCATGTCTCGCCCCCTTTTCACCCGGCATCGGAACGCCGAACGACTCAAAGTTGCGAGAATCATAATCCGGAATTGCAGATCGCCGTAAAGACGAGGATCGATGTTGACTTGCGCGCGTGCTTTGCCGAAGATCGATCGTTCAGAAATCGCAGGCCAGCTGTTAACAAGCAGCTTGGCTGCACCAAATAAGGGCGAGGCTACGGCCTCGCCTTTTCCATTTCCGCCAGCGGCTTCGCCTATGCCCGCGCAGTGTGCGGATGCAACCCGGATGCGGCCTGCACCGCGCCTGCAGTGTCACGTCGCGAAATAGGCCGGGCGGTCGAGGTCCTCGATCAGGCCCGCCTCCTCGGGGCGCCAGCTGAGAGCATCCCGGGTCTTGTGGCCCGTGGCACGATTGTCGATCCCGGCGAAATGCGCGAACCAGCCGAAATGCGCCGCCACATCTTCGCCGCTCAGGGACATGACCGGCAGGTTCAGCCGGCGGCCGATCACCTCGGCGATCCGGCGGAACGGCACGCCGTCCTCGGCGACACCATGGAAGCGGGCGCCCGCCGTCCCCTTTTCCAGCACGAGCCGGTAGAGCCGGGCCGCGTCGAAGCGGTGCACCGCCGGCCAGACATTGCCGCCCTCGCCGATATAGGCGGAGAGGCCCTTCTCCCGCGCGAGGCCGATCAGCAGCGGCACGAAGCCGTGGTCGCCGTCACCGTGGACGGAGGGCGGCAGCCGCACCACCCGCACGTCGACACCACGGGCGGATGCCTCCGCAGCGGCCTGCTCCGAGGCGATCCTCGGAATGGCGGCAGAGGCGGGCACCTCGTCGTCTTCGGTCGCAAGCCGGCCGGAGGGCAACAGGCCCGTGCCGGAGGTGACGATCAGCGGACGCCCGGATCCCAGAGCATCCGCGAGCGCGCCGATCACGCGCCGGTCGACCTCGCAGTTCTCCTTGAAGCGCGAGAAATCGTGGATGAAGGCCGTGTGGATCACCGCATCCATCCCGGCCGCTCCCTGGCGGAGGCTTTCCAGATCCTGCAGATCGCCGCGATGGACGGCGGCGCCGGTTTCGGCCAGCGCCCGCGCGCCGGCCTCGGACCGTGCAAGGCCGCGCACCTCATGCCCCGCGCCGATCAGTTCCCGCACGATTGCGGAGCCTACGAAGCCCGTCGCTCCGGTGACGAAGACACGCATCGAGTGAATCCTTCTCGTGATTGGCGGCCGCTTTCGCGGCGCGACGAGCAAGATAGACCCGCGCGAAATACGATCTATGCTGCAAGGTCTGTATTTCTGTCGCGATCGTCCGAGGCATCGCGGCAACGTCCGTGGAGGCAATCCCCATGATGGACCCGCTCTCCGACGTGCTGTCGGTGCTGAAGCCGCGCAGCTACATGTTCGGCGGGTTCGATGCCGGTGGCGACTGGGCCATCCGCTTCGGCCAGCATGAGGGCATCAAGTGCTATGTCGTGGCGGGCGGTGCGTGCTGGCTTTCGGTGGACGGGGTTCCGCAGCCGGTCCGCCTGCGGACCGGGGACTGCTTCCTGCTGCCGCGCGGCCGCTCGTTCCGCCTCGCGAGCGACCTCGCGGTCGAGCCTGAGGATGCCCGGGTCTATTTCCCCACCCGGAGAAACGGCAGCATCGCCACCATCAACGGCGGCGGGGAGTTCTCCATCGTCGGCGGCCATTTCGCCCTTGCCGGCAATCATGCCGGTGTCCTGCTCGGCATGCTGCCCCCGGTGGTCCACCTGCGCAAGGAGGCCGACAAGGAGGCGCTGCGCTGGGCCATCGAGCGGATGCGGCAGGAACTGCGCGACCGGCAGCCGGGCGGATTCTTGGTGGCCCAGCACCTCGCGCACCTCGTGCTCGTCCAGGCGCTGCGGCTGCATCTGGCGGAGGGGGTCGAGGGGGGCGTCGGCTGGCTGTTCGCCCTCGCCGACCGGCAGATGAGCGCGGCGATCAACGCCATGCATGCCGAGCCGGCACGCCGGTGGACGCTGCAGGCGCTGGCGGAACGGGCCGGCATGTCGCGTTCGGTGTTCGCACTGAAGTTCAAGCAGATGGTCGGGCTTTCTGCGATGGACTACCTGACGCGCTGGCGGATGCTGCTCGCCGGCGACCGGCTCGTGAACACAGACGAGCCGATCTCGGCCATCGCGCTGGCGCTCGGCTATGAATCGGAAAGTGCGTTCAGCGCCGCGTTCAAGCGCGTCATGGGCCGCTCGCCCCGCCAATATGGCCGCGACGGCAACACGGCCGATGCCACCCCCGGCCTCTGGGAGGCCGCGGCCGGCGAAAGCTCCGGCCCGACGACGGTGGCGGCCCGATCGCCTGCATGAACCGGCCGCAGACCGACCGGCGGTCTTTCGTCAGCGCTCCGCGAGCGGCAGCACGCGGAAGGCAGCTCCGGCGCCCTGGGCCAGCAGATCGCGGAACCAGGGCATAAGCACGGCGAGTTCGTCCTTCAGCGTCCACGGCGGATTGATCACCACGAGCCCCGCCCCGGGCAACGGCCCGTCCGAAACGGTTCGCACGAACAGGTCAATGGCGAGAAGCCCACCGATGCCCGCGTCCAGCAGGCGGCGGTGCATGGTGTCAACTTGCGCGACGGACTTGATGGGATACCAGCCGATATAGGTGCCGGTCGGCCAGCGCCCGTAGGCGCGGATCAGGCCGTCGGCGAGGCGTTCCATCTCGCCGGGCTCTTCGAAGGCCGGATCGACCACCACCAGACCGCGACGCTCCTTCGGCGGCACGAACGAGCCGAGCGCGAGCCAGCCGTCGAGTTCGACCGCCTTGACCTGGCGGTCGCGAAAGAAAAGATCGGCGAGGACCTGAAAGTCGGCCGGGTGCAATTCGACCGCCGTGAGCGCGTCCTGCGGACGCAGCAGCCGGCGCATCAGCAACGGCGAGCCCGGGTAGAAGGACAGGCCTCCGTCGTCGACGCGATCGGGCGCCGTGTGCTCGGTGTTCACGGCGGCGACGACGTCGAGCCAGGGCGCGAGCAGCGCCTCCACCTCCGGCGGGCGACGGGCCGCGATCACCCGGCCGATCCCCTCGCGCCATTCGCCGGTGCGGACGGCCTCGTCGGCCGAGAGATCGTACAGCCCGATGCCGGCGTGGGTATCGATCACCCGGAACGGCGCGTCCTTCCGCCTGAGGTGCGCGATGATGCGGGCGATCACGGCGTGCTTCACCACGTCGGCGAAGTTGCCTGCATGAAAGGCGTGACGATAGTTCATCGCGAGACGCTCAAAGGCCGTTCTGTCGGGAACCGGCGAGGCGGCCAGCCGGCGCATCGGGCCGTCGCCCGCCCGCTCACGCCGCCGGAAACGGCGTCCGCGACGCTCCCCGCGGGACCGTCCACGAAAACGCCGCCCGTGGCGGGGTCAGATGGGCGGCGGTGGGCGGACGGGAGAGAACCCGCTCCCCGGACCAAGCCGATCAGATCGGCCCTGGAGGAGCGGGAAATCGGACAAAGGCGCCGTCGCCCCTTACTGCTCGTCGTCGTCCTCGTCGGGCGAGCGCTTCATGGCGCTGAGCTTGGCGAACACCGCCTGCGCGTCGAGCTCTTCCTCTTCCTCGGGCTCCGAGCGACCACCGCGCTCGAACGCCGCCAGCGCGTCCGGCGCCGTCGTCTCCTCGACGGGGATGAGGGTACCGAGGCCGGTCCCCTCTTCCTCGCGGCGCGGTGCGGACTTGGCGGCCTTCTCGACTTCCAGGTCGAGTTCGATCTGGCTGCACAGGCCGAGGCTGACCGGATCCATCGCCGTCAGGTGCTGGGCGTTCCAGTGGGTGCGCTCGCGGATCGAGGCGATCGTCGACTTGGTGGTGCCGACGAGGCGCATGATCTGCGCGTCCTTCATCTCCGGATGGTTGCGCAGCAGCCAGAGGATGGCATTCGGCCGGTCCTGCCGCTTCGAAACCGGGGTGTAGCGCGGGCCGCGGCGCTTGCTCTCGGGCACGCGCACCTTGCGATCGGCGAGCTTCAGGACGTGACCTCGGTCGATCTGGGCGCGATTGATCTCGTCGCGCGTGAGCTGGCCGGTGAGGATCGGGTCGAGCCCCTTGATGCCCTGGGCGGCCTCGCCGTCGGCGATGGCCTTCACCTCGAGCGGGTGCAGCTTGCAGAAATTCGCGATCTGCTCGAAGGTCAGGGACGTGTTCTCGACGAGCCAGACGGCGGTCGCCTTCGGCATGAGCGGCGTGGCCATCGGTCAAACTCCTCCTGTGCGCGTCCCGCGGGTTTTCCACCGCGAGAGCCCTTTTTCGACGTCATGTCGGATTGGGGAAAGCGCCATTATAAGTATGCAAGCCGCCTGACGCAAACGGAACCCGCGTGCGCGTGCCCTGCCCGCGGGCGAACGGCCCGCTGCCGTCGAAATCGCCGGGCTGTGGCACCGGTGCGCTTGACCGGATGCGGGCGCTCGACCATGGTTTCTCCATCATGGGACAAGGGGAGCGGCTGCCCGCGCTGCAGCGATTCGGCCTTGGCCTGCAGTTGCTTGTCTTGCGGACGCCTGCCATGCAGCCGCCCGCCGCGTCCTCCGCAGGGAACCGACACGATGTCCGCTCGCCATTCTCCGCTTCTCGCCTGCGTTCTCGCCGTCACCGCGCTCGCTGTCCAGCCGGCCTTCGCTGCCGATCTGGCGACCCCCGCGCCGCTGCCGGGCATGGCCGCCGCGAAGGCACCGGTGCCGGCCTGCGACGACAGTGCGGTGCAGAGCGCCGTCGCCCGCTCGATCGCCCGCGCCATTCCCTCCTACTACGACGGCGTGACCGTGCAGGGCGCCAGCCATATTCTGGAAACTGGCGTCGTCGTCGGCCCTGAGAATCCGTACGCCAAGCGCTATTGCTCGGCGCAGCTCGCCTTGTCGAGCGGCATGGTCAACCCGGCCTATTATGTCATCGCGCAGAACTATGGCTTCGTCGGCGTCTCCTGGAACGTGGAGACCTGCATGACGGGCAAGGATAAGTGGTTCGTCTACGGCGCCAACTGCTCCACCGTGATGATGCCGCCGTCGCAGTGAGCGGCAGAACGATCTCCGCACGGGGCAAAGACAGGCTTGCCGGCGTGAAGGCCGGCACGCGCTTGCGAAGGGTCGCAGAGGTCACCGCGCGCATCGTCCGGCGGTGCCTGTTCGGCGCTGGCTTGATTGCGGCCGCGCTTCAGCCCTCCCTGGCCGCCGAGCCGCCGGAGGCGCGCAACGGCGTGCCCGGCCAGTTCGATTTCTACGTGCTGTCGCTGTCCTGGTCGCCGACCTATTGCGCCGGACGCAGTTCCGCTAACGCCGGCATGCAGTGTGGCGGCGGACGGCCCTATGCGTTCGTGGTGCACGGACTCTGGCCGCAATACGAATGGGGCTATCCGTCCGACTGCCTCTCGCCCCCGCCCCGCCTGCCCCGCAAGACGGTCGACGGGATGCTCGACCTGATGCCGAGCCCGGGTCTCGTGCGCCATGAGTGGAACAAGCACGGCACCTGCTCCGGCCTCGATGCCGCCGGCTATTTCGCCGCCGTGCGCAGCGCGCGCGACGCCGTGGCCGTGCCGCCGGCCTTCGCCGCGCTCGCAGCCCCCGTCACCATTGCCCCGGCGGCGGTGGAGCGCGCGTTCCTCACCGCCAATCCGGGCCTGAAGGCGGACGGCATCTCGATCCTGTGCTCGCGCGGGCGGCTGTCCGAGGTGCGGGTGTGTCTGACGAAGGACCTGAAGTTCCGCACCTGCCAGGCCCTGGAGCGCTCCGCGTGCCGGGCCGCGACGGTGGTGATGCCGCCCGTCCGGGGCGGCAGCTGAGACCGGGGCGCGCTGTCCCGTCATCCCCGTCGCGGTTTTATTTCCCGGCCCGATTGGCTAGAGCATAGATCCGTCCGGTCGACGCGATGCGGACGAGAACAGAAAGCAGAAGATTGAACCGGGTGACATTTCCTGCCGGGCGGACCGCTCCGTCTGTTCGAAGGACGCCCCTGGCTGCCGCGGCAAGACCGGAACCTTTTCGATGACGCCACACGCCCCGCTCGTCCTCGCCTCAGGCTCCCCGCGCCGGCTGGCGCTGCTGGAACAGATCGGCGTCGTGCCCGAACACCTGTTTCCGGCGGAGCTCGATGAGAGCCCGGAACAAGGCGAGACGCCTGTGGCGCTGGCCGTGCGGCTCGCCCGCCGCAAGGCCGAGGTGGCGCGCGAGCGCTTCCGCGCCGAGGAACGCACCGCCGCTTACGTCCTCGGCGCCGACACCGTGGTGGCGACCGGCCGCCGGGTGCTGCCGAAGGCCGAGACCAGCGAGGAAGCCCATGCCTGCCTGACCCGGCTTTCCGGGCGCACGCACCGCGTCGTCACCGCCATCTGCCTCATCACGCCCGGCGGCAAGGTGCGCGAAAAGCGCGTCGAGACCCGCGTGAAATTCAAGCGGCTCTCCAGAGCGGAGATCGCCGCCTACATCGCCTCCGGCGAATGGAAGGGCAAGGCCGGCGGCTACGCGATACAGGGCCTCGCCGCCGCCTTCGTGATCGAGATCATCGGTTCGCACTATGGCGTCGTCGGGCTGCCGATCTACGAGACCGCGACCTTGCTGGCGGGCGAGGGTTATCCCGTCGTCGAATCCTGGGGCGGCGACGCCCCCGGGGCGGAGGATGCAGCGTGAGCGGCGCTGACGAGGCGCCGGAGAATGCGGCGGACGAGCGAAAGTTCAAGCCCTGCCCGATCTGCGGCAAGCTCGCCGTGAAGGCCTACCACCCGTTCTGCTCGAAGCGCTGCGCCGACGTCGACCTCAATCGGTGGCTTTCGGGCCGCTACGTGATTCCCGGCCGGGCGGTCGGCAGCGAGGACGAAGGCGACGATTCTTGATCGGCGGACCACGGATTCGACCGCCAGGGGGCCTCAAACGACGGATTCGACGTGCCTCCCGTTGACAGCGGCGGCCCCACTCTCTTAGAACGCTGCACGAATTGAGGCTGCGCGCCACGATCCGCCGACGGTGTCGGCAGCGGGGTCAGGTGCCGAAGTCTCTCGAACGGACATTTCAGGGCTTCTTCCGGTGCGCACGACCGTGGACGCTCGAACGATCGCGACGGAACCAGACCGATGAAGATCAAGAACTCGCTGAAGTCCCTGCTGACGCGCCACCGCGAGAACCGCCTCGTGCGCCGCAAGGGTCGCATCTACATCATCAACAAGAAGGCCCCGCGCTACAAGGCGCGCCAGGGCTGATTGCCTGGCGGGCGGCACGCCGCCCGGTTCAGCCGGCCAGAATCGAAATTGCGCACCCGGAATCACCGATTCCGGGTGCGCTTTCGTTTTCCCGTGAAGGTCATGACACGACCGCGCCTTTCGGGCGTGGGCAGCCTCGCGTGAGATTGGCCTTTGACCAATTCGATGGCGGGGCCCATATTTGCCTCATGAACTGCCGCGCTGCCATTCTCGCACTTGCCTTGCTTCTGCCCGCCGGCGGTGTTGCGACCGCCGCGAGCGGTCATGGCGACGCGCCGATGCAGGACGACGCCCAGGAGCGCTCGCCTCAGGCGGATGATCCCGCCGGCTCCGGCCCGAACCAGGCCTTGAGTGAATTGCCGTCGGGTGTGACCCTGGACCAGACACCGGACGCATCCACCGCCGTCGCCCAGGGACCCGACACGGCGAAGAGCCTCGATTCGCTGTTTGCGCGGCTCGCCAAGGCGAAGGACGCCGACAGCGCGGCCGTGGTCGCGCGCCAGATCGAAACCCGCTGGCTCAATTCCGGCAGTCCCACCGTCGACCTCCTGATGCGCCGGGCGACGCTGGCGCTCGCCGCCAACGACCTGCCGCTCGCGCGCGACCTCGCCGATGCCGTCGTCCGGCTGAAGCCGTCTTATGCCGAAGGATGGTCGATGCGGGCGACGATCGAGTACCAGATGGACGACTACGGCCCGGCGCTGGCCGATCTCAGGCGCACGCTGGCCCTGGAGCCGCGCCATTGGCAGGCAATGGCCGGCCTCGGCATGATTCTGGTCGATCTCGACCGCAAGAAAGCGGCGCTGGAGGCGTTCGACGCCGCCCTCGCCATCCATCCCTATCTGGAAGAAGCCCTGAAGGGCCGCGACGAACTCGCGACAGCGGTTGAGGGGCAAGAGCTCTGAACAAGTTCACCCCCTCCTCCGCGTTGCCCGGCGTAGAAGCCCCCTCCGTTTCATCCCGCCTCCGTCCGACCCGCGCCGCTGGCGACGTGACCGGATCGCTGTGGCAGGCCTTCACCGGGTTCGGCGCCATGGCCTTCGGTCCCTTCGGCATGTCGATGACGACGGCGTGGCTGCGCCAGCGCATCGAGCGCGAGTTTCCGCCGGTCGGCACCTTTCTGCCCGTGGGCGGGCTGGACCTGCACGTCGTCGACCTGCCGGGCAAGGACGCAAACGCACCCACGATCGTGGTCCTGCACGGCACAGCGAGTTCGCTGCGCGATCCTCTGGCGGCGCTGGGCGCCGATCTCGAGGGGCGGGCGCGTGTGATCTTCATCGACCGCCCCGGGCACGGCTACACCGCCGACGAGGCGGGAGCCTATGCCGGCCTTGCCGATCAGGCTGATCTCGTTGCGCAGTTGCTCGACGCCCTCGGCATCGAGCGCGCCGTACTACTCGGCCATTCCTTCGGTGGCTCGGTGGCGGCGGCGTTCACCGTGCAGCACGCCGACCGTGCGGCCGGGGCAGTCCTCGTCGCGCCTGCCACACACCCGTGGGACGACGGCTTCGCCTGGTCGCGCGGATTGATGGAAGCCCCGGTCGTCGGGGCTTTTCTGACCGATACGCTCGCCACGCCGCTGGCGCTGTCGATGCTGGACAGTTCCGTCGCGCAGGTGTTCGCGCCCGAGCCGGTGCCGCCTGGGCTGGTGGATGCCACCGGTGCGCCTCTCGCCGTGCGACCGGAGGCGATGCGCGCGACGAACCGCGAGGTCACCACCCTGAACGAACGGCTGGCGGCGCTCACGCCGCTTTACGCCGGCATCCGCGTTCCGGTCACGGTAATCGCCGGCGATGCCGACCACGTCGTCCCGATCGAGCAGCATGCGCGGCGCTTCGCCGCCCTGGTGCCGGAGGCACGGCTTGTCACCCTCAAGGGCGCAGGCCACATGCTCCATCACACCAATACGGCGACGGTGCTCGATGCGGTGGACGACGTGCTCGGGAAAGTGACGGAGAAGACGCGGCCCGTCGCGCCGGTGCGACGCCGCAGACCGCAGGCCGCAGGGTCGCCTGCCGCGAAGACAGGCTCACCCACGCAGCGCCCTCCGAAAGGGTGAGGCGCCGTCCTTGACACCGTCGGGCCTCGACACCCTTTGGGGCCGGCCGGGAGCGCGGGAGCCGGCATATTGCCGGGAGCGGCGCCGCGCCGTGATGACGACGACGCCCGAAGATGGCGGCTTAGGCCGAAGACCGCCCTATCGGGCGGTCACGTCGTCGGCGAAGGCGAGGCGCAGCAGATTGGTGGCGCCACGGGTTCCGAACGGTACGCCAGCCATGATGATGATGCGCTGGCCGGCCGCAGCGAACCCGTCCTGGATCGCGAACTTGCAAGCCTTCTCCACCATATCGTCCTGGTCCACCGCATCCTCGCTGACGACCGTGTGAAGGCCGTAGACGAGGGCGAGCCGACGCGCGGTCGACGGGATCGGGCTCAAGGCGACGAGGGGCACCTCCGGCCGCTCGCGAGCGGCACGCAGCGCCGTGGCGCCGGAAGCCGTGTAGCAGACGATGGCGGCCAGGTTCAGCGTTTCCGCGATCTGGCGGGCCGCCGCGGAAATCGCGTCGGCGCCCGTTGCCTGCGGCTCAGGACGCTGGGCGTTCAGGATGCCCGCATAATAGGGATCGCGCTCGGCCTGCTCGGCGATCTTGCTCATGGTGGCCACGGCATCGATCGGGAAGGCACCGGCAGCGGATTCCGCGGACAGCATGATGGCATCCGCGCCCTCGTAGACCGCGGTCGCCACGTCGGAGACCTCGGCGCGGGTCGGCACCGGCGAGGAGATCATCGATTCCAGCATCTGGGTCGCGACCACCACCGGCCGGCCGGCCCTGCGGCAGGCGCGCGTGATGCGCTTCTGCAGGCCCGGAACGGCCTCCAGCGGCATCTCGACACCGAGATCGCCGCGCGCCACCATCAGCGCGTCCGACATCTCGATGATCTCGTCGAGCCGCTCGATCGCCTGGGGCTTCTCGATCTTGGACAGGATGCCCGCCCGGCCCCGCGCGACCTTGCGGACTTCGGCGATGTCGTCCGGGCGCTGCACGAACGAGAGGGCGATCCAGTCGACCTCGGCCGCCAAAGCCGCGTCGAGGTCGCGGCGGTCTTTGTCGGTCAGGGCACCGATCGGAATGGTGGAGTCGGGAACGCTGACACCCTTCCGGTTCGAAATCCGCCCGCCAACCTCGACCCGCGTCACGGCGGTGCGGCCGTCGCAATGCAGGGTGACGAGGCGGATCTTGCCGTCGTCGACCAGCAGGCGGTGCCCCGGCTCAAGCGCCTGGAGAATCTCGGGATGCGGCAGGTGCACACGGTCGATATTGCCCGGTGTCGGATCGGAATCGAGCGTGAACGTCGCCCCGACCGGAAGCTGGACGGCGTCGTCCGCAAATGTGCCGACGCGCAGCTTCGGACCCTGAAGATCCGCGAGGATCGAGATCGGACGGCCGCATTCGGCTTCGACGCTGCGGATCAGGCCGACGAGACGGTTCAGCACCTCGTGGCTCGAATGGCTCATGTTGATGCGGAAGGCATCGGCGCCAGCCCTGAACAGCGCCAGGATGGTCTCCCGCTCCGACGATGCCGGACCGAGTGTGGCGAGGATCTTGACCCGTCGATTACGTCTCATCGCTTTTGCTCTCCAGCCCCCGCAGTGCCCGGCTTATCTGTCAACTGGATGGTCCAGTTGCGCTGCTCGCCGGTGTCGATCTCGAAGAAGCCCGTCCGCTCGAAGCCGCGGCGCACGCAATCTCCGATGCCCTCGATCGTAAATTCCTTTTCTCTCGTGCACATGAAGGCCTGGCCGCCCCACTCGCCGCCGTTGGCATTATCAACGGCATAAACGTAATAATAGCGGGCATTGAGGGGGCCTTCGATCACGAGACTGCACGCCCCCGCGTCGATATTCCACCAGCCTTCGGTGATCCACGTCTTCGGCGTCTTGTAGCCGATGGCCACACCGATGCCGCCCGAGGTCTTGTTGCAGAGGCGAAGATCGGCCCGCGCCGGCGTCGTCTGCGCGGCAAGGCCAAGCCCCAGCACGGCGCACGACAGCAAAGCGGGCAGCAGCGCCCGTCCCGGGTGCCCGTTCCGTCTCCACCGCAGTTTGGAAAAGTAACGCGACAGGCGGGGGCGTTCGCTTTCCGACGGCATCTCGTTACTCGGTTGGCGGACGTTTCGGTCACGGTTCATGCGCGCTTCGCCAGGTTTTGTCAACGAAAGGCCCCGGCGGAACGGCCGTTATGGCAGCGGCGCCAACCGAGGCGTTGCGCGGGTTTCTCCCTCGCCCACTCGGCGGCCGCCGTTCACCCTGAGCCACTTCACCGGAGCCTGTGCCCCTCGCCACCGGAAATGACCGGAACGATGGGAACAGCCTTCAGGCCACACGTGCGGAACCCGCGTCGGGAACACCCCGGCACGAGCACGGCGGGCTTTTTGGGCGGAGATTGAGGCATGTTCGCGTCATCGCGCGCGAGCGGCGGTCCCATCCCCCGAAAACGACACGGCTGATGTCCGTGCGGTGCGATATGCGCGAAGGTGCTGTCCCGTCGCGCCAAGTCATGGCGGCGCCAGGTCATCCCGGCGCAGAGCGTCAGCCCGGGGCAGAGCGTTAGCCCGCGGCGGCGGCGCGGCGCGGCCGGGCGACCCAGATGCCGAGGATCAGCGTCGCGGCGCCGGCCATCTGCAGCGGCGTCATGTCCTCGCCGAACACGAAATAGCCGGTGATCGCGGCCGCAAGCGCCTCCACGAAAATCACAAGCGAGGAGAACGCCGCCGGCAGATGCCCGAGCGCGAACGCCGTCAGGCCCTGGCCCCCGACATGGCTGAACACGGCGATGGAGACCAGCGAGACGACGCCGGCGAGGGTCGGCGGCCACATCGGCCCGCCGCCGGCGAGCGCGACGACGAGAAGCACCGCCGCCGTGACGACAGAGGACAGGAACATCATCTCCCCCGCCCCCATCGACTTGCGCAGCACGCGCACGACCAGCACGTAGCTGCCGAAGAACAGCGAGGTCACGACGCCGTAGAGATCACCGACCAGGCGGCCGGGATGGACCTGGAAGCCGGCTCCGACCAGAAGCGCCGCGCCGGCGATGCAGAGCGCGAGCCCCGCGACGGTGCCGCGTGCCACCGTCTCGCGGATCAGGAAGCGGGAGCCGAGCACCACCCACACCGGCGACAGCGTCGCAAGCAGGGTCGCGTTGGCGATCGTGGTGTGGTGGATGGAGAGATGCCAGAAGACGAGGTCGCCGGCGAACAGCACGCCGGCCAGCACCACCAGCGGGCTGAAACGGCGCATCAGCGGCGCGGCGCGGCGGCCGCGGCCGCGGCCGCTATTCTCGATGCGCGCCCAGATCCAAAGCAGCGGCAGCGCCATCGTGACGCGCCAGAACGCGCTGACGAAGGGATCGACCGCCGCGAACCGCACGAACACCGGCGACACGCCCATGGCGATGGCCCCGGCGAACAGCGCGACGCAGGCGACCACGAACCTGTTCTGTGCCTGGTTCGGCCCCTCCGTGGCGGGGGTAGCGGGGTCGAGGGTGGTCATGTCGGGCGGCTCTGGCGAGGGCGGCGGGCGCACTTGTTTCTGTGCATGCGATGGCGCCTTTCCCTACGCCTTCTCGCCACCGATTGCTACGGCCCGCCGAATGCCGGCGTGGCGCCGCTGCCCCGGAAAGCCAAGGCGCATGCCGGGGTGCGACGCAGCCGTTTCATCGACGACTAAGGACAGAAACCGATGCCCGCCGCTCAGGCCGCCGCGGCGGCGCGGGCCTGCGCGGACCTTTCCATCAGCGACACCCAGCAGCGCTGAGAAGCGAGGTGCAGCACGATGAGATCGGTCCAGCCCTTGCCGTGCAGTTCGAACAGCACGTCGGCCGGGAGCGCGCGGAACACCGCTTCGTCGACGACGCGGAAGCCCGTGACCACGGCTTTGCCGGAATCTGGATACTTCACCTCGGCGCTCTTCTCCGCCAGCAGGTTGTGCTTCAGAAGGGCCTGGGCGAACGCCCTGCTGCGCTCGTGCTCGAAGGCGTAGGCATCGCAGAAGGTGATGGCCGCCTTCGCCCGCTCGGTCGGGGCACCCTCGCCGTCGAAGAACGGCTCCGCCCCGTCCTTCGCCGCATCGGTGCTCAACCTGTCGCTGTCGAGGTCGATGCCGAGCATGTTCGGCGCATTGGCTTCCGCAGAAATGCCGATGAAGGGATAGCGCCGAACGTAGCCGGGCACGTACTGGCCCGCGCTCCACTGCCCGTTCTCGTCGACATAGAGATTGCGGCCGGTCTCGATGCCGGTCACCACCATCGGCATCGCCCCCTCGTCGCTGGCGAAAACGATGGGATAGTGGCAGCTCGCGATCGCGAACTCGCCGACCACGGCCGGAATGGCCGCCGCGCCAGCCGCGAAACCAAAATTCTCGCCGGGCCGAAGACCGTATCGGCCGTGGTCCTGCGAGCGCAGTAGCAACGGCCTGCGATAGAACAATGGAAGCGACGGCGTCGGATTCGTCACGGCAGGCACCCTTTCCTGAGGGCTTCCCGGCCCCACCACCGGCGGCCGAAAAGGTCTCTCTTCAACATCGATCGCGCCCCGCGCCGCGGCGGCAGCGAGGCCGTCCGGGCAGCGCCTCCGGCGCGGTCAGGGAGCTTATCCGAAGCCCGGGCTGCCCGCTACCGCCGGTCGAACGCCATTAATCCCCACCCATCACGGTAACGGCGAGAAGGTCTCTTCCTTTGAGGAGAACGGCTTCGCTCATGCCGTCGCGGCAGATCGGCGAGGCGCGGCTTCTCGTCGATATCGTACGGCCCTTCCGGCCGTTGCTCAGCCGAACAGCTCTCGCTCGCGTCCGAGCCGTCATGATTTCGATGAACGAGTGCGCGCGTGCCGTCCGGGGTTCAACAGGCCGCCTGATGGAACGGCAGTCGCATCGTCCCGGTCCGCGCCGGCCTGTCATCCCGGGATCGACCGAAAAGGATCGCTGCTGCACAGCCCGCCCTGGCATAGTCTGACGTCACACCGGCCGGACGAGGCCGGTGACGGGCAATGGAGAACACGATGAAACAGGTGATGATGTCCTGGCAGTTCTGGGCTGTCCTGTCCGCCTGCTTCGCCGCCCTAACGGCCATCTTCGCCAAGATCGGCATCGAGAATGTCGGTTCCGACTTCGCGACCTTCATCCGAACCGTCGTCATCCTGCTCGTGCTCGCGGCGATCCTGACGGCGACGGACGAGTGGCAGGGTCTCGGCACGATTTCACCGCGCACCGGCATCTTCCTCGTGCTGTCGGGCCTCGCGACCGGCGCATCGTGGATCTGCTATTTCCGGGCGCTGAAGATCGGCGATGCCGCCCGCGTCGCCCCGATCGACAAGATGAGCGTCGTCCTCGTGGCCATCTTCGGCGTCGCCTTTCTGGGCGAGAAGCTCTCGCTGCCAAACTGGCTCGGCGTCGGCCTGATCGCCTGCGGCGCCGTTCTTGTCGCCTACAGGGGATGAAGAGCGGGGTATGATGGCGCTCCCGCAATCACACCTAGCCGACATATCCTGAAGAGCCGGCACGCGGCGCCCGGCAAAGACAAGGAACTATGCCTGCGCCGCATCCTACCTCCAGAGTGCTTTCCGATCTGAACGGGACAGACCCTAGGCGGAGGTCGGCCTGCCCCTGTGCCGTGCGTTCATCGTTTCGTCGCCGTCTTCAATGGCCCGCTCCGGTTCGAAGCAAGCGAGCCATTTGGCGAGCAGCCGGTCGAGTTCGGCGCTTTCCGCCTTATCCAAGCCCTCTATGAGGCGATGCTGGTTCTCGACATGCTCGCCGATCAATGCATCGATCAGGGTGAAACCTTCGTCCGTCAGAGCCACGACACTGCCCCGACCGTCGCGTGGATCGGGTGAGCGCGAGACCAGCCCCGCCCTTTCCAGTCGGTCGATCCGGTTGGTCATCGTGCCGGAAGTAACCATCGTCCACTCGATCAGAACGGACGGGCTAAGCGCATAAGGCGGCCCGGAGCGGCGCAGCGTGGCGAGCACGTCGAAGCTCGCTGCGTTCAGCCCCTGCGCTTCGAACACTCTGTCGAGATGCGCGCTGAGATGCGTGACGAGCCGCTTCAGGCGTCCAAACATGCCCATAGGCACGACGTCGAGGTCTGGCCGCTCGCGATGCCATTGGTCGAGAATGCGATCCACCTGATCCATGGCTGGAGCATATTCCGGATATATCTTGACATCAAGCCATCTCCAGATACCTTGAAGTCAAGATAAATGGAGCTAGCCATGGCACGAATGAGCGACATCATCCTGACCGCAAGCGCGCCGGTGATCTGGGGCAGCACCTATATCGTCACCACCCAGTTGCTGCCCCCCGGCTTTCCGCTGATGGTCGGCACGTTGCGCGCTCTGCCGGCCGGCCTGATTCTCCTCGTCGCCGTCCGCCGCCTGCCGCCAAGAGACCTGCTCGGCCGCATCTTCATCCTCGGCGCGCTCAATTTCACCCTGTTCTGGGCGGCGCTGTTCGTGTCGGCCTACAGATTGCCAGGTGGCGTGGCGGCAACTCTCGGCGCCACCCAGCCGCTGATCGTGCTGCTGCTCTCAAGGCCCGCTCTTGGACTGCGCATCGAGCCGGCCGGTCTGGGCGCAGCGCTTGCCGGGATCGCCGGCGTCGGCCTGTTGATCCTGGCGCCGAACGCCGAACTCGATCCGATAGGGGCCGCCGCGGCCCTCATCGGCGCTCTATCAATGGGCGCGGGAACTGTCCTGACGCGCAAATGGCAGATGCCGGCTTCGCCGCTGACGGTCACCGCCTGGCAATTGACGGCGGGCGGCCTTCTCTTGTTACCCATCGCCCTTGTCATGGAGCCCGGCTTTCCCGTGCCGACCGCGACCAATCTCGCCGGCTTCCTGTGGCTCGGCCTGATCGGGGCCGCCCTGACATATTTCTTCTGGTTTCGCGGCATCGCCCGGCTTGGCCCGGCAGCGGTCACATCCTTCGGATTCCTGAGCCCCTTGACGGCGGTTCTCCTCGGGTGGCTGCTGCTCGGACAAGCTCTGGGCCCAGTCCAGATGATTGGGGCGGCGACTGTGCTCGTCAGTGTCTGGCTCGGCCAACGGTCAGGGCTGCGTGCGATTTCATCGGCGCCCACGCGTTGAAGCTGGTGTTTTGTGCCGACAATCGTCCGTAGACAATTCCAACGTCTCCGCCATTAGACCCGCCGCTTCGACGCTTCTCTACACGCAGGCCAGCCTTTAACCGCAGCAACCAACGATCATGTATTACGCACATTCCGGACGCGATGGCAGCAAAGCGGATTGGCAGGAATTGCGGGCTCATCTGCTCGCCACGGCCGACCTTGCCTCTCGGCTGGCCGCGCCGCTCGGCCTTGCCGCTGCGGCACACGCCGCTGGACTGTTTCACGACCTTGGAAAATACACCGCCGAATTCCAGAAGCGGCTGACGGGCGCGGATGTCCGCGTCGATCATTCCACAGCTGGCGCAATCGCCATGTTGGGGGATCTGGCTGCGGGCGCCGACAAGTCAATCGCCGAACTGATTGCCTATTGCATCGCCGGCCACCATGCGGGGCTGCCGGACAGGCAGAACGATAGTCCTGCCTGCCTGGAGCGCCGTCGTGAAACAAAGCTGCCGGCGCTGGATCCCATCTGGAAAGCAGAGCTCGTCACGCAGGTGAGCGATCTTGTGCCGAGTTTTGCGCGCAACTACCGCTCGAGGGAAGCACTGTGCTTCGGCCTGTCCGTCATGGGCCGGATGATATTCTCCTGCCTCGTGGACGCGGACTTCAAGGACACGGAAGCCTTCTACGCCGCGCTGGAAGGCCGGGTTGTGGAACGCGACTGGCCGACGCTGGATGCGCTTCTGCCCGCCTTCAGAGAGGCCTTCGACGCCCACATGCGGGGCAAGGCCAGCACCGCCACCACGCTCAACCGGCTGCGCGGCGACATTCTCGCCCATGTGCGCGGCAAGGCCGGCGAGGCACCCGGCCTCTTCACCCTCACCGTGCCCACCGGAGGCGGCAAGACACTGGCGTCGCTCGGCTTCGCCCTCGACCACGCGCAGGCCCACGGGCACCGCCGCATCATATACGCCATCCCGTTCACCTCCATCATCGACCAGACCGTGGAGGTGTTTCGCGACATTCTCGGCGACGATCATGTGCTGGCGCATCATTCGGCGGTCGAAGAGCGGACGTTCGACCCGATGCAGGGCCGCGACAGCCGGGACAAGCTGAAGCTCGCCATGGAGGATTGGGCGGCGCCGGTCATCGTCACCACCAATGTACAGTTGTTCGAAAGCCTGTTCGCGGCCCGCCCGTCCCGCGCGCGCAAGCTGCACAACATCGCGGGAAGCATCATCATCCTCGATGAGGCTCAGACCATCCCGCGCGCGCTGCTCAGGCCGTGCATCCGCATGCTGGACGAACTGGCGCGCAACTATGGTTGCACCATCGTTTTGTGCACCGCCACGCAGCCCGCCCTCGACCAGCGCAACCTGCCCGACGGCCTGCCGCTGGAGGGGCGCGAACTTTCACCGGACCCGAGTGGCCTCGCTCGGCAGCTGCGCCGGGCGCGGATCGTGCCGGCCGGACCGATGGACAATACCGCGCTGGTCGACGCACTTGTCTCGGCGAGGCAGGCTCTGGTCATCGTCAACAGCCGACGTCACGCGCTGGAGCTTTTCCAGGCGGCGCAGGCAGCCGGGCTGGATGGTCTCATTCATCTCACCACCCGCCAATGCGCCGCCCATCGCCGTCTCATACTCGACGACGTGCGGTCGCGCCTGAAGGGGGAAGCCCCCTGCCGCGTCATCGCCACCAGTCTGATCGAGGCCGGCGTGGATGTGGATTTTCCGCGCGTCTGGCGGGCTGAAGCCGGGCTGGAGCAGATCATCCAGGCCGCCGGTCGCTGCAACCGGGAAGGAAAGCTCGCCCCGGAAGACAGTATCGTTACCGTATTCTCAGCACCCGACTACCCGCCGCCGAACGAAATAAAAGACCTGATCAGCGACATGGGGCGTATGATAGACAAGCATCCGGACCTGCTCTCGCTGGATGCCATCGCCGACTATTTCGGCGAGGTCTATTGGCGCATGGGCGATCGTCTGGATGCGAAGAAGATATTAGAGAAGTTCACGATAAGCCGCCGCGGAACGGACTTCGCCTATCGCTCCGTGGCCGAGGCCTTCAAGATGATCGAGAGCGGTCTAGCGCCGGTGATCATCCCCTATGACGCGGCCGCTGAAAAAGCCGTGAGCGAACTGGGGATAGAACATATTTCCTCTGGAACGCTCGCGCGCAAATTGCAATCCTTCATCGTGCAAGTTCCGCTCAAGGCGCGTGAGCTGCTGATTCGGAATGGGCATGTTGCTTTCGCACATGCGGAAATTCGTGCCGATCAGTTCGCTGTACTAAATAACACCAGTCTATACCGGGACGATGTCGGGCTTTTGTGGGAAAATGCGGATTATATTTTGGAAGAAAGCGTGATTATCTGAATAAAACGGACAGAGATTATCGCTGGGGATGCATACCATCCATTATAGATTTACAACTTCGAATCGCGAACAAAACTTACTTCCACATTCCGTCACAACTCCCCAAAAACACGACTGAACTAAAATACGCTTCGTTACACAGAAGCGAGACGAGGTGGAAAACGACAGGGAGGGATCGTGGCGTACGGTATCCGTCTGAAGGTGTGGGGTGACTACGCCTGCTTCACCCGGCCCGAGATGAAAGTCGAACGGGTTTCCTATGATGTCATGACGCCCTCCGCGGCGCGCGGCATTCTCGAGGCGATCCATTGGAAGCCGGCGATCCGCTGGGTGGTGGATGCCATCCATGTGCTGGAGCCGATCCGCTTCCAGTCCATCCGCCGCAACGAGGTGGGCAGCAAGGCCCCGGCGGGCAAGATCAAGAGCGCGATGAAGCGCGGCGATCTGGAGGGCCTGAGCCTTCTGGTGGACGAGGATCGCCAGCAGCGTGCGTCCACCGTGCTGGTGAAACCGGCCTATGTGATCGCGGCGCATTTCGAACTGACAGGCAAGGCCGGCGCCGACGACAATGTCGGCAAGCATCTCGACACGTTCAACCGGCGCGCCGCGCGCGGCCAGTGCTTCCACCAGCCCTGCCTCGGCACCCGCGAATTCGCCGCCCACTTCGAGCTGATCGCGCCCGACGCCCCCCTGCCCCCGGCCATTTCCGAAAGCCGGGATCTCGGCTTCATGCTGTGGGACATCGACCATCAGGCGCCCGATCGCCCCTCGCTGTTCTTTCGCGCCACACTCGAAGCGGGCGTGATCCAGGTGCCGGCACCGGACTCCGCGGAGATCCGCCGATGAGCATCCTCTCCTCCCTCGTCCAAGCCTATGAGCGCCTGCCGGACGCGCCGCCCTTCGGCTTTTCCGTGGAGAAGATCGGCTTTCTCATTTCCTTGAACGAGGACGGCTCGGTCGCCCATGTGGTGGACCTGCGTGACGGCGCGGGAAAGAAGAAGGTGGCAAGGCTGCTTCCTGTGCCGGCATCCTTCAAGCGCCCCGGTATTACGCCCCGCTCCTTTTTCCTTTGGGACAACACAGCATACGTTCTCGGGGTCAGCGCAAACGAAGCGAAGGGCGCAGAGGCTCGACACCAAGCTTTTTACGACCTCCATATGGAGTTGCTGGAAGAGACGGATGATGAAGGTCTGATCGCTCTCCGCAATTTTATTTCGGCTTGGAGCCCGGATGACTTTGTAAAACTGGGCTGGCCTGAAGAGATGAAGGACCAGAATATCGTTTTCGCGCTTGAGCGAGAGCGAAGAGACCGGCTCTTACACCAGAGGGAAGCCGCCAAAGCGATTTGGGAGCGGCGCTTCGCCGATGGTGAGCGCACGCAAGCTGTGTGTCTGGTCACCGGACAGGTTGCTCCCATTGCTCGGCTTCATCCAGCCATCAAGGGCGTTTGGGGTGGTCAAGTGGCCGGCGGTTCAATCGTCTCCTTCAACCTCGACGCCTTCACCTCCTATGGCCATGAGCAGGGCGACAATGCCCCGGTCTCCGAGGCCGCCGCCTTCGCCTACACCACCGCTCTGAACCGCTTCCTGGAAAGGGACAGCGGCCACCGCATCCAGATCGGCGATGCCTCGGTGGTGTTCTGGGCGGATGCGTCCGACATCGCCGCCGCAAGCGAGGCCGAGAGCCTGTTCGCCGCCTTTATCGACCCCGGCGCGGAGGATGCGGCGGCCAGCAAGACGGTCGGCATCCAGCTGGCCCGCATTCGCGCGGGCGAGCATCTCGCGCAGGTCGCTCCGGACCTTGAGGCCGGCGTGCGCTTTTACGTCCTCGGGCTGGCGCCCAACGCAGCCCGGCTGTCGATCCGCTTCTTCTTCGAGGACAGTTTCGGCGCGCTGACCCGCAACTATCAGCGCTTCGTCTCCGACATGCACATCGAGCCGGCGCCGCGTGACGGTTACCCGCCGCTGTGGCGCTATCTGCGCGAGACGGCGTTGCTCGGCAAATCCGAGAATGTTCCGCCCAATCTCGCCGGCGAATGGATGCGCTCTGTTCTGGGCGGCACGCGCTATCCGCTGACGCTGCTCGCCACCGTGCTGACACGGGTCCGCGCCGATGGCGAGGTGAACGCCCTACGCACTGGCATTCTCAAGGCAATCCTTGTTCGCAACTACAACCGGGAGGCTCCCGTGGCGCTCGACCCGAGCAACAGAGATCGAGGCTACCTGCTGGGCCGGCTCTTCGCCGCCTATGAACAGGCGCAGAATGCCGCCCTCGGCGGCAAGGTGAACGCCACCATCAAGGACAAATTCTATGGATCGGCCTCGGCCCAGCCGCGGAAGGTCTTTTCCCTGCTGGATAAAGGTTCGGCCAACCACCTGTCGAAGGTGGGCAAGCAGTCGCCGGGGCGCCGGGTAAACCTGGAGAAGGTGATCGGCGGCATCATGGAAGCAATGGAGCCGGGAGACGATCCCTTCCCCCCGACGCTTTCCGCTGAAGAGCAGGCCCTGTTCGGCCTCGGCTACTACCACCAGCGCAACGAATTCTTCAAGAAACCCGTCGATGCCGCAGACACCGGGGAGACCGCGGAATGACCACGCTCGCCAATCGCTATGACTTCACGCTGATCTTCGATGTCGAGAACGGCAATCCGAACGGGGATCCTGATGCGGGAAACATGCCGCGTCTCGATCCCGAGACCAACAAGGGTCTGGTGAGCGACGTCAGCCTGAAACGCAAGGTTCGCAATTACATCGAGCTGGCCAAAGGCGGCCAGGACGGCTTCCACATCTATGTGGAGGAAGGCGCCATTCTGAACGAGAAGCACCGTCAGGCCTATAAGGCGCTGCGGCCGGACGACCCGAAGGCGAGCAAGGATGCCAAGCTGAACCCCAGGGACGACGCCGAGGCGGTGAAGCTGCGCGACTTCATGTGCCGCAATTTCTTCGATGTGCGCACCTTCGGCGCGGTCATGTCCACCGGCATCAATTGCGGGCAGGTGAAGGGACCGGTGCAGATGACCTTCGCCTCCTCCGTCGAGCCGATCATGCCGCTTGAGATTTCCATCACGCGCATGGCGGCGACCAATGAGGCCGAGAAGAAGCAGAAGGCGGAGGGCGACGATTCCAGCGATCGTACCGACAACCGCACCATGGGCCGCAAGCACATCGTGCCCTATGGGCTTTATGTGGCCCATGGTTTCATCTCGGCCAAGTTCGCCGAGCGGACCGGCTTTTCGGAAAGCGATCTCGACCTCCTGTTCGAGGCTCTGACCGGCATGTTCGAGCATGATCGCGCCGCCGCGCGCGGGCAGATGGCCACCCGCAAACTGATCGTGTTCAAGCACGAGCACCCCATGGGCAACGCCCCCGCCCACGCCCTGTTCGATCGCATCAGGATCGGCCGCAACGTGGATGGCGAGTTCCGGGAAATCGACGACAAGCGGATCGGCAATGAGCCCCCTGCCCGCAAATTCACCGACTACATCGTGACCATCGACCGCGAAAACCTCCCCGCGGGCGTCGAGATCATCGAAAGACTCTGAGCAATGGGAGCGCAGGCGGAAGGATCGGGGAGGACGGAGCCGGGTGAGCCCATTCCGCTCTCGGCCCTTCAGCATGCCGTCTATTGCATGCGCCAGGCGGCGCTGATCCATCTGGAGCGTCTCTGGGCGGACAATCGTTTCACGGCGGAGGGCCATGTGCTCCACGCCGTGGCGGACAAGGGCGGGGCCCGCAAGGCGCGCGGCGTTCGTCGGGCGATGGCGCTGCCGCTGGCTGAACATCGCCAGCGTCGCCGACCGGCTCGCCCTTTCGCTCATCAATCGACGGCAGCTGCGGGCGAGCGATTTCGAGCTGCGGGACGCCGGCGCCGTGTTTCTTTCCGATGAAGCGCGCAAAAAGGTTCTGACGGCATGGCAGGAACGAAAGAAGGATGAACGCCAGCACCCCTTTCTGGAGGAGAAGGCACCGCTCGGCCTGACGCCCTATCTCCAGGCACAGATGCTGGCGCGGCATCTGCGCGGCGATCTGGATGCCTACCCGCCCTGGTTCTGGAAATAGGCGGCTGCGATGCTCGTGCTGGTCACCTATGATGTACGAACCTCGGAAGGCGATGGCGGCGCCCGCCTGCGCGCGGTTGCGAAAGCATGCCGAGACTATGGGCAGCGTGTGCAGTATTCGGTGTTTGAGATTGAGGTGGATCCGGCCCAGTGGACGCGGCTGAAAGCGCGTCTTGAAGGTCTGATCAGGCCGGAGAGCGACAGTCTGCGCTACTACTACCTCGGCGCGAACGGCCGGAGAAAGATCGAGCACGTCGGCGCCAAGCCGGCAGTGGATCTGGACGGCCCCCTCATTGTCTGAGGGCACACACGCGGTGCGAACCTGAAGCGTGCCGGCGAACCCGGTGAGGTTCGCACCCGTGGCAGACCCTTGCCGGAAAACCTCTTTTGCAACCTTCCTATCCTCAAGACCGCTTTGCGCGGCCAGTTTCCGCGCAGGTTCGCGCCGCACGCCCTCTTTGCTGAACGCGTGCATCGGCTTAGAAGTCAAGCGGTCGCCCCTCCCGCAGGGGCGTGGATCGAAACAGCGCCGGGACGGTCGCGGTCGACATCAGCGTCAGGTCGCCCCTCACACAGGGGCGTGGATCGAAACCAGCGAAGAATCCGGCGACGTCATCGACCTGTTGTCGGTCGCCCCTCCCGCAGGGGCGTGGATCGAAACGGTGACGCCGCTCGGCAGCTCGTCATCGGCGCGCGTCGCCCCTCCCGCAGGGGCGTGGATCGAAACGTACTCGTCGCACTCGGACTTGGCGCGGTCAGAATGTCGCCCCTCCCGCAGGGGCGTGGATCGAAACTTGGAGACATCCGGCGACAGTGCCTTGGCCAGCAGGGTCGCCCCTCCCGCAGGGGCGTGGATCGAAACACGTTCGGCGCTTCGATTGGCGGCGGTCCATCGAAGTCGCCCCTCCCGCAGGGGCGTGGATCGAAACACACTCCCGGAGCGCAACCTCCTGCTTTATTCGTCGCCCCTCCCGCAGGGGCGTGGATCGAAACATCTTCAAGCAGGCGAAAGGGCAGGGCTTCGACGGTCGCCCCTCCCGCAGGGGCGTGGATCGAAACACGGCCCCGGCGGCTATCGCGACGTTTGGGAGGGCGTCGCCCCTCCCGCAGGGGCGTGGATCGAAACTTACCGTAGAGTACCCAGACAACGACGCCACGTTGTCGCCCCTCCCGCAGGGGCGTGGATCGAAACGGGGTCGCCAGTGCCAGTTATCCCGCGGATGGGAGCGTCGCCCCTCCCGCAGGGGCGTGGATCGAAACGCGTCCACGTCGCCGCTTTCGACGAGCGTCGCCTCGTCGCCCCTCCCGCAGGGGCGTGGATCGAAACCCCCAAAGGCCAAAGCGGCAGCCGTTAGGGGCGATGGTCGCCCCTCCCGCAGGGGCGTGGATCGAAACAGATGCTGCGACATGAGCCGCCCCAGATCAGCAGTCGCCCCTCCCGCAGGGGCGTGGATCGAAACCGGCAGCGCGGCGTCGAACTCCGCCCGCGTCAGGTCGCCCCTCCCGCAGGGGCGTGGATCGAAACGTATTTGGCGCCGGAGGCATATTCGACCGTGGTAGTCTCCCCTCCCGCAGGGGCGTGGATCGAAACCACGGGCCATGACAAGTTCTGGTCATGACCGATCGCAAAGCAAATCGTCCTGAGCGACGGGCGAGGAGGCGTTTGACGCATGCCCCCGCCTACATGGTCGCGCCGATCTGCCAGGGCACGAATTCATGGTCGCCATAACCGAGCATTTCGGATTTGGTGCGGCGGCCTGAGGCAACCTCCAGAATCTGCTCGAAGATCTCTCGGCCCTTCTGCTTGATCGACACGCCGTCAAGGATGTCGCCGCAATTGACATCCATATCGTCGACCATCCGCATATACATCGGCGTATTGGTCGCCAGCTTGATCGAGGGCGTCGGCTTTGAGCCGAAGGCGGAACCGCGCCCGGTGGTGAAGGCGAGCACATTGGCGCCTCCGGCGATCTGGCCCGTGGCGGCGACCGGATCGAAGCCGGGCGTATCCATGAACACCAGCCCCTTCCGGGTGATCGGCTCGGCATAACGATAGACGCCGGCCAGCGGAGAACTGCCGCCTTTGGCGATCGCCCCGAGCGACTTCTCCAGAATGGTGGTGAGCCCGCCCGCTTTGTTGCCGGGGGACGGATTGTTGTTCATCACGCCGCGATGGCGGGCGGCATAATCCTCCCACCAGCGGATCAGTCCGATCAGCCGCTCGCCGATCTCGGGGCTTGCCGCGCGCTGTATCAGCAGATGCTCGGCCCCGTAGATCTCCGGCGTCTCGGAGAGGATCGCAGTGCCGCCGTGGGCAACCAGCAGATCGGCGGCAATGCCCAGCGCCGGGTTGGCGGTCATGCCGGAATAGCCGTCCGAGCCGCCACATTGCAGCGCCAGCATCAGATGCGATGCCGGCACCTGCTCGCGCCGCGCCTGATTGGCGAGCGGCAGCAGGTCCTGGATGGCAGCGACGCCGGCTTCCACGGTCTTCCGCGTGCCGCCGGTCTGCTGAATGGTCAGGCTGCGGAAGCGGTCGCTCTCGACAATGCCATAGGCCTGCTTCCAGCGGTCGATCTGGAAGGCCTCGCAGCCAAGGCCGACCATAATGACAGCGGCCATGTTCGGGTTCGCGGCATAGCCCCACTGGGTGCGTTTCAGCACCTCGAAGCCTTCGCCCTCGGTGTCCATGGCGCATCCGGTGCCGTGAACCAGCGGAACGACGCCGTCTATATTGGGAAAATCGGCCAGCACCCCGGAGCGGACGATCTCCTCCGCCATGAACCGTGCCGCGGTGGCCGAGCAGTTCACCGAGCTTAATATGCCGACATAGTTGCGGGTGCCGACCCGGCCGTCCGGGCGGCGGAAGCCCGCGAAGGTGACCGGCGGCTCGATGGCGGCTGGCGGCCGGCCGGTTGGGTCAATGGCCGGTCGGGAGTTGCGCTCGAAATCCCTGAGACCGACATTGTGCTCGTGCAGCCAGGTGCCGGGCGCGATGGCGACGGTGGCGAAGCCGATGATCTGGCCGAATTTGACGATCGGCGCGCCGGCCTCGATCGCTGCCACCGCCATTTTGTGGCCGCGCGGGATGCGATCGGCAGCGACGATGCCCCCCGCCGCGACGCCGCGCTCGATGGCGTCGACCGCGACGATGAGATTGTCGTCCGGATCCATCCGAACGCTGCGCGGCGCCGGCCGCACCATGATGTCGGGCTCAACCATGGGCCAGCACCTGCTGACGCTGGGTGCCGAGCCCGGTAATGCCGAGTTCGACGCGGTCGCCGGCCTTCAGATAGCGCGGAGGATGCCGCCCCATGCCGACGCCGGGCGGCGTGCCGGTTGTGATGACGTCTCCCGGTTCGAGCCGCATGAAGCGCGAGATGTAGGACACGAGAAAATGGAGCCCGAAGATCATGGTGGCGGTGGAGCCCGACTGCATCCGCACGCCGTTGACGTCGAGCCAGAGGGTCAGGTCCTGCGGCTCGGCGATGGCGTCCGCCGTGACCAGATAGGGACCGAGCGGGCCGAAGCCCGGGCTGCTCTTGCCCTTTGTCCACTGCCCGCCGCGCTCGTTCTGGAAGGCACGCTCGGAAACATCGTGGCAGACGCAATAGCCGGCGATGACATCCGGCGCGTCAGCTTCAGGGAGATCATAGGCGGCCTCGCCGATGACCATCGCGATCTCCACCTCCCAATCGAGCTTGCTCGATCCCGGCGGCACGACGATCGGATCGTTCGGCCCGGAGATTGAAGACGGCGCCTTGTTGAACAGCACCGGCTCGGCTGGAATGGGCAGGCCGCTCTCGCGGGCATGGTCGGCATAGTTGAGCCCGACGGCGATGAAGTTGCCGACGCCGGCGACGCAGGGACCAATCCGCACAGGATCCGCAACCAGCGGCAACGCGGCGGTATCGAGGCGCCTCAAGGCCTCGATACCCGCGCGCGACAGCGTCTTACCCGATATGTCGGGAACAACGGACGAGAGATCCCGTATGAGGCCTTCGCCATCTAGCAAGCCGGGACGCTCCTGGCCGGCCGGACCGTAACGCAACAGTTTCAAGTCATTGACTCCAGATGTCCGGCAGCCCGCGAGATCAGGCCACCGTTCCCTTGCGGATGATGACGTTGCCGTAGAACAGTCGCTCTCCCGTCGCGATCACCGCGAAGGCCTGCTTCGCGCGCTCGTAGAAGGCGTAGCGTTCGATGCGCTTGAGACTGACGGCGCCGCCCGTCACCTCGCCGAGAATGGTGGCGATCTCCCGGTGCGCGGGCATCAAGGTGTCGGGCTCGCCGATGACCTCCATGCCCAGCACCGGGTCGGGCTCGGATTCATCGATCGGGAGCACGCTCAAGACCGCGCGCAGCATGCGCGGCATGTCGCTCGCTTCCATGCGCACCAGCCGGCGCGCCACGGTTTCGGCGGGGAAGCTGCCATCGGCGATGACGACTTCGTCGCCGTGGCCCATCGCGCGCAAGGCATGGAGAATGTCCGGATTCAGTATCGGGTCGATGCCGATCAGCATGGTGTCCGCCTGGTTGTTGTGGTCATGAAAGGTCGTGCAGGTCGCGCTCGGTCGGCGGCAGAATGCGGAAATCCGAAAAGGCGATTTCCAGACCGGCTCGTTCCGGCGTGCAGGCCATCGGCCCGACCTGATAGGTGGGCGCCGCCGGAAACGGAGCGAGGCGCAGCAGCGGCCATATCGTGCCGTCGGTGGAGGCCTGCACCCGTAGGGCACCGCCCTTCACAGTGAGGCGCAATCGCACGTCGGTGACATCTCCATCCGGCCGCGTCACCGACCAGTCGGAGCGGCCGTCGGTGACCACCACGCTGAGATTGAGCTGGCCATCGGAGAACTCGACCCCCGCCTTGACCCATCGCGTTTCGTCGATCCGCACCATCAGGCCGGCCTGGTCGTAGAGTGAGGGGTACTCGCCCTTGACCCGAACTTCCGCGGTGAATGCCTCGCCGGTCGTAAAGCCGAGAAAATGGCCGTTGTCGCGGATGAAGCCGTAATGGGTTTCACGCCAGAAATCGGTCGCCGCATCCGTCGCCAGATGCAGGGTGCCGGAGGCAATGGACCAGCGGGCCGGCTCGTTGAGCCAACGGCCAGTGCCGAGATCGACGTTGGTCATGGGGATGTCTCGCTGCAGGGAGGGGTGCGAAGCCGGGATTCGAGGCGATAGGCGGCGATCGCATTGTCGGCGAACAGGCCTTTCGCGGCGTCAGGATCGTCGTGGAAGCATCGGGCGGCGATGTCCTTGACCGTGGCATAGTCGGCCGCGAGGGTCGCCACCGGCCAGTCGGAGCCGAAGATGAGCCGTCGCGCACCGAAGGCGTCGCGCGCGAGGGCCAGATAGGGCTCGAACGTCGCTGGCGAATGGTCGGCCCACGTCGCCTCGGTCACCAGGCCCGAGATTTTGCACCGGACATTGCCGAACGCTGCGATCTGCCTGAAGCGATCCGCCCACAGCGCATCGAAGCCACGCGCGATGGGCGGCTTCGCCATGTGATCGAGCACGAAACGCCCTCCGGGGAACTGGCGGACACAGGCGATCGCAGCGGGAAGCTCGCGGGAACGCACCAGCAGGTCGAACGTGAGTCCTGCGGCGAACACCGCCTCCAGCCCGCGCCACACGTCCGCGCGCTCCAGCCATTCAGGATCAGGCTCGTCGTGCACATTGTGACGCAGACCGACCAGGCGGTCGCCGCCCGGCAGGGTCCGCAACCGGGCAATGTCGCCGGCGACATCGGGTCCTTCAAGATCGACCCAGCCAACGACGCCAACGACGAAAGGCGTGGCCGCCGCAAGGGCCAGGAACTCCTCGGTCTCGGCCGCCTCGTGACGGCACTGCACGAGGAGGGTGGCGTCGACCCCCGCAGCGGCGAGCAGCGGCGCCAGGTCGCCAGGCACATAGGGCCGGCGCAGCGGCGCCATCGCCTCGCCCGCCATCCACGGGTAGCTGGCCCGCGATGGATCCCAGAAATGCTGATGGGCATCGATGACGAGGGGCGATGCGGCGCTCATGGCGTTGGCGCCGCCGGGTCGATCAGGCCTAGCGCGCGCAGTTCTTCCCACAACGCCGCCGGTATGGGATGGCGGAACAGAGCTTCGTTCTCGTCGATCTCGGCCGCGTTGCGGGCGCCGGTGAGGATGGATGCGACCGCCGGATGGGCGGCGGGGAACTGGATCGCGGCGGCCTTCAGGGGGACGCCGTGGCGGGCACAGACCGCTTCAAGATCGAGCGCCCGGGCGATGAGAGCCGGGTCGGCGTCGACATAGTTGAACTTGGCCCCAAGCGCGGGGTTCGCCAATATTCCGCTATTGTAGACGCCGCCGATGATGACGCCGACGCCCTGCTGCTGGCACAACGGCAAGAAGTCCTTGACGGCTCCCTGCTCCAGCAGCGTGTAGCGGCCGGCGAGCAGGAAGCAATCGAAGCGGCCGGCACGGGCGAAGCTGGCCAGCATCTCGCTCTGGTTCATGCCGGCGCCGACCGCGCCGATGACGCCGTCGCTGCGCAACCGGTCGAGCGCGCGGTAAGCACCGGCCACCGCCTCATCATAGTGATCGTCGGGATCGTGGATGTGCAGAACGTCGATCCGACCCGTACCGAGCCGCTCCAGGCTCTCCTCGAACGAGCGCATCACCCCGTCATAGCTGAAATCGAAGACGGGCCGCTCCGGCGGCGTTCCCTTGTAATAGGCATCCTCGCCCACCGGCCGCGCCGGGCGGCGCAGGAGCCTTCCGACCTTGGTGCAGAGCACATAGCTCTCACGCGGCTTGCCCGCGAGAAAGGCACCCAGCCGGCGCTCGGAGAGCCCGTTGCCATATTGCGGAGCCGTGTCGAAGAAGCGCAGCCCGAGGTCCCAGGCCCGGGCGATCGTCGCTTCTGCGGCCTCGTCGCTCACGGGTTCGTAGAGGCCGCCCAGCGGCGCCGTGCCGAGCCCCAGTCGGGTGATGCGGAGCCCGGTTGGGCCGAGGCGTTCTGTTTCAGTCGCGAGGGGCATGCAGGTTCCCGTGGATCGCGTTGCGTCGGTGCCAGATGTCGCCGTCAATTGCGGATATGTCAAATTATTTTTCTTATCCGAAATTTTTGTTGCCAATCGGATATCTCCCCGGCATCATCCGACACGTCCACCGCAGACACCGCAGGATATCGATGGCATGACCGCCGACCTTCCCGACTTCTCTCAGGGCGCCGCCTTCGTCGAAGGCCGTTACGTTCAGGCGTCCGAGGCACGGCTTTCGATCCTCGATTGGGGCTTCACCCGGTCGGACGTGACCTATGACGTGGTGCATGTGCGCGACGGCGGCTTTTTCCGGCTCGACGACCATCTCGACCGCTTCGAGCGCTCGCTCGCAGCGTGCCGGCTGACACCACCGCACAGCCGCGCCGAGATCGCGGCGATACTCGAGCGTTGCGTGGCGCTCTCCGGCCTGCGTGACGCCTATGTCGCGATGGTCTGCACCCGCGGCCGCCCGCGCATCTTCGGCTCACGCCGGCCGGCGGATTGCGAGAACCTCTTCACCGCCTACGCCATTCCGTGGATCGACGTCATTCCGCTCGACGTCCAGGCCCGCGGCGCGCACCTCCATGTCGCCAGCGTGCCGCGCATTGCGGCCGCGTCGATCGACCCGACGGTGAAGAACTATCATTGGGGCGACCTGACGCGCGGCCTGTTCGAGGCGCACGATGCAGGGGCCGACACCGCCGTGCTGCTCGACTCTGACGGCTTCGTCACCGAAGGGCCGGGCTTCAACGTGTTCATGGTTCGCGACGGCGAGGTGCTCACGCCGGACCGCGGCGCCCTCGAGGGCATCACCCGCCGCTCGGTCCTCGATCTCTGCGCGATAATCGGCCTGCCGGCCCGCATCGCGCCGCTGCGCCATGAGGACCTGCTGCAGGCCGACGAGGTGTTCTGCACGACGACCGCAGGCGGCGTCATGCCTGTGGCGCGGGTCGACGGCCACATCATGAACAACGACGCTCCCGGGCCGGTCAGCCTGAGGCTGAAGGCGCTCTACTGGCAGAAACACGCCGAGGGCTGGCACCGGACCGAGGTGAACTACGCCGCCGCCAAAACGACGACCGCCGCATAGGCGGCCCAATCAGAACATTCCAGAGGATCAATTCCATGCACAGACGCAACTTCATGGCCGGCGTCGCCGGCTTTGCCGGGCTGCTCGTGGCCGGCGCCACTTTGCCTGCAGTCGCCGCCCCCAAGGAATTGCGGGTGCTGACCTGGGAGGGTTATGCGGACGAGCCGTGGGTCAAGGCCTTCGAGGCCAAGACCGGCGCGAAGGTGAAGATCACCTACACCGGCAGCGTCGACGAAATCTTCGCCAAGATGACCGCCTCGAAGGGCGAGGATTTCGACGTCATCGCCATCGAGACATCATCCTATAAGCGCCTGACGCAGGAAAAGCTGATCCAGCCGGTTGATCTTTCCAAGATTCCGAATGCGAAGAACCTGCTGCCGGCCTTCGGAAACGTCTCCGCCATCGTGTTCGACGGCAAGCCCTACGCCGTGCCGTTCGCGTGGGGATCGATCCCGCTGATCTATGACAAGGCCGTTTTCGCCGAGCCGCCGGCCAGCTGGAACGTGCTGTGGGACGAACAGTACAAGGGGCGTATCATCGCCATGGACGACGCCAACAACGCGATCGTCACAACCGCGCTGCTGCTCGGCTACAAGGACCCCTTCAACCTCACCGACGCCCAGTTTGCCAGCATCAAGGCCAAGCTGCTCGACCAGAAGCGGTTCGTCTCGACCTATTATGCCGGCTTCGACGACGGGGTCAGCATCTTCGCCCAGGGCGGCGTCGACCTGATGATGTCCATGGGCGAGCCGCAGGCGCCGATGCTGCGCAAGAAGGGTCTCGATGTCGGACTGACCATTCCGAAGGAGGGCGCCATCGGCTGGATCGACTGCTGGGCGATCAGCGCCGGCGCCCGCGACCCCGCCCTTGCCCATGCGTGGATCGATGCCATGCTCGAAGAGGACGTCGGCACCTATATCAGCGA
This sequence comes from Pseudoxanthobacter soli DSM 19599, assembly GCF_900148505.1. Taxonomy (NCBI): domain Bacteria; kingdom Pseudomonadati; phylum Pseudomonadota; class Alphaproteobacteria; order Hyphomicrobiales; family Segnochrobactraceae; genus Pseudoxanthobacter; species Pseudoxanthobacter soli. The sequence continues at coordinate 84,410 of NZ_FRXO01000005.1, read as the reverse complement.
GAAGACCGGTTACGGCAACACCACCAATGCCGCTGCCAACGAGGCGATCGGCCTGACCTATGCCGACAAGCTGGTCTTCCTGCAGGCGCCGGAAGATTTCGCGCGACGCATCGACCTGTGGAACGAGATCAAGGCGACGCCGGTCGAATGACCAGCCTCTCGTCAAACGGAGCAGATGCCGGCATGAGCTTCCGCAACCTCATCCACCTTGCCGGGGTCGGCAAATCCTATGGGGCGGTCAACGTGCTGAAGCCGATCGATCTGACGATCGGCGATGGCGAGTTTCTGACCATCCTTGGGCCTTCGGGCTCCGGCAAGACCACCATCCTGCGTATGCTCGGCGGCTTCACGCCGCCGAGCACCGGCCGCATCCTGCTGGACGGCGTCGACATCACTGACATGCCGATCTTCGAGCGGCCCTTCAACACCGTGTTTCAGGACTACGCGCTTTTCCCGCACATGAGCGTGGCGAAGAATGTCGGCTATGGCCTGAAGATGCGGCGGCGCCCGCGGGCGGAAATCGACGCCAAGGTCGCGGACGTGCTGGCCATGGTCGAGCTGGCCGACAAGGCGGCGCGCTACCCCGCCGAACTGAGCGGCGGCCAGCGCCAGCGCGTGGCGCTGGCCCGCGCCATTGTGTGCGAGCCCAGGGTGGTGCTGCTGGACGAGCCGCTGGGCGCGCTCGACGCCGAATTGCGCCGCTCGATGCAGGATTTCCTCAAGGCGCTGCAGCGGCGCATCCGCACCACGTTCGTCTTCATCACCCACGACCAGGAGGAGGCGATCTCGATGTCGGACCGCATCGTGGTCATGGATCATGGCAAGGTCGAGCAGGTCGGCACGCCGAAGGACATCTATTACCGCCCGCACAGCGAGTTCGTGGCGAAATTTTTCGGGGAGAACAACATCTTGCCGGCTCGACTGACAGGGGCCGGCGCGTCGCTGGCGGCGCACAGCCCGCTCGGCAGCCATGCCCTCAGCGGCCCCGCGCCGGCCGATGCCATCTCGATCGCCATCCGGCCTGAGAGCTTCTGTGTCGGCATGGCCGGCAAGAGCGCGGACGACCAGCGCTCGATGACCGGATTGCTGGAGAGCCTCACTTTTCTCGGCGCCACCACCCAACTTGTGGTGCGCCTCGGCGAGGGCTCGCCGCACACCGTCAAGGTGCGGTTGCCGACACCGGATCTCGGCAGTGGAATCGGGATCGGCGAACCCGTGCCGCTGCGCTGGTCCGACGCCGATGTCAGTATCCTGACCGCATGAGGCGCGCCATGGCCGATCTCTCCTTCGCCGCGCCCCAGGCTGGTCCGATGAGGACGGGTGTCCCCTCCCGCCGCCGGCAATTGCGTCGCATCGCTCTGGCGCTGGTGGTGTATGGCCTGCCTGTCCTTTTGATTCTCGTGCCGCTGGCCACTTTTTTGCTTTACAGTTTCTGGTCGACCGCCGATGGCCAGTTGGTGAAGAGCTTTACCCTGGCTAACTACATCGATTTTCTGGCGAAACCGGTCTATCGCAGCGTATTCACCGGAACTCTCTGGCTTGCCGGCATCGTCGCAACCACCAGTCTGATCTTCGGCTATATCATTGCCTATCTGATCTGGCGTCTGGAAGGCCGCCTACGCTACTTTCTTCTGCTGATAAGCGTGATCCCGCTGGCGATGAACTATATCGTCAAGATATACGCGATGCGGAACATTCTCGGCTATAACGGCCCGGTCAATTGGCTGCTGATCCAGATCGGCGTGCTGGACGTGCCGAGCAAGGCCTTCATCTACAACCAGACCGCAGTGATGATCACCATGGCGGTGATCTATCTGCCCTATGCCATCCTGCCGATCTTCCTGTCGCTGGAGCGCATCTCGCCCTCACTGATGGCAGCTTCGGCCGATCTGGGCGGCCGGCCGGGCCCGACCTTCGTCCATGTGGTTCTGCCGCTCAGCCTGCCCGGCTCGATCGTCGGCGCGCTGTTCGTCATGGTGCTGGCGCTGGGCGATTATCTCACCCCGCAAATGGTCGGCGGCAATCAGGGCTTCACCTTCGGCCGCGCGATCTGGAGCCAGTTCGGCATGGCCTTCAACTGGCCCTTCGGAGCGGCGCTGGCCGTGGTGCTGCTGGTCTCGGTCGTCCTCATCATCCTGGTTGCGGCCGCCATCTCCCGTCACGCGAGGGTGAAATGACCGCCGCAGAGCGCATGACCATTACCCTGCTGTGGCTGATCGGCGCCCTGGTGTTTGCAGCGCTCTACGGCCCCGCGTTCATGGTGGTGCTGCTGTCCTTCTTCGACATCAGCCGCGAGGGAATCGACTGGAGCAGCTTCGGCCTGCAGTGGTACGCCCGGCTTGGCGACAATCCGCAGATGCTCGCCGCCCTCGGCAACACGCTCCTGGTCGGCGCCAGCGCCGTCGCGCTCGCCACGGCGCTGGCGCTCGGCCTTGCCTATTACATGAAGACGGGTGTTCGCCGCGGCCGGGCGCTCATCGAGCTCGTGATCTTCCTGCCCTTCGTGCTGCCGGCCATCATCACCGGCATCTCGCTGCTCATCGCGTTCCGCGGCCTCGGGCTGGAGCGCGGCCTTCTGACCGTCACCGTCGGGCACGTCGTGCTGGTTCTCGCCATCATCTACCGTATGGTGACGATCAGGCTGGAAAGCCTGGAGAACAGCCAGATCGAGGCCTCGCTAGATCTCGGCGCCAACAACTGGCAGACCTTCCGGCATGTGGTGCTGCCGCAGTTGCGGTCGGCCTTGGTCACCAGCGGCCTTCTCGCCTTCACCCTTTCTTTCGACGAGACGCTGGTCACCTTCTTCCTCGTCGGCGGCGATGCGACCCTGCCCATCCGCCTGTGGGCGATGATGCGGGTTGGCTTCACCCCCGAAGTGAATGCGCTCGTCTCCATCGTCCTCGCGGTGACAATCACACTTGCCGTTCTCGGTGCGATGTCGCTTAAGGAGACGATGGCGCGAAAATAATGACCCCTCGCAATCGCCAAGCGGCAGGACCAGACGTGGCAGACCGAGACACTCCGATAAACAATGAGCCGCCCGCGCTGGGGAAGTTGCTGCGCGACCGGCGCGCGCATCATGGCTGGACACTGGCCGACGTCAGCACGATGACAGGCATCTCGACTTCGACCTTGTCCAAGATTGAGAATGGCCTGCTATCGCCCACTTTCGACAAGGTGCTGCAACTGAGCCGGGGACTTGGGGTCGAAATTGCAGACCTTCTTGATCCTCCTGCGACCGATGACAGGACACCGGCTGTCGTCGTTGGCCGGCGCAGCGTCAGCCGGCAATATGACGGCCAGCAACTGGACACGAAATATTATACCTATCGATATCTTTGCTCCGATGTCGCTCACAAACGAATCATACCCATACATATCGAGATTCGCGCACGAACGATTGAGCAGGCCGGCGAAATGACATCACACGTCGGGGAAGAATTCGTGCATGTCTTGAAAGGCAGAGTTATGCTTTTCTCGGAATATTACGAGCCGATCGCGCTTGAGACGGGCGACTGCGTCTATTTGGACAGCACCATGAAGCACGCATATACGTCGCTTACCGAATCGCCGAGCGAGATCATGATTACATGCTCGAGCGCCACGCCGAACCTGGCACAAACTCTCCGTCAGATCATTAAAGATAAAATACTGAGTGAAAAGAAATGAGCTGCGCAACGGGACACCGGAGCGTCGGCTAAGCAAAGGTGCGGCAGGACCGGACGCCCGCCACTGGGACGATTGACGTCTGGGTGATGGAGCCGGTCCAAGACCAGCTCGCCGCCGGCCGCAAGAGCCGGGCGCTGGCCGCGGTTGACGCCTTCTCGCGCTTCTCGCCGATGATGCGTCCACGCTTCAGCTATCGGGCCGGGCACGTGTTGGCGGCCCTGAGCAACGCGGCCTCGCCCGCAACCACCACAGGCCACCGAGTGCAGCGATTAGGTCGCCTCTATCGCAGGGGTGTGGATAGAAACGCGGCGTAGGTCGCGGTCGCGCCGCTGAACGACGTCGCCCTTCTCGCGGGCGCGTGGATCGAAACTCGACCGGCGGCCAGACCGTCCAGTTCCCCAACATGTCGCCCCTCTCCCAGGGGCGTGGACCGAAACCGCTCGACGACCGGCAGTGCTTGCGTGTTCGTCCGGTCCAGGACACCCTGGAGACGGTCACCAAGCACTCCGGGCGCTGCCTGCCGCAGGACAAGGCGGCCCTCGCGGCGCAGATTCAACAAGGTGTGAAAGGCGGCTTAGGGGCAGAGCCACGACGCTCATCGCGAATCTCTTCGCCGTCCGCTCCACGCGGTGCCGCTGCCGCACGCCGTAATCCCCACCGCATCGAGACAGAGGTGCACGGCCCTAAAGGGCGCCTTGATATGTGACTGATTTTCGCCAGAAAATGGCGCACCCGACACGATTCGAACGTGTGACCTTTGCCTTCGGAGGGCAACGCTCTATCCAGCTGAGCTACGGGTGCAGGCCGGATTTCGCCGCGCTGGCGAACGCCGATCTCATAACCGATCAGGTGGCGTTCCGCAATCGCGGCGGGACGGTCATCGGTGCAGAAAGTGGCTGTTGCCCCCAGCGAAGGCCTCGTTCCGGCGGCCGGCCGTGGGGACTTGCGGGCCTGAGCCGGTGCCAGAGGTGTTTGCGTGCGTAGGGAAATGGGCGCCTGCCGCGTTCTCCTTGCAGTCGCCGTCTCGTACGGCAGTTGCTATGATGGACACGGTCGAGAGAGTTGGCCATGGCGGCGTTCGTTCAGCCCTTCGCGACATTCGGTCGACCGGACGTCGCGCAGACCAGGACAGGCAAGGCGGGAACCGGCGCGGCGCGGGTCGCGACGGAGATGGCGACGGGCGTGCGGCGGACCCTCGGATGGCATGACACAGCAACCGGAGCCGACGTGGCGGCGGATTCCCTGCAGAACGGCACCGGCGGCCCCGCCGGCAGCGCGCGGGCCGGCGAGGCCGGTCTCCACGCGCGCCCGGACGCCGCCATGACGTTCGAGCGGGTGCCGGATAGCGACGCCTCGTCCGAAGCGGCGGCGGCCGGCGCGGCGATCGCCGAGGTTGCCGCGGCCGATCCCGACATCGCCCTCATCAGGGCGGTTGCGGCCGGTGACGAGCAGGCGCTGACGGCTCTGCTCCGCCGGCACGGCGCCCGTATCCGCGCGCTCGCGGCCGGCTACAGCGCCGCGGCCGGCAGCGCCGACGACGTGGTGCAGGATACCTTCTGGACGATCTGGCGCACGGCCTCGCGTTTCGAGGACCGAGGCGTCAAGGTTGCGAGCTGGATCACCCGGATCGCGGTCAACCGCTGCATCGATCTCGAGCGGCGGCGAAAGCTGCGGCGCTTCGTCGGTCTGGAGGACGCGGCAGAGGCCGCCGACCCGGACGTCGGCGCCGAACGGCAGCTCGCCGACCGATCTCGCCTCGCCGCGGTGATGGACGACATCCGCGCCCTGCCCGCCCGTCAGCGTGCCGCGATCCTGATCGCCGCTGGCGGAGAACACAGCACCGCCGACATCGCCGAAAGCCTGGGCGTAACCGTCGGTGCGGCCGAACAGCTTCTGGTGCGCGCGCGCAGAACGTTGAGAATGAACCTCGCCCGGCGCGAGGGGGAAGTCCGATAATGTCGAACCGTCATCATCCTTCCGGCTCCGAAGCCGGTCCGGCCCGCGGGCTCCCGGGCGAAGGTCCCGCGGCGCTCGACCGGACGGCGTTTCTCGCCCTGCTCGACCGTTGCGGCGGCGATCCGGCGCGCTGGCCTGCCCGCGAGCGCGAAGCCGCCCTAGCCTTGACCGCCCGCGATGAAACCGCGCGGCGGGAGGCCGACCGCGCCCGCGCCCTCGATGTGCTTCTGGGGGAGGCCGTCGCCACCGCTCCGGTCGATTCGGCGACCGTCGGGCGACTGGTGTCGCGGCTCCACGGCGCACGGCCGCGTTCGGCCGAACGTCCTCTTCGGATCGGCTTCAGCCGCCGCTTCGCCTTCGTCGGGGCATGGACGCTGGTGATGTGCGTCGCCCTCGGCGTCGGCCTCAGCATTGTCGCCCCTGTGCCGGCCACCCACGACACCGGCTACGGCGAGCAGGAACTGGCGGTCGTCGTCCTCGGATTCGATCCGGGTGACCTGTCATGATCGTCGGCACCCGCACGGCGGTTGCGGTGGCCGCCGTGCTCGCGGTCTCGCTCGTCGTGAATTTCGTCGGTGCCGGCTATCTCGTCGGCACCTTTTCCCATCGACCGCCACCGCCGCCACCGCCCGGCGTCGGATTCATGATGCGCGCGTTTCCGCCGGAGATCCGCGATGCCGTGCGGGCAGACAACCAGAACCGCCCGCTTGTCCGGCAGGCAGCGCGCGAACTCAACGAAGCGCGCCAGCAGACCTTCGAGGCCATGCGTGCCGATCCGCTGGATCCGGCCCGCGTGAAGGCGCTCTTTCTGGTGGAGCAGGACAAGGCCCGCGGGCTGATGACCATCGTGCAGTCCTCGATCCTGCGCGCGCTCGAAACGGTGCCGCTTACGGTGCGGCAGGAAATCGGCCGCGGCAAGAACGCCATGCCGCCGATTCCCGTCGACGACGGCCCTCCTCCGCCACCACCGCCCCCCCCGCCTGGCGAGGCACCCTGACATCGGCAACCGCTCTGGACTTCGCGCCGGATTCGGGTGAACCCTGTGCCCGAACCGGAGGCGATGATGGACGGCGACAGCGTTAGCGATCTTGACGGGCCGCGCGGCAATATCGGCGAGTTCACGGTTTCCGAGATCGCGTTTTCGGTGAAGCGCACCATCGAGGATGCCTACGGTCATGTCCGCGTGCGCGGCGAAATCTCCGGCTATCGCGGCCCGCATTCGTCCGGCCACGCCTATTTCTCTCTGAAGGACGACAAGGCCCGCATCGAAGCCGTCGTGTGGCGCGGGGTGTTCCAGCGGCTGCGCTTCCGTCCCGAGGAGGGCATGGAGGTGGTCGCGACCGGCAAGCTCACCACCTTCCCGGGCGGCTCGAAGTACCAGATCGTCATCGAGGCGCTGGAACCGGCCGGCGTCGGCGCGCTGATGGCGCTGCTTGAGGACCGGCGGCGACGCCTTGCCGCCGAGGGCCTGTTCGACGAGGTCCGCAAGAAGCCGCTGCCGTTCCTGCCGCGCGTCGTCGGCGTCGTCACCTCGCCGACCGGCGCGGTGATCCGCGACATCCTTCACCGCCTGTCCGACCGCTTCCAGGTCGAAGTGCTGGTGTGGCCCGTGAGGGTGCAGGGCGAAACCGCGGCGGCCGAAGTCACGGCGGCCATCGACGGCTTCAACGCGATGACAGCGGGCGGCGCCTTCCCCCGGCCGGACGTGATCGTGGTTGCCCGTGGCGGCGGGTCGCTGGAAGATCTCTGGAGCTTCAACGAGGAGAACGTGGTGCGCGCCGCCGCGCGTTCGGCGATCCCGCTCGTCTCGGCCATCGGTCACGAAACCGACTGGACGCTGATCGACCACGCCGCGGACCGTCGCGCACCGACGCCGACGGGCGCGGCGGAAATGATCGTGCCGGTGCGCGCCGACCTGATCGCGACCGTGGATGACGACGGCCGCCGGCTTTCCGGTGCCGTCCGCCGCCTGATCGAGGCACGCCGGACGCTGGTCCGGTCCGCCGCGCGTGGCCTGCCGCAGCCGCGCGACCTCGTCGCGCCGGCGCGCCAGCGGCTCGATCTCGCGTCGGCGAGGCTTGCCCACGGGCTTACCACCGCCCGCCAGATCCACCGAACCCGGTTCGAACGTTCGGCCTCGCGGCTGTCGCCGGCCGGGCTGATGCGGACGCTCGACGCGCGGCGGGAGCGGCTCGCGCTCGACGGCCGGCGGCTGGAGTCCGGCAGCCTGCGCCTCGTCGCCCGCAAGCGCGCCGATCTCGATGCCGTCGCGCGCCGCCTTTCCCCGGAGAGGCTCGAGCGTGCGGCCGCAGACCGCAAACGGCGGCTGGAGGAACTGTCGGGCCGGCTCGAAGGCGCTTTCACACGTTCTGTCGAACGCTCCCGGGGGCGGCTCCAAACCGCGCTGAAGCTGATCGACGGGCTCGGCCACCGGGCGGTGCTGCGGCGGGGTTATGCCATCCTGCGCGATGCAGCCGATCGCCCGGTTCACAGCGTCACGGCCGTTTCCGCGGGCGAGGCACTGACGGTCGAACTGTCCGACGGCCGCATCGCCGCCATCGCCGCCGGCGGCGGCGCCACGCCCGCCGATCCGGCACCGCAGCAGGAGGCTCCGAAGCCGAAGCGAAGCGACGCCGCGCGGCCGAAGAAGCCGGGACCTGGCAGCCAGGGCAGCCTGTTCTGACCGATCGCGGCAAGTTCCGCGACCGCCACAGGGCCACATGAACAATATTTAACGGCGAACGCCGCCGGAAACACTTGCCGCAAGCATGACGGCAGGCCAGAATAGCCCGCCGTCATGAGACTTACTTTTCTCTGTGGCATGAATAGTTTCGCAGAAATTGACTCCGGTGCGACTTCCGTCGGTTGATGAGATCATCGACAGCGAGACGCTCCGGCACGCATCCAGTCGCGAACGGATCGATGCAATGGGCATTGCGGCAATCTTCGTCCTGCTTTCCATTTACACCGTGCTGATCCTCGCCTCGCTTCCTGCGAATGCAAACCGGGCGGGTCGGTGGGCGGATACCTATCTTGCCTTGATGAAGGCGAAATGGACCGTTCCGCTTCTTATTGGCGTGACGGTGGTGTGTTCGAGCATCATCTTCCAGCAGCGCGCGTCCGTCCCGGTCTGGGGATGGACGGTCCTTGCCGTCTATTTCGGCGCGCTCGCCGTGTACGCCGGCTATGACGTGATGGTCGGGCGCAATCGGAAGACGGCCGGGAAGACCTGAGGCGCCACGGCCATATCGGTGGGCCGGGTCGACGTCGCCCGATCGACGTCACCCGATCGCAGTCTCGTACCTCCGACTGCCGAAACCCTGCGGCAGCACAAGGATAACGGCCGGGGCGCGAGCAAAAATCGCGTCGCCGCCATGGACCCGGACCGCAATCCGGTCGAAAAGGGGCGCAGCGAAGGCCGCACCCGGGCCCGAGGGCATCGCACGCCGCGGCAGAACCGATCGGAGAGGTTATGAGCATCAAGGATATTCTCGCCATCATCGACCTTGAGGGCGACCGGGCGGCCTGCCGGCTTGCGGCGTCGCTGGCGCTCGCAACCGATGCCCACGTTACCGGCCTCGCCCCGGTCGCGGATTTCGTGTCCCCGGTCTATATCGGCGGTCCGGTGCCGCTGGAGATGATCGACGACACCCGTGAGGTCGCCGAGGACCGCGCTGCGGCCGGGCTAAAGGCGTTCGATGCCATCCTCGCGGAAACAGGCGCGCGCGGCCAGAGCGCTACCTTCTCGCTGATGGAAGGCGAAGGCAGCGGCCTCGTCTCGGTCGGCCGGCTGTGCGACCTCGCCGTCGTCGGCCAGGACGACCCGGAGGCGATGGAGCCCGCCCGCGAGGCTCTGATCGAGACGCTGCTGATCGAGGCCGGCGCGCCCGTGCTGCTGACGCCGCGCGCCTATCAGGGGCCGTTCAAGCTCGATAAGATCGTGATCGGCTGGGACGGCGGCCTCACCGTCTCCCGGGCCGTGCGCGCCGCGCTTCCGCTCCTGAAGCAGGCCTGCGAGATCCATGTCGCCGTGGTCGATTCGGGTCGCGGTCTCGGCGAGGATGCGGGCGCCGACCTTGCGCTGCATCTCGCCCGCCATGGCTTCAAGGTGCAGATCTCCCGCCTGTCCTCCCTCGGCCGCGATGTCGCCACCACCCTGATCGAGCAGGCGGTCGACAGCGACGCCGATCTGATCGTGATGGGCGGCTACGGCCACAGCCGCCTGCGCCAGTTCATCCTGGGCGGTGCCACCAGCGACATGATGCGCACCATGACGGTGCCCGTGCTCATGGCGCACTGACGACGGCCGGGATCCGATCCGCACGTCCCGGCCGCTGCCCACACGGCACGCGCCGGGACGAGCCGTGGCGGCGCCTGCGAACCCTGGGTTTTCCGTATCGCCTAGGTAGTTCTGGGTTGTTGAGAAACGGGCGGGCGTGCTTCAGGGCGCCAATTCGGAGGGCGTCATTTTCGGCCGTCAGGAGCTGTCAGGCGGCGATGCCGGCCGCATGGTCGAGTGCACGGCCCACGGCGCGCCGAATGTCGTCCAGGCTGAACGGCTTCGAAATGACCTCGTGCACGATTGCGGCGAGGTCTTCGGCCTGCTCGCGCTGGTCGGCGTAGCCGGTCATCAGCACGATCGGCAGATCGATGGACAGGGCGCGCGCGGCGTGGGCGAGCGCGATGCCGTCCATTTCCGGCATGACGATGTCGCTGACCAGAAGGTCGAACTTCAGATCCATGTGCTGCAGGGCGTCGAACGCATCCGCGCCGTCGCCGGCCTCGATGACGGCATGGCCGTCGAGCTCCAGCGCGCGGCGGACGAAGGTGCGGACCGAGTCGTCGTCCTCGGTGAGCAGGATGCGGGCCATGGTGGCGGCTCCCGGAGGTGCGGTCCCGGCAAGCACTCGCCGGGCTGCGATGGCGGATAGGAAGGCACGACAGAACCGGAACGCCCGCACGGCGCGGTCGTTCCATGGTGGAGCCGGCACGCCGGACGGCACATCAGAAAGAACCCGCGTCGGGGTGGGCGGGCCGGGGCGTGTTCCGGCTTTCGGCCCATCACTGACCCGCGCCCGGTTAACAGCCGCCGAATCGGTCGCCGCCGGGTGCGCCGCGCGCCTTTTTTCTTCCCTCCCCGCGTGGCTATCGTTAACGAGCGTTCAACACCCCTGAGGCAATTGTCGGCACCGGGGTTTGGGGAACGTGATGCCGGGCGGCCGGTCCGGCATCGGAGGCGCGCTCTTGACCTGGAGATTTCGAGGGTGATCCGTTTCGAGAATGTCGGCCTGCGCTACGGCATGGGGCCGGAAGTGCTGCGCGACCTGAACTTCCACATCCCCGCGCGCTCATTCCAGTTCCTAACCGGGCCGTCCGGCGCCGGAAAGACGACACTGATCCGCCTCCTGTTCCTGTCGCTGAAGCCGACCCGCGGTCTGGTGCGGGTCTTCGGGCGCGATCTCTCCACCGCGCCGAAGTCGGAACTGCCCGCCTTGCGCCGCCGTATCGGCGTAGTGTTCCAGGATTTCCGCCTGCTCGATCATCTCACCACCTACGAGAACGTGGCGCTGCCGCTTCGCGTGTTGGAGCGGGAAGAGAGCGGCTACCGCCACGACGTCGTGGAACTCTTGCGCTGGGTCGGCCTCGGCGAACGGATCAACGCCTATCCGCCGGTGCTGTCGGGCGGCGAGAAGCAGCGCGTTGCCATCGCACGCGCGCTCATCACCCAGCCCGAGGTGCTGCTCGCCGACGAACCGACCGGCAATGTCGATCCTCCGCTCGCCCGCCGCCTGCTGCGCCTCTTCATCGAGCTCAACCGGCTCGGCACCGCCGTCGTCATCGCCACCCACGATATCGGCCTGATGGATCAGGTCGATGCGCGCCGGCTGGTGATTTCGGACGGCCGGCTGGAGATTTCCGAATGAACGGCCGCGCCCCCTCGAACGCTCGCGGAACGAAGTCCGGCAAGACCGCAGGCATGAGCGCAGGTGCCATGGCGGCGGCGGACAGGAAACCGCCCCGGCTCGGTTCCGGCCAGGGGCGCGGGGCGGCGCTCGGCCGCAAGGTGCTCGGGCGCGGTGCCGCTTCGGCGCCCATCGTTCCGGCGGCATCGGTGCCGGGGCGTGCGCTCACGCTCGTTGTCGCCATCATGAGCTATCTCGCCTGCCTCACCATCGGCGCGGTGACGGTGGTGCAGGGCGCCGCGACCGACTGGAGCCGCGATCTCACCCGCGAGGTCACCATCCAGGTGCGCCCCGTGGACGGCGTCGACATGGGCGAGGCGCTCGACCGGGCGTCGTCCATCGCCAGTGCCGCCCCGGGGATCGGCACCGTGCAGGTGCTCTCCAACGACGAGACCCGCGCCCTGCTCCAGCCGTGGCTCGGAAGCGGGCTCGATCTCGACGCGCTGCCGGTGCCCCGGCTGATTTCCGTGCAGGTCGCGGATCCCGCCAAGGCCGACCTCCCCGCACTCGGTGCGGAGATCGCCCAGAGGGTGAAGGGCGCGAGCCTCGACGATCACTCCGCCTGGAGCGCCCACATGGCGGCGATGGCGGCAAGCGTCGTCGCGGGTGGGCTGATCGTGCTCGCGCTGGTGATGACGGCGATGATGCTGTGCGTGGTGTTCGCCACCCGCGCCGCCATGGCTGCCAACCGCGAGGTCGTGGAGGTGCTGCACTTCGTCGGCGCCGAAAGCCGCTTCATCGCCCGCGAATTCCAGCGCCATTTCTGGCGCCTCGGCCTTCGCGGCGGTCTGTTCGGCGGAGGTATGGCCGTCGTCACCTATCTCGCCATCGGGTTCGCCGACCGCAACGGGGCCGGTACCCCGGAGGCGGATCAGGCCCATGCGCTGTTCGGCAGTCTTTCGGTCGGCTGGCTCGGCTATCTCGCCACGGTGCTCGTCGCGGCGTTCGCGGCTTTCCTTGCCGCGGCGACTTCGCGCCTTGCCGTGCAGGGTCACCTCTCGCGGCTTTCCTAGAGCACATCTTGTCGACCGGATGATGCCCTTCGATCGACAGGCGCTGCAGATCGCGGGAATGCGCGCGGCAGGCTGCGGAACATTTTGTTTCGCCGCTCCTCTGCCACGGCCGAGGCTCGTGTCAGCCACGATTTTACGGTATTTTGATTCGTATGGCCGTGGTCGACCAGCATAGCGGCGCAACAGCACCGCGGGGCGGGGAGTCCTTATCGCCGACGCCTGACAGGACGGGCGACGGACGGACGAGGCCGCGCCGAAGTCGGCTGCGAACCACCCTGCGCGTCGCAAGCCTCACGCTGGCCGTTCTGGTGGTGGTCGGCGTCACCGCGGTCGCCATCGATTTCCTTCACTTCGTCCAGACCGTCGCGACGGCTGAGCGTCCGCAGGACAGCAAGGCCGATGCCATCGTAGTCCTGACCGGCGGTGCAGACCGCATCCCCGGTGGCCTGGACCTGCTGCGCGAGGGCCGGGCGGAGCGGATGCTGATCTCCGGTGTCGGCCGGCGCGTCACCGAGAACGCGCTGATCGCCCGTGCGCCGGACGTCGCCGGGTTCGCCGATTGCTGCATCGACCTCGGGCGCGAGGCGGCCGATACCATCGGCAACGCCGCGGAAGCGCGCAAATGGGCCGAAGAGCGTGGCTTCCACTCGCTGTTCGTGGTGACGAGCACCTATCACATTCCGCGCACCCTCGCGGAGTTCGGCGCCGCTCTTCCGGGGCGGCAACTCATCCCCTATCCGGTTCCCGATCCCGGCATCCATCTCGACCACTGGTACGACCGCCCCAAGACCGTCCGCGTGCTGGTGCGGGAATATTTCAAGTACCTGATGGTGCGTCTGCGTCTCGGGGCCGAGCGGATCGGCCTCGTCTCCACCGCGAATGCCTCGCCGCATCTCCCGCCGGCCTCGCCCAATCCATCATGATGCGGGGGCCTGTTCCGGTCGCCGCGGGACGCAAATTGTCTTTCCAGGCAACGGATCGATATCTCTGGCGCCGCAATCGGCTATAACGGCGCAGAAATCATGGGCCCACGACCGTCGATCCTTATGCTTCGCATCCGCTCCGTCCTGTTCGTCGTCGCCTTCTATGCCGTGTTGATCGGCTACCTTCTGACGACGTGGCCGTTTTTCCTCATCCCGGGGCGGGCGCCCTGGCGCATCGTCATCTCCTGGGCCCAGGTCAGCCTGTTCCTGCAGCGCTGGATCGCCGGAACGCGTGTCGAGTTCCGTGGACGGGAAAACATTCCGGACGGCGGCTTCCTAATCGCGGCAAAGCATCAGTCGATGTGGGAGACCTTCGCGCTCATTCCCTGCTTTCCGGAAGCCGACTTCATCCTGAAGAAGGAACTGCTGGCCATTCCGGTGTTCGGCTGGTGCGCGGCGCGCATGGGCATGATCCCGGTCGACCGGAACGGCGGCCGCAAGGCTCTCGTTGCGATGTGCAAGGACGCCAAGAAGGTCGTCGATGACGGCCGGCAGGTGGTGCTGTTTCCCGAGGGCACCCGCCGCCCGCCCGGAGCGCCGCCGGACTACAAGGTCGGCATCGTCTTCCTCTACGACAAGCTCGGCCAGCCCTGCCTGCCGGTCGCGCTCAATTCCGGGCTGTTCTGGCCGCGTCGGTCGTGGGTGCGCCGGCCCGGCACCATCGTCGTGGAGTTCCTGCCCCCGATCGAGCCCGGCCTGGACCGCAGCACGTTCATGAGCCGGCTTGAAAACGAGATCGAGACCGCGAGCGACCGCCTGATCGCCGAGGCGCTGGCCGCGCCAAACCCGCCGCCGGTGCCGGAAAGCTTCGCCCGCAGAACCGCTGCAGGCCCGCTGTGAGCCGCGCATTCGTCAAGGAATCAGACGGCGAAGAGGCCCTGCCGGAACGCCCCGTCGGCCCGGAGCGAAATCTCGTCACCCGCCGCGGGCTGGCGCTGATCGAGGCCGAGATCGCGATCCTCAGAGACGCGCTCGCGGTTGCGACCGCCGCTGGGGACCGGAGCGCCGTCGCACGCGCATCGCGCGACCTGCGGTACTGGACCCGGCGCCGCGCCAGCGCCGAACCGATCGATCCGCCGCTGCCTGCCGATGGTGAGCCGGCAAAGGTATCGTTCGGGGCCCGCGTGACGGTGGAAGACGAGAACGGGCGGCAACGCTCCTACCGTCTCGTCGGCGCGGACGAAGCGGAGCCCGCCAGCGGGCGCATCGCCTGGTTCGCCCCGGTCGCCCGGGCCCTGATCGGACGGGAGGTCGGCGACGAAGTGACACTTCCAGGCGGAACAGCCGAGATCGTCGCCATCGACGTGACGCCTGAGCCCACCTGAAGCCGGCCCGCCTCAGTCGCGCCTGAGATAATGGTAGCGGTATATCTCGGCAAACCCGAGCCGGTCATAGGCCGCGGCCGCGGCGGCGTTGTCCGCCTTCACCTGAAGCCAGCCATGTGTCGCGCCGAGCGCCCGGCCGTGGGAGAGCGCCGTGCGAACCGCGCGTGTGGCGTGACCTTCGCGGCGGGCATCGGGCCGGGTCACGACCTCGAACAGGCCCGAGAGAGAACCGTCCGTGACCGATAGCGTCGCCGCGGCAGGCCGGCCGGCGGCATCGTACGCGACCGAAAGCGCCGCCGGCGGCGCGATACGGTCGAAGATCCCCGCGAGCAGGTCGCGAAAGCGGGCGGCCTCCCCGCCGAGCGCGACGATGATGTCGGCCCAGCGCGAGCGCTCCCCCGGCGGATCGGTCAGGAGATCCGTCGCCGGCTCGGCTTCGGCGACGGCCGGCCGATCGAGCAGGACCCGCAGCACCCGCGTGTGATCGAACGGCGCGAATCCCCTGGCCAGCAGTTCCGCCTCGACTGCCGGCGGCATCAGCGGCGTCCATCGCGCGAGGGGCGGCGCACCGAGCCGCTCGCAATGACCGAACATCGCCGCGAGCCGCTCGGCGACGCGGGCATCGTCGGCGGGATCGAGCACCGAAAGCGCATTCGCCCGCTTGGAGGGGTGACCCGGCGTGAGACGCAGCATCCATGCGCCGTCGACGACGAGATGGCGCGACGGCCAGGAATTGATCGTCGCGTCTTCCAGCCGGCGCACGAGGGCCGGATCGATCGCGGCGGATGCCGGCGCACGCGCTTCCATCCTCGCCCTCCGGTAACTCGCACGGGGCGCCGGCGGGGCCGGCGCGCATCCTGCAGGGTTCAGCTGCGATAATCGCCGTTGATGGCGACATATTCCTTGGTGAGGTCGCACGTCCACACCGTCGCCTTGCCGCGGCCGAGGCCGAGGTCGACGCGGATCGCGATCTCCGGGCGCTTCATCACCGCGGAGGCGGCGTCTTCCGAATAGTCCGGATCTCGAGCGCCGTCGACGGCGACGCGCACGTCGCCGAACCAGATCGCCAGCCGGTCGCGCTCAGCCGGCTCGCCGGCCTTGCCGACCGCCATCACGATACGGCCCCAGTTGGCGTCCTCGCCGGCGCACGCGGTCTTCACCAGCGGCGAGTTGGCGATGGAGAAGGCGATCTTCTTGGCCGACTTCGCCGACGTCGCGCCTTCGACCGTCACCGCCACGAACTTCGTCAGCCCCTCGCCGTCCTTCGCCACGAGGTGGGCGAGTTCCAGCGAGAGCGACGCGAGTGCGCGCCGGAATCCGGCAAGGCGGCGGTCGGTCGCCTCGGTGATCGGCGCGATCTGGGCCTTGCCCGTGGCGAACATCAGCAGCGTGTCGGATGTGGAGGTATCGCCATCGATGGTGATGGCGTTGAACGAACCGTCAGCCGCCCGCGCGATCAGCGACTGCAGCACCGGCGCCGCGATCGGGGCATCTGTCGCGATGAACGACAGCATCGTCGCCATGTTCGGCGCGATCATGCCTGCGCCCTTGGCGATGCCGTTGATCGTGACCGTCTCGCCGTCGATCTTCAGCGTGCGGCTGGCGACCTTGGGGAAGGTGTCCGTGGTCATGATCGCACGCGCGGCGTCGAGCCACGGGCCGGGGGCGACGCGCGCCGCGGTATCGGACAGCACCGCGGAGAATTTCGAAGGGTCGAGCGGTTCGCCGATCACGCCCGTGGAGGCGAGGAACACCTCCTCCGGCGCGCATCCGACCACGGCCGCGGCCGCCTCGGCGGACAGCCGCACCGTTTCGCGACCCTTGAGACCGGTGAAGGCGTTGGCGTTGCCGGAATTGACCAGAAGCGCGCGCGCCTTGCCGGCGGGCAGGTTCGCCCGGCACCATTCCACCGGCGCCGACGGGCAGCGGGTGGTGGTGAGCACGCCGGCGACCGTGGTGCCGGGATCGAACACCGCGAACAGCACGTCGGTGCGGCCGCGATATTTGATGCCCGCCTCGGCAGTGGCGAAGCGCATGCCGGCGACCGGCGGAACGTCCGGGAAGACGGACGGGGCGAAGGGAGAGATGTGGGCGCTAACGGCCATGTGAGCCTCCGGCGGGACGGCTCCCGTTTGCCCCAAGGCAGGCGCGTTCGCAAGCCCCGTCCGCGCCGCAGGCGACGGGATGAAAACGCGCTCTTTTCCCGGCTCAGTAATCCGAGAGCGTGATGTCGTCGCTGTATTCGACCCCCTCGACCTCCTTGATGATCGCCTGTCCGCAGATCACGCGGCCCTTGACGGCATCGAAGGTGAGCGAGGGTGAGCCCTGGAGCTGCCAGCCCTTGTTGAGGGCGGCGCTGACGCGCTTGCAGAAGCTGGCATCATCGGGGCCGGTCAGGAAGCGGTAGAGGCGCATGGCGGTCTCGAATGCGGTCGCTGGAGAATGTTTGCCCACCAATCAGATGGGCTCCGATCGCAGGGCACGCAAGGGAAGACGGGGGTCGGCTCAGCCGTCGAGAAGCGCGCCGAGGCCCTCCGCCGCGCGGCTCGGCGCGAAGGCGACGATCTCGGCGTCCACCAGATCGAACTGCAGGAAGGGATCGGAGGCAAGGAAGTCGCGCAGGTCCGCCTCGCTGGCGGCGCGGGCGATGATCACACCGCCGGTTCTCGGCACCTTGCGGCCCGACAGCACGAAGATGCCGTCGGAGAAGCCCCGGTCGACGAAGGCCATGTGGGCCGCCATGTGCGGCTCGATTTCCGCGAAGGCGACCTTGTAGGTCAGGATGACGAGGAACATCGGAGCCGGCCGCCAAAGCAAAGGCCCGCAGCGGGATGTCCCGCCGCGAGCCAAATCGTCATTGCACCAAGGTCGTCACTGCACCAAGGTCGTCACTGCGCGGGGGTCGCCGGGGCGGCCGGGGCCGCCGGCGGCTTCGCGCTGGCGTCGATGATGTCGATCTTGGCGTTCTTCTTGAGGTCGGCGAGCACCGTCTCGAACTTCTCGCGCAGAAGCAGTTCGTGGATCTGGCCCTTCACCTCGTCGAAGGACGGCGGCGCCTTCTCGCGCTTGTCCTCGACCTTGATGACGTGCCAGCCGAACTCGGTCTCCACCGGCTGGTCGGTGATCTTGCCGACCTGCAGTGCGACGGCCGCCTGCTCGAACGGCTTCACCATCTGGCCCTCGACGAAATAGCCGAGGTCGCCGCCCTGCTTGCCCGAACCGGTGTCGATCGACTTCTCCTTGGCGATGGTCGCGAAGTCGGCCCCCTTCTTCAGCTCCTTGATGATTTCCTCGGCCTCGGCCTTGGTCTTCACCAGGATGTGGCGGGCATGGATCTCCTGCTGCTTCGGCAGCTTGGCGATCTCGGCGTCGTAACGCGCCTTCACCTCGGCGTCGGTCACCGAGTTGGAGACGTCCTCGCTGATGTAGGCGTTGCGAAGCGCGCGGGTGCGCAGGTAGTCGATCCGCTGCTGGAAGGCGTCGGTCTTGTCGATGCCGGCCTTCTGCCCTGCCTGGGCGATCAGCTGCATGTCGATCAGGACGTCGGTCAGCACGTGACGGCGATCGGCCTCGGGAATACGCGCGAGCTGGTCGGAGAAGTCCTCGGAGACGAAGCCGAGATCGGCCTCGGTGATCTTCGCGCCGTTGACGGTGGCCACCACCGTGTCCGGGCTCTTCTTCTCGGCGGCGGCAGCGGGAGCCGGCGTCTCGGACTGGGCGAGCGCGGGAACTGCGGCGCCGAGGGTCGTCGTGACGAGCAGTGCGGCCGCCAGCGAACGGGCGGCATCACGGAAGGAGGGGGTGAAGGACATGAGTTCCGGCTCCACAGGGCGGCGTCGCCGCCCGCCGTTGATTGGACGGGCAAGACGCCCGCTTCGGTTTTTCCGCGGTCTGGAGCGCCCGGATGAGCGCGCCGCCGCAAGAAGGCTTCCATCGACGCCGGATCGCCCGATCCCGCCCCGCCGATCGCCGCGCTCCAGGGCCTAGAAGCCGGGCGTTGCACCCGGCCGGACCGGCCCTGAGCCTTGGCGTGGGCAGGATTTCCACCCGACTTCGGCGAAATATGGACGTTTCCGTGCCGACGACGTTACAATTCGGCAATGTTTCCGCTGGCAATCCGAGGGTCCGGCGGGCGGTTGCAAGCCGTCGCGCCGTCGATCTCCGCGCCTGCGGTCCGCCGGAACGCGCATCGCAGCCGCATCTCCCGCAAGAACCCGGCCGTTCTCCCCGTCGCGGGCCTGATTTCCCGCCGTCGGCGCCGTGCCGTTTTCACGCAGAACACGCCGCGACGGCCCTGGCGGGCCCCCGGTGCCGGGTGCGCGCGCACTTTGTCCGAAAGCCGCAGCGTTGACAACCACGGACCCCGTTCTTATGTCTCGCGGCGGGCCGGACCGTGCGCGAGCGCGGCTGCGATGGCGTGCGTCCGCCCGGGTGCCGACCATCCGATCCTCGGCCGGCCGCCTTCTCGCCCCAGTTGCCGTCTTCAAGATCATAATGACGTCATGATCGAAGCGGCATTCGGGGCGTACGGCAACCCGCCGCAGGGATCGCAAACCGGAGACGGGCGGCGAGCCCTCCTCGATCTGTTCCGAGAGGAAAGTTGCACATGGCCGGTCTCGGCGCCCTCGCCCGCAAGATTTTCGGGTCGTCGAACGATCGAAAGGTGAAGGGCTACCGTGCCCGTATCGCCGCGATCGGAGCTCTCGAAGCCGAATTGAAGGCACTCTCCGACGACGCCTTGCGCCAGCGGACCGACACCTTCCGCCAGGAAGTCGCCAACGGGCGCAGCCTGGACGATCTGCTGATTCCCGCGTTCGCCACCGTGCGCGAGGCATCGCGGCGCGCCATGGGCCAGCGCCATTTCGACGTTCAGCTCATCGGCGGCATGGTGCTGCACGACGGCAAGATCGCCGAGATGCGCACCGGTGAAGGCAAGACGCTGGTCGCGACGCTGCCGACCTACCTGAACGCATTGTCCGGCAACGGCGTCCACGTCGTCACCGTCAACGATTATCTCGCCCGCCGCGACGCGGAGTGGATGTCGCGGGTCTACGGGTTTTTGGGACTGTCGACCGGCATCATCGTCCACGGCCTCAATGATGCCGAGCGGCGCGCCTCCTATGCCGCCGACATCACCTACGGCACCAACAACGAGTTCGGCTTCGACTATCTGCGCGACAACATGAAGTACGAGCGCGGCTCGATGGTCCAGCGCGGCCACGGCTTCGCCATCGTCGACGAGGTGGACTCGATCCTGATCGACGAGGCGCGCACGCCCCTCATCATTTCCGGCCCGCTCGACGATCGCTCGGACTTCTACAACACCATCGACGCCTTCATTCCCCGTCTCGAGGCCGACGACTACGAGGTGGACGAGAAGCAGCGCACCGCATCGTTCACCGAATCCGGCAACGAGCGACTGGAAGTCTGGCTGAGCGAAGCCGGCCTTCTCAAGGGCGGCTCGCTCTACGACATCGAAAATGTCTCCGTGGTGCATCACCTCCAGCAGGCGGTGCGGGCCCACAAGCTGTTCCAGCGCGACCGCGACTACATCGTGCGCAACGGCGAGGTCGTGATCATCGACGAGTTCACCGGCCGCATGATGCCGGGCCGGCGCTATTCCGACGGCCTCCACCAGGCGCTGGAGGCGAAGGAACGCGTCCAGATCCAGCCCGAGAACCAGACGCTCGCCTCGATCACCTTCCAGAACTATTTCCGCATGTACGGCAAGCTCGCCGGCATGACAGGCACGGCCGCGACGGAAGCCAACGAGTTCCTCGACATCTACGGCCTCGAGGTGGTCGAGATCCCGACCAACCTGCCCGTGAAGCGCATCGACGACGACGACGAGGTCTACCGCACCGTTGCGGAGAAGAACCACGCCGTGGTCGAAGTCGTGCTGGACTGCAAGAAGCGCGGCCAGCCGGTTCTCGTCGGCACCACGTCGATCGAAAAGTCCGAGCAGCTCGCCGCCGACCTGCGCAAGGCGGGCTTCCGCCAGCGCGACCTGTCCGAGCCGTTCGACGGCCGCCCGCCGGCGCCCGACGACTTCGTGTTCCAGGTGCTCAACGCCCGCTATCACGAGCAGGAAGCCTACATCATTGCCCAGGCCGGCGTGCCCGGTGCGGTGACCATCGCCACCAACATGGCGGGCCGCGGCACCGACATCCAGCTCGGCGGCAATCTTGAGATGCGGGTCGCCCGCGAACTCGCGGACCTCGAGGACGGCCCGGAGAAAGAGGCGCGCGTCGCCGAAATCCGTGCCGATATCGCCCGGCTGAAGGAGCAGGCCCTGGCCGCCGGCGGCCTCTACGTCATCGGCACCGAGCGCCACGAGAGCCGCCGCATCGACAACCAGCTGCGCGGACGCTCCGGCCGCCAGGGCGATCCCGGTCACTCGCACTTCTTCCTGTCCCTGCAGGACGACCTGATGCGCATCTTCGGGTCCGATCGCATGGACGGCATGCTGCAGCGCCTCGGCCTGAAGGAAGGCGAGGCCATCGTCCATCCCTGGATCAACCGGGCGCTGGAGAAGGCGCAGCAGAAGGTCGAAGCCCGCAACTTCGACGTCCGCAAGAACATCCTGAAGTACGACGACGTGATGAACGACCAGCGCAAGGTCGTGTTCGAGCAGCGCATCGACCTGATGAGCGCCGACAACGTCGCCGATACGGTCGCCGAGATGCGCCATGTCGTGGTGGACGAACTCGTCGCCAAGCACATCCCCGAGCGCGCCTATCCCGAGCAGTGGAATTCCCAGGACCTTCAGGACGACGTGCGCGTCTACTTCAATCTCGACCTGCCGGTCGTCGAATGGGCCCGCGAAGAGGGCATCGCCGACCAGGAAGTGCGCGAGCGTCTGAAGACCGCCGCCGACGAGGCCGCCGCACGCAAGGTCGCCCAGTATGGCGAGCCGATCATGCGCCAGGTCGAGAAGGCGGTGCTGCTGCAGACCCTCGACCACCTGTGGCGGGAGCACCTGTCGACCCTCGACCACCTGCGCTCGGCGATCCACCTGCGCGGCTATGCCCAGCGCGATCCCTTGAACGAGTACAAGTCCGAGGCATTCACGCTGTTCGAGGCGATGCTCGCCCACCTGCGCCAGCAGGTCACCGGCCAGCTCGCCCGCGTCGAACTGGTTCAGACGCCGCCGCAGCTCTCCGAGGAGGCGACGCTTGCGACCGCCATCGCCGAGCACGAGGACCCTGTGACCGGCGAGAACGAGGTCGTCGAGGCGGCGGCTGCGTTCCAGCCAGCTCCGGCTGCGGACCGCAACCCCGCGGATCCGGCGACGTGGGGTCGCGTCGGCCGTAACGAGCCCTGCCCGTGCGGCTCGGGCCGGAAGTTCAAGCACTGCCACGGCCAGTTCGTCGCCTGATAGCGACCGGCTAGAGACGTGCCGCCGGACGGATGCGTCCGGCGGATGAAAAGGGTCGTCCGGCCCTGGAAAATGCGCGCGGGACGCCACACGTGAGCGAAACGCCTCAGGCCGCCGGCGCAGGCGCGGCCCGTTGTCCGGACCGGTACACCGCCACATGGCAGAAAAGCCGCGCTCGATCCTCCTTCTCGCCAATCCGAAAAGCGGACGCGCGGCACAGGGCCTCGATTCGGCCCTCGCCGCCTTCGGCGATGCCGGCATCGCCGTCGAGCGCGAGGCGCCCGGCGATTGCGACGCCCTCGCCGAGACGATCCGCAGCCGCGCCGATGCGTTCGATGCCGTGGTGCTGGCCGGTGGCGACGGCACGGTGAACGCCGCCGCCGAGGCGCTTGCCGAAATCCGCAAGCCGTTCGGCCTGCTGCCGTTCGGCACCGCCAACGATCTTGCCCGCACCCTCGGCATTCCTGTCGGCGCCGCAGCCGTTCGCACCATCGTCGAGGGCCGGACCCGGGCGATCGACCTCGGCCGCGTCAACGACCGGGTGTTCGTCAACGCCGCCAGCATCGGGTTGCCCGTCTCGGTCGCCCAGCACCAGGACGCCGCGTTGAAGCGCCGGCTGAAGGCGCTGAGCTACTTCGTCACCGCGGTGCGGGCCTTCAAGTGCTGCACCCAGCGCTTCACGGTGTGGATCACGGCCGATGGGGTGAAGGATTCTCTGAAGACCATCCAGGTGACCGTCGGCAACGGGGTGCATTTCGGCGGCGGCCTCAAGGTCGGCACCGACGCCGAAATCGACGACGGCATGCTCGACGTCTTCGCCATCGACGCCGACACCCTACCCCATCTCGTGCAGGCGGCCTTCGCGGTGCGATTCGGCCTGCACCGCACCAGCCGCTATACCCGCACCTTCCGCGGCCATCACGTCCGGGTGGAAACGCGCCATCCCCGGCCCGTCAACACCGACGGCGAGATCACCACCATGACGCCTGCCGTGTTCAGCGTGGAACGGGCGGCATTGAAGGTCTACGCGCCGCCCGCCCCGGGGCGGAGCTGACCGGGCACGGCTTGACCTGCCGGCCCGGCAGGCTACCGTTCCTCGGCTCTCTGCCTTCCTCTCACGACAGGATCACCCGATGCTGCGCCTCGTGCTCGTCGCCGCCTGCGCCCTCGTCGACAGCGATGGCCGCGTGCTCGTCTCGCAGCGGCCGGAAGGCAAGGCGCTCGCCGGCCTGTGGGAGTTCCCCGGCGGCAAGGTCGAGCCCGGCGAGCGGCCGGAGGAGTGCCTGATCCGCGAACTCGACGAGGAACTCGGCATCACCGTGGAAAAGCCCTGCCTGGCGCCGCTGACCTTCGCGAGCCACGCCTACGACGACTTCCACCTGCTGATGCCGCTCTATGTGTGCCGGCGCTGGAAGGGCGCGCCCGCCGGCCGGGAGGGACAGGCGATCCAGTGGCTGAAGCCGGCCAAGCTGCGCGGGCTTCCCATGCCGCCGGCCGACGAGCCGCTGATCGCGCACCTGATCGACCTGATCCGCTGACGCTCCTGCGGAGGCATCGAAGCATCAGGCCGACTTGTCCTGCGACCCCGGGATCCGGGGCGGTGACAGCGGGCCTGCCTCAGAAGTCGCAGGCGATGCCCTTCACTTCCCAGTCGCCGAAGCGCACCGGTTCGGGGCCGTCGCGGCCGTTGATCTCACGCGGCAGCGCCTGGGCGTCCGAAGCCGCGCTCGCGCGCCGGGCTTCGGCCTCCGCCAGCGCGCGCTTCGCCGCTTCGGGCAGCGTCGCCGGATCGCGCGGCTGCGGCTGGGTGGAATCGTCCTCGGTCACGGCTTTCTCCCGTCGATCTCATCGCCCGCCGGCTTGCGGCAAACCGGCGCCGTTCCCATCATATAGGTGTCCCGCCGGGCACATCCATCCGGATGAACGCGATAGCCCCGGCGGAGGCGAGAGAGTTGTCGAGAGGGAGACCAACGTGAACTATTTCCGCACGGCTCTGCTGCTCGCAGCTCTGACCGCGCTGTTCATGGGGGTCGGCTACCTCATCGGCGGTCAGAGCGGCATGGTGATCGCGTTCGTGATCGCCGCGGCAATGAACGTCTTCAGCTACTGGAATGCCGACCGGCTGGTGTTGTCGATGTACCACGCGGTCGAGGTCGACGCGCGCAGCCACCCCGAGTTCTACGGACTGGTGCAGACGCTGGCGCAGCGGGCGAACCTGCCGATGCCGCGGGTCTACATCATCGACGAACCGCAGCCGAACGCCTTCGCGACCGGGCGCAACCCGCAGAACGCCGCCGTCGCGGCCACCACCGGCCTGCTGCGGCTGCTGAGCCGCGAGGAAGTCGCCGGCGTGATGGCCCACGAACTCGCCCATGTGAAGAACCACGACACCCTGATCATGACGATCACCGCGACGATCGCGGGCGCGATCTCCATGCTGGCGAACTTCGCGTTTTTCTTCGGCGGCAACCGCGAGAACAACCAGGCCGGCTGGCTGGGCACGCTGGTGGCGATGATCGTCGCACCCCTTGCCGCGATGCTGGTTCAGATGGCCATCAGCCGCACGCGGGAATATGCTGCCGACCGCATGGGCGCGGAGATTTGCGGCGAGCCGGAATGGCTGGCCTCGGCGCTGGAGAAGCTGGCCGTCGGCGCGCATCGGATTCCGAACGCGTCCGCCGAGGCGAATCCGGCGACGGCGCACATGTTCATCATCAATCCCCTGAGCGGGCAGCGGATGGACAACCTGTTTTCGACCCACCCCAACACCGAGAACCGCGTCGCGGCGCTGATGGAGCTGGCCGGCCGCTGGAGCGGCCCGCGCGGCGGCGCCCCCCACGGTCAGGGCTTCGCGCAGCCGGGATTTCCGCAGCAGCAGGGCTTCGGCCGGTCCACCGGTCCGGCTCCGTCCGGCCCGTGGGGACAGGCGCGACCGCAGGATGACGGCCGCCGTCCCGGCAGCCGCGGACCCTGGGGTTGAGCACGGGAAGCCGGGCGGACGGCGAAAACCGCAGCAAAGGCGGCAACCGGCGCGGCCCCGGTGACCACAATGGCGGTGCTGCTTCGGAAGGTCATGTCCAGCGAACGGCCTCCGGCAAGAGTGTTGGTGGCAAGAATTCCGTCAGCAAGGCGTCCGGCAATAAGACGTCCGGCGGAAAGAATGGCGGTGGAAAGCCTGGTGGCCGCCGGCCTTCACTGAAGCCCGGCCTTCCGGCGCGCAGCGCCGCAGCCGCCATCATCGACGCCGTTCTGGGCGGCCACTCGCTCGATGCCGCGCTCGACCCGGTGGATGGCGCCTCGGCGCTGGCCGTGCTGCCGGAGCGCGATCGTGCGCTCGCCCGCGCCATCGTCGGTGTCTCCCTGCGCCGTCTCGGGCAGATCGAGGACGCTCTCGGGCGGCTCGTCACGCGCCCGCTGCCCGCGAAGGCGCGCGCCGTGCACGCGATCCTCGTGATCTCGGCGGCGCAGCTCCTGTTTCTCGATGTGCCCGACCACGCCGCTGTTTCGCTCGCCGTCGACCTCGCCCACGCCGACCGCCACACCGAGCACTACGCCACCTTCGTCAACGGCGTAATGCGCGCGCTCGCGCGCGGCCGGGCGGAGATTCTCGCCGCCCAGGATGCACCGCGCCTCAACACGCCGTCCTGGCTCTATGAACGCTGGAGCGCGGCCTACGGCGTGGAAGCGGCAGGCCGCATCGCCGAAGCCCACATGGGCGAGGCCGCGCTCGACCTCACCGTGAAGTCCGACCCGCAGGGCTGGGCCGAGCGGCTCGGCGGCACCGTTCTGCCGACCGGCAGCGTTCGGCTCACCCCGCGCGGCCAGATCGAGCGGCTGGACGGCTATCTCGACGGTGCCTGGTGGGTACAGGATGCGGCCGCCGCGTTGCCGGCCCGCCTCCTCGGCGATGTCGCCGGCAAGCGCGTAGCCGACCTTTGCGCCGCGCCCGGCGGCAAGACCGCCGAACTCGCCGTGGCCGGCGCGCGCGTCACGGCCGTCGACATCTCGCCGGCCCGGCTGGAGCGCCTTGCCTCCAATCTCGCGCGGCTCGGGCTCCATGCCGAGATCGTCGTCGCCGATCTCGCCGAATGGCAGCCCGAAGCGCCGTTCGACGCCGTGCTGCTCGATGCGCCCTGTTCCGCCACCGGCACCATCCGCCGCCATCCGGATGTGGTGCGGCTGAAGGGTCCGGCGGATATCGCCGCGCTCGCCGCGCTTCAGGCGAGCCTGCTGCGGCGCGCCGCCGGCTGGGTCGCACTGGGCGGCACGCTCGTCTACTGCACATGCTCGCTGGAGCCGGAGGAAGGCGAGCAGCAGATCGCCCGCTTCCTCGCCGAAGGCGCCCCCTTCCGACGCGTTCCTGTGCGTGCGGACGAGATCGGCGGCCTTGCCGAATGCCTGACCGCCGACGGCGACCTGCGCACCCTGCCCTTCCACCTGCCCGCGACCGATGACCGCCGTGGCGGCCTCGACGGCTTCTTTGCCGCGCGTCTTGTGCGCGTCGAGGACTGAAAGCGGCCCAAAACCGCGTCGCCGGCATCAACCTGGTAACCAATCGGCGCGTATCATCGCCGCGGAAGTGTTTGAATCCGGGGCCGTTCCTTCCGCGCGGGCGATATCGTCCGGTCTGGGGCGCACCGGCGGGCGAGGTGCGAATGGCGTCGAAACCGGCGAGGCGGACCCCCATCTGGCGGCTGTTGTCGCGCCGGATCGCGGCGGATCTGCGTCTCGGTTTCCGGCTGTCGGCGCTCGGCCGCTGGACGCAGATGGGCGCGACGCCCGAACGCCTCCTGATCGCCCATCAGGACATCCGCACCGCCGACCCGACAGTTGCCGCCGACATCTATGCCGGCGTGTTCGTGTTCTCCGGCCAGATCGTCGAGGCGGGCGGCCGCTCGCCGTTCGAGATCGAGCCCGCCCCCTCGCCGGAGTGGGCGGCGGCGCTGCACGGTTTCGGCTGGCTCCGGCATCTGCGCGCCTCCGATTCGCCGCTGTCCCGCTCCAACGCCCGCGCGCTCGTCGACGATTGGGTCCGCTCCTCGGCGAAGCTGCCCGACATCGCCTGGCGGCCGGACGTGGTGGCGCGCCGCATCCTGTCGTGGCTGTCGCAGTCGCCGCTCATCCTCGAAGGCTGCGACCGGCCGTTCTACCAGCGCTTCATGCGCTCGCTCGCGCGGCAGGTGCGCTTCCTTCGCCACAGTTTCTCGGACGTGCAGGACGGCCTGCCCCGGCTTCAGGCCGCCGCCGCGCTCGTCGCCGCCGCCGTCTCGATCTCCGGCCAGGAGCGCCATGTCCGCAGCGCGCTCCGGGTGCTCGACCTCGAACTCGAACGGCAGTTCCTGCCGGACGGCGGCCACGTCTCCCGTAATCCAGCCGCGATCCTCGACGCGCTGATCGAGATCCTGCCGATCCGGCAGGCGATCTCGGCCCGCGGCGTCTCCCCTTCGCCGACGCTCATGGGCACCATCGACCGGATGATGCCGATGATCCGCTTCTTCCGGCACGGCGACGGCAGCTTCGCCCGCTTCAACGGCGTCGGCGTCACCCCCCGCGGGCTCGTCGCCACCGTGATGGCCCACGACGACAGCTTCGGCACTGCCCCGGCGAACGCGAGCCACTCCGGCTACCAGCGGGTGGAGGGTGGCCAGGCGGTGGTAATCATGGACACCGGCGCGCCACCGCCGGCCGCCGTCAGCGCCAGCGCCCATGCCGGTGCGCTTTCGTTCGAGTTCTCGTCCGGGCAGAACCTCATCGTCGTCAATTGCGGCGCCCCGGCGTCGAACCGCGGGGAGTGGCGCACCGCCGCCCGGTCCACCGCGGCGCACTCGACCCTCGTCGTCGACGACGCCTCCTCGGTGCGCTTCCTGAGCGGCCGGCTGGAGCGCTGGCTGGGCCCCCTCATCCTCGAAGGTCCCGGCCCGATCGAGGTCCACCGCGAGGACACGCCCGACCACGTCGTGCTCACCGCCGCTCACGACGGCTACCAGGGCCGCTTCGGCGTGATCCACGAACGCGCTATCGCCCTGACCGCCGACGGCAGGCGGCTGAACGGCATTGACCGGCTGCAGCCGGCCGAGGGCAGCGCCGCGATGGCGGAACGCTACGCCATCCGCTTCCACCTTCACCCCTCGGTGCGCGCCAGCCGCGCCGCCGGCGGCAGCTCGGTGCTGATCGTCTGCCCGGACGGCGAGGCCTGGCAGTTCACCGCCAACGGCGCCGAGATCGCGCTGGAGGAATCGATTTTCCTCGCCGGCCTTCAGGGCGTGCGCCGCACAGAACAGATCGTGCTGCACGGCCGCGTCGATGCGAACCCCGACGTCGCCTGGCGGTTCGACCGCCAGGCCGCCGGCCGCAGCGCCGCGCGCCGCGCTCCACCGTCCGAGGCGCCCCGGCTGTTCTGATCCGGCTGCCGTCGCAGCCCGCCCGCACCTGCACCGCAGCGACATGCCAGCCCGCCGGCCGCCGAGGTTTCGGGCGGCATCGATTCGTGCTAACCCGCGCGCGACTTCAATCCCACGGAGCCCTGCTGCGATGTCCGTCACCGTCAAAGAGATCGCCACGCCCGATCGCGTCGCTCTCAAGCGCGCCCTGATCTCGGTTTCCGACAAGACGGGCGTGGTGGAGTTCGCCGCCGCGCTCGCGGCTCAGGGCGTCGAGCTCGTCTCCACCGGCGGCACCCGCAAGGCGATCGCCGATGCCGGCGTTCCGGTCATCGACGTCTCCGTGATCACCGGCTTCCCGGAGATCATGGACGGCCGGGTCAAGACGCTGCATCCGAAGGTCCATGGCGGCCTGCTGGCGGTGCGTGACGATCCCGAACATGCCGCGGCGCTCGCCGCCCACGGCATCCCCACCTTCGACCTCGTGGTGATCGACCTCTATCCGTTCGAGAAGACGGTCGCCTCCGGCGCGGTCGGCCAGGCGGTGATCGAGACCATCGACATCGGCGGGCCCGCGATGATCCGCGCCTCCGCCAAGAACCATGCCTATGCCAGCATCGTGGTCGACCCGGCCGACTATGCCGGCGTGCTGGCGGAAATCGGCGCCCATGATGGTGCGACGACGGCCGCCTTCCGCCGCCGGCTCGCCGCCAAGGCGTTCTCCCGCACCGCCGCCTACGATGCCGCGATCTCGCGCTGGATGACGGACGTCGTCGCCGCCGAGGCGCTGGCCGCGAACCCGGCGGCCGAACCGGAGACGCCGAAGTGGCGCGCGTTCGGCGGCGAACTCGTCCAGGCGATGCGCTACGGCGAGAACCCGCACCAGCCGGCCGCGTTCTACCGCTCGGCGCCGTCGCGCGCCGGTGTCGCCACCGCCCGCCAGGTGCAGGGCAAGGCGCTGTCCTACAACAATCTCAACGACACCGACGCCGCCTATGAACTTGTTGCGGAGTTCCCGCCGGCCGCGGGCGCGGCCGTCGCCATCATCAAGCATGCCAACCCGTGCGGCGTCGGCCAGGGCGGCAGCATTCTCGAGGCCTATCACCGTGCCCTCGCCTGCGACCCGGTCTCGGCCTTTGGCGGCATCGTGGCGCTGAACTCCACTCTCGATGCCGAGGCGGCCGCCAGGATCGTCGAGGTCTTCACCGAGGTGATCATCGCCCCCGCCGCGACGGACGAGGCGATCGCCATCGTCGGCGCCAAGAAGAATCTGCGCCTGCTCATTGCCGGCTCGCTGCCGGATCCCCGCGAGCAGGGCCTCACGGTGAAGTCGCTTGCCGGAGGCCTTCTGGTGCAGGGCCGCGACAACGCGGTGATCGACGACCTCGACCTCAAGGTCGTCACCAAGCGCGCCCCGACGGCGGCCGAACTCGCCGACCTGAAGTTCGCCTGGAAGGTGGTCAAGCACGTCAAGTCGAACGCCATCGTCTATGCGAAGAACGGCGCCACGGTCGGCATCGGCGCCGGCCAGATGAGCCGGGTCGACTCGGCCCGCATCGCCGCCTGGAAGGCCGCCGATGCCGCCAAGGCCGCCGGCCTCGACGGGTCGCCGACCATCGGCTCGGTGGTCGCCTCCGACGCGTTCTTCCCGTTCGCGGACGGTCTTCTCGCCGCCGTCGATGCCGGCGCGACCGCCGTGATCCAGCCCGGCGGCTCCATGCGCGACGCCGAGGTGATCGCCGCTGCCGACGAGGCCGGCCTCGCCATGATCTTCACCGGCGTCCGCCACTTCCGCCACTGAGCGACGGACGGGGTCGCTGAACGACTCCGCCTGAAACCGGGCGTTAAGAAAAAATTCCTGTCGTGATGAGGAATTTTTTCTTATACTGCGACCGTTCAGTCGTTGACGGACGGAAGCATGTCCCGCGTATCCCGCCTTCGCATGGCCAAGGCCGCCGCGCTCCTCTGGGGCGCGGTGTTCGTGCCGTCGTGCCTGCAGGCCGCGGAGCGGATCGCCGGGCCGGTGGAGGCGCGGGTGGAGCGCGTCATCGACGGCGACACGCTCGCGGTCCGCGCCCACATCTGGCTCGGGCAGGATGTGTCCGTTCTGGTCCGCATCCGAGGCATCGACGCGCCGGAACTGCACGGACGCTGCGCGGCCGAGCGGCAGCAGGCCCTGGCCGCCCGCGGCGCCCTGGCGGCGGCCGTGGAGGCCGGGACCGTCACGCTGAGCGCGATCGAAGCCGACAAATATGGCGGACGTATCCTCGCCGACGTCGCCTCGCCGGAAGCAGGCCCGCTCGACCACCACCTTCTCGGCACCGGCCTTGCCCGCGCTTATGCCGGGGCCGCCCGCGGCGGATGGTGCGCCGGCAGCGATGTCGGCGCCGCCGATACGGCGGGTTCGAACCCGGGCTGAGTACGGGCGGCCGCGTGACGGAATTGCCCGCCGGCAACGCGGCCGGGCTTGGGATCGCACGCCCAACAGTCGTATATTGCGCGCAACGTCCCGGGGCCGATTCGGCCGTGCCGGCGCCGCCCACGGCCGGCTTCGGGGCGTCCCGGTCTGCCGACACGTCCGACCGGGACGGGAGCGTTCGAATCGGCTCTGCCGCGCTTCCGGTTTCCGTGAACCGCAACGGCGTTCCGGTGCCCGTCACCGGCGCACACTGCATCTGACGAAGGCGACCTTTATGTATCCTGGCCTGTTCGACGGAATCGATCGCTGCCGAAACGTCGGCGACTTCAGGGTGCTTGCGAAGCGGCGTCTGCCGTCGCCGATCTTCCATTACATTGATGGCGCCGCCGAGGACGAGACCAGCTATCGTCGCAACACCGAGGCGTTCTCGACCTGCGATCTGGTGCCGAGCGTGCTCACCGGCGTCGAGAAGGTGGACATGTCGGTCTCGGTCATGGGCTGCAAGCTGGCGATGCCCGTGTTCTGCTCCCCGACCGCGCTCCAGCGCCTGTTCCACTATGACGGCGAGCGCGCGGTCGCCCGCGCCGCGGAGAAGTTCGGCACGCTGTTCGCGGTTTCCTCCCTCGGCACCGTCAGCATCGAGGAGATCGGGCACGCGATCTCCTCGCCGAAGATGTTCCAGCTCTATTTCCACAAGGACCGCGGACTGACCTGGAGCATGGTGGAGCGCTGCAAGGCGGCGAAGTTCGATTCCATCACGCTCACCGTCGATTCCATCACCGGCGGCAACCGCGAACGCGACCTGATGACCGGCTTCACCTCGCCGCCGAAGCTGACCCTGCGCAGCCTCATGAGCTTCGCCATGCGGCCGTCGTGGACCTTCAACTACCTCTTCCGGGAGAAGTTCAGCCTGCCCCAGCTCGAAGGCCATGTGAGCGAAGGTACCAACATGGCGATCTCCATCGGCGAGTACTTCACCAAGATGCTCGACCCGTCGATGAACTGGTCGGATGCCGAGGAAGTCCGCAAGCGCTGGGGCGGCCACTTCTGCCTCAAGGGCATCATGAGCGTCGCCGACGCCAAGCGCGCGGTCGATATCGGCGCCAACGCGATCATGATCTCCAACCACGCCGGCCGCCAGCTCGACGGCTCGCGCGCGCCGTTCGACCAGATCGCCGAGATCGCCGATGCGGTCGGCGGCCAGATCGAGATCATCTGCGACGGCGGCATCCGCCGCGGCACCCATGTGCTCAAGGCGATGTCGGCGGGGGCGACCGCCTGCTCCGGCGGCCATCTCTATCTTTATGCGCTCGCCGCCGGCGGGCAGGCGGGCGTGGAGAAGGCGCTCGGCAACCTGCGCACCGAGATCGAGCGCGACATGCGCCTGATGGGCATCACCCGTCTCGACCAGCTCTCGCGCGAGAACCTGCGCTACCGCTAATCGCGGCCCAAGGCCTGAAAGCACGAACGGCCGGAAGCGGTGTCCCGCTTCCGGCCGTTTGCGTCTCACGCTGTCAGCCGTCAGGCGACGGCGACGCGGCGGTTCATCCGGTTCTCGATGAGGTCCGCCACCACGCTGGGATCGGCGAGCGTCGAGATATCGCCGAGCGCCTCGTAATGATCCTCGGCGATCTTGCGCAGGATGCGGCGCATGATCTTGCCGGAGCGCGTCTTGGGCAGGCCCGGCGCGAACTGGATCAGGTCGGGCGTCGCGATCGGGCCGATTTCCTTGCGCACCCAATGCACCAGCGCGCGGCGCAGGTCGTCGGTCGGCTGTTCGCCCTGCATCAGCGTGACATAGGCATAGATGCCCTGCCCCTTGATGTCGTGGGGATAGCCGACCACCGCCGCCTCCGACACCGCCGGATGGGCAACGAGCGCCGATTCGATCTCGGCGGTGCCCATGCGGTGGCCAGAGACGTTCAGCACGTCGTCGACCCGCCCGGTGATCCAGTAATAGCCGTCCGCGTCGCGCCGGCAGCCGTCGCCGGTGAAATAGGTGCCCTTGTAGGTGGAGAAATAGGTCTCGACGAAGCGCTGGTGATCGCCGAACACCGTGCGCATCTGGCCGGGCCAGGAATCGAGCAGCACGAGGTTGCCTTCCGCCGCGCCTTCCAGCGTGTTGCCCTCGTTGTCGACCAGCGCCGGACGCACGCCGAAGAACGGCAGCGTCGCGGAGCCCGGCTTCAGCGCCGTCGCACCCGGCAGCGGCGTGATCAGGATGCCGCCGGTCTCGGTCTGCCACCAGGTGTCGACGATCGGGCAGCGGTTGTCGCCGACGGTGTGATAATACCACAGCCACGCTTCCGGATTGATCGGCTCGCCGACCGAACCGAGCAGGCGCAGGCTCGCCCGCGACGCGCTCTTCACCGGCTCGTCGCCGGCGCCCATCAGCGCGCGAATGGCGGTCGGCGCGGTGTAGAAGATCGTGACCTTGTGCTTGTCGACCACCTGCCACAGCCGGGCATTGGTCGGCCACGTCGGCACGCCCTCGAACATCAGCGTAGTGGCGCCGTTCGCGAGCGGACCATAGACGATGTAGGAGTGGCCGGTCACCCAGCCGACATCAGCCGTGCACCAGTAGATGTCGCCGGGCTTGTAGTCGAACACGTACTGGTGCGTCATCGACGCATAGACGAGATAGCCGCCGGAGGTGTGCAGCACGCCCTTCGGCTTGCCGGTGGAGCCCGACGTATAGAGGATGAACAGCGGGTCCTCCGCGTTCATCTCCTCCGGCCCGCAAACAGCCGGCACCCTGGCGGCTTCCTCGTCGTACCAGACGTCACGGCCGGGGGTCATCGCCACGTTGCCGCCGGTGCGGCGCACCACGATCACGGTCTCGACCGGGGCGAAATGATCCTCCGAGATACGGGAGATGGCGGCGTCCACGTTGGCCTTGAGCGGCACGCGCTTGCCGCCGCGCAGGCCCTCGTCGGCAGTGATGACGACCGTCGAGGCGCAGTCCTCAATGCGGCCGGCGAGCGCATCCGGCGAGAAGCCGCCGAACACGACCGAATGCACCGCGCCGATGCGCGCGCAGGCGAGCATGGCGAACGCCGCCTCGGGGATCATCGGCAGGTAGAGCGTGACGCGGTCGCCGCGCTTCACGCCGTGCGCCTTCAGCACGTTGGCGAAGCGGCAGACTTCGTCCTTCAGCTCGCGATAGGTGATGAGCCGCTGCTCGCCCGGATCGTCGCCCTCCCAGATGATCGCCACCTGGTCGGGCCGGGTGGCCGCATGCCGGTCGACGCAGTTTGCCGAGACGTTCAGTGTGCCGTCCTCGTACCAGCGGATCGACACGTCGGGATGGCCGTAGCTGGTGTTCTTCACGGTGGTGTAGGGCTTGATCCAGTCGATCCGCCGGCCATGCTCACCCCAGAAGCCCTCGGGATCGGCGATCGAGCGCTCGTACATGGCGCGATAGCCGGCCTCGTCCACAAGAGCGGAAGCCGCGAAGGACGGGGGAACGGCGATGACTGGTTCGTACATGGAATCCTCCGTGTGCGCGGTCTTGCCAGGAGGACATCGGCTTGAAGCCGGCCGGCGACCCGCATCGTACGATTGTTATGCTTGGGCGAATTATAAGGCGCGGGGGGTGCGGCCGTCCATATTGTGGCGCATCGTGAGGGCTAGGTCTTTCGTCTCAACGTCTTTCGTCGCAGCCGGATGCGCCGCAGCGCATCAGGAGCGGAACCGCCAGATGCGGGTGTGCTTGAGGTCGCTGTCCTCGATGGCCCGCGGCACGGGGACGCGGTACTCCGCGACCGGATCGAGCTCGGCCTTCGGCAGGTAGGACCGGCCGGGATCACCGACGAGAACCGCGGTTCCAGCGGCGCATTCGCGCACGAGCCAGCCGCCGACACGCGTCGCCATCGGCTTCTCGTAGAACACGTCGCCCGCCAGCACCACGTCGAAGCGGCCGGCCTCGCCCGCGGTCGCATCCTCGCCCGACACAGCAAGATCGGCCTCCACGCCGTTCGCCTGCGCGTTGAGGAGGATCGCTGCGCGCGCGAAGGCGTCGATCTCGGTGGCGACGACGGAGGCGGCCCCCGCCTTCAAGGCGGCGATCGCCACGATGCCCGAACCGGAGGCGAAGTCGAGCACCCGCCGGCCGGCCACCAGGTCCGGATGGTCGAGCACGTGACGGGCGAGCGCCTGCCCGCCTGCCCAGGCGAAAGCCCAGTAGGGCGGCGGCAGGTCGCTCTCGCCGAGCACGTCCTCGGTTCGCCGCCAAAGCTCGATGGCCTCGTCGGCGAGATGAAGCCGCACCTCCGGCACGAGGGACGACGGCGCCAGCAGCGTGTTGGCGCGGATGAAGGCGACCGGGTCTTCCAGCGGCGCGCTCACGCCGCCGCTTTCCCGGCCATGCGCAGCACGAACGCCCATTCCTCGTCCGTGACCGGCTGAACCGAAAGCCGGGAATATTTCAGGAGCGCCATGTCCTTCAGGGCCGGCTCCTCCTTGATCTCGGCGAGCGTGACCGGGCGCGGCAGCGGCTCGACCGCCTTCAGGTCCACCATCACGAACTTGCCCGCCGGATCGGACGGATCGGGATAGGCCTCGCGGATCACCTCGACGATGCCCACGATCTCCTTGCCCTCGTTGGAGTGGTAGAAGAAGCCGCGGTCGCCGAGGCGCATGGCGAGAAGGTTGAGCTTGGCGGAGTGGTTGCGCACGCCGTCCCAGTGGGTGCCCTTCTCGCCGGCCGCCACCTGGGCATCCCACGACCACTTGAACGGCTCGGACTTGTAGAGCCAGTGCGGCATCGAAGTCGCGCCCCGCTCAGCCGAACGTGCCGAACGTCATCCGCCAGGGCCGCACATCGACCGAGGCGAACAGGCCGGCGCCATTGTAGGGATCCTCCGCCATGAAGGTGCGCGCCGCCTCCAGACTCTCCGCCTCCACCACGAACAGCGAGCCGATCGGGTTCTCGCCCTTGGGATCGAGCAGCGGGCCGGCGGTGCGGATCGTCGACAGGTTGGCCTCGATCCACTTCAGATGGACCGGCCGGGTGGCCATGCGCAGGTCGAGCGCGTTCGGCTTGTCGATGCAGACGGCGGCGTAGAGCATGATGGGCGTGTCCGTGTTGACGGGATGCGCGGGCGGCATCCGATGGAAGGTCTGCGGTTCGGCGCAGGCGTCACATCCCCGGATCGGCGGAGAGGCCGGCGGCCTCGATGCCGGCGATGGCGACCGCCTCGTCGTTCTCCGACAGGTCGCCGGAGACGCCGACCGCACCGACGATGCGTTCCTCCGCCGTCTTGATCAGAACGCCGCCGATCACCGGCACGATCTTGCCCCCCGAGATGCTCTCGAGGCCCTGGACGAAATGCGGACGTTCGATCGCCATGCGGTTCAGCGCGCGGGAGCCGAGCCCGACG
Source organism: Pseudoxanthobacter soli DSM 19599 (assembly GCF_900148505.1). Taxonomy (NCBI): domain Bacteria; kingdom Pseudomonadati; phylum Pseudomonadota; class Alphaproteobacteria; order Hyphomicrobiales; family Segnochrobactraceae; genus Pseudoxanthobacter; species Pseudoxanthobacter soli. Next base: position 47,943 of record NZ_FRXO01000005.1, on the reverse strand, counting down.
GCGAGCGCCCCGTAAGCCTTACCGATGGCGATGTCGGCCCGCAGCAGGGCCGGCGCGTCCTGCCGGGCGAACGCCTTGAGCTGGCCGGCGGCATCGAGCACCGCGATGGCGAGCGGCTTCAGCCCCAGTTCCGCGGACTTCACGAAGCCCTCGTCGATGATCTTGCGCGCGAGCGCCAGCGTCAGGTCGGTCACGATTTATCTCCGGTCCGGGCAGGTGCGCCCGGGGGTGGTGGCTTGCGCGCAAGCCGCAGGGACGGCGCGCGTGGTGCGAAGCGCGGCAGCGAGGCGCCGCCCGCACGCGCCCCTGCGGGACGCATGGCGGGCAGGCAACCGGCCGGCAGCGTCCGTTTCAGTCGGTCTCGCCCTTCTTCGGCACGGCGATCGACTCGATCTTGCGCTGCATGTCGGCGAGCTGGCGCTTCATTTCCTCCAGTTCGTTGACCGGCGCGGCGGCCTTGGTCTCTTCCGTGGCGGGACGCTGCGGCTCTCCGGTCGTTCCGAAGGGAAGGAACATCCGCATCGACCGCTCGAAGATCTCGGTGTTGCGCCGGACCTGATCCTCCAGCGCGTCGAAGGCGGAGGAGCCGAACGCGGTCGTCAGATGGTTGCGGAACCGCTCCTGCTCGCGCGACAGCGACGAGATCGAAAAGTCGAGATAGCTCGGCACCAGATTCTGCATCGAATCGCCGTAGAAGCGGATGAGCTGGCGCAGGAACGAAATCGGCAGCAGGTTCTGGCCCTTGTTCTCCTGCTCGAAGATGATCTGGGTCAGCACGGAGCGGGTGATCTCCTCGCCGGACTTGGCGTCGAACACGACGAAGTCCTCTTCGTTCTTCACCATCTCGGCCAGATCTTCGAGGGTGACGTAGGTACTCGTTCCGGTGTTGTACAACCGCCGGTTGGCGTACTTCTTGATGATGGTAGCCTCGTTGGTCTTTGCCATCGTCGGTCGTTAGCCCCGCCCTGTCTCGTCCGGCGCAAAGCCGGTTTCCAAGGGACGATAAAAGCTTCCACGTTTCCATGCCACCGCTTTCGTCGTTTGCATCGCAACACCCATGTTGCGCTGCACGCGACCTCGCTGCACCGCACTAAGGTTGAAACCCGAGTTGACTTGCGCCATCGCCCCGGCTCACATCGATCCGCAACGGCGTGCGGCTGCGCTCCGGGATGCACGGCTTGCCGTGAGACCCGGAGGAGGTTCGCGCCGATCGGGAGAACGAAGACGCGCGTCGCGAAGCTGAAGCCGCAGAGTGCCATCGTGGGCACCGGCACGGCGCGCGGGACGGAAACGGCCCGCCGACCGGCAGGCTTCGCAGCAGCCTTGAAACGACGCCGGTCGCCCGGACCGGACAAGCGGATGAGGACAGGGACATGAGCCAGGCAATCGTGATCGCCAGCGCGCAGCGCACCGCGGTCGGCAGCTTCAACGGATCGTTCGCGGCGACGCCCGCCCACGTTCTCGGCGCCGAAGTCATCAAGGCCGTGACGGCCGCCGCCAAGGTGGCGCCGGAGGAGGTCAACGAGGTCATCCTCGGTCAGGTTCTGACGGCCGCCCAGGGCCAGAACCCCGCCCGGCAGGCCTCGATCGGCGCCGGCCTGCCGATCGGCACCACCGCGTGGGGCCTCAATCAGGTGTGCGGCTCGGGTCTGCGCGCCGTCGCGCTCGGCATGCAGCAGATCGCCGGCGGCGATGCGGACATCGTCGTGGCCGGCGGCCAGGAGAACATGAGCCTGTCGACCCACGCCGCCTATCTGCGCGCCGGGCACAAGATGGGCGACATGAACTTCATCGACACCATGATCAAGGACGGCCTGTGGGATGCCTTCAACGGCTACCACATGGGCGTGACCGCGGAGAACGTCGCCACCAAGTGGCAGATCACCCGCGAGCAGCAGGACGCCTTCGCAGTCGCCTCCCAGAACAAGGCCGAAGCGGCCCGCGACGCCGGCCGCTTCAAGGACGAGATCGTCCCCATCACCATCAAGGACCGCAAGGGCGACAAGATCGTCGACACCGACGAATATATCCGCGCCGGCGCCACCCTCGAGGCCGCAGCCAAGCTGCGCCCGGCCTTCAGCAAGGACGGCTCGGTCACGGCCGCCAACGCGTCCGGCATCAATGACGGCGCCGCCGCCGTGGTGCTGATGACCGAGGCGGAGGCCGTTCGCCGCGGCATCACCCCGCTTGCGCGCATCGCGTCCTGGGCCACGGCCGGCGTCGACCCGGCGGTGATGGGCACCGGCCCGATCCCGGCTTCCCGCAAGGCGCTCGCCAAGGCGGGCTGGTCGATCGACGATCTCGACCTCGTCGAGGCCAACGAGGCCTTCGCCGCGCAGGCCTGCGCGGTCAACAAGGAACTCGGCTGGAACCCGGAGATCGTCAACGTCAATGGCGGCGCCATCGCCATCGGTCACCCGATCGGTGCCTCCGGCGCCCGCATCCTGGTGACGCTGCTGCACGAGCTCAACCGTCGCGGCGCGAAGAAGGGCCTCGCCACCCTCTGCATCGGCGGCGGCATGGGCGTTGCGCTGACGGTCGAAGCGCTCTGAGGCCTTACCGGCCCGCGAAAAGGCCGGGGCCGCCCGCGGCGGTCCCGACGGCCGGCTTCCCTTCCCGCCGCGGGAGTTCTCCCGCGGCAAACCTTCCACAGGGCGACGATCTGCCGCCGGCGGCGTCCGGCGGCGGCAAACGAGGCAACGGCGGAGCAGCGGCTGACTGCAAACCGCCCGACATCAAGGAGACAGGCAATGGGTAAGGTGGCGCTGGTCACCGGCGGCACGCGGGGCATCGGCGCCGCGATCTCGGTTGGACTGAAGAAGGCGGGCTACACGGTCGCGTCGACCTATGCCGGCCACGTCGAGGCCGCGACCAAGTTCAGCGAGGAACACGGCGTCTCGGTGTTCCGGTGGGACGTCGCCCACCCCGAGGAATGCGCCGCCGGCATCGCCGATGTCGAGGCGAAGCTCGGACCCGTCGAGATCCTCGTCAACAATGCGGGCATCACCCGCGACGCCACCCTGCACAAGATGACGTTCGACCAGTGGAGCGCCGTCATCCGCACCAATCTCGATTCCATGTTCACGATGACCCGCCCGGTGATCGAGGGCATGCGCGCCCGCAATTTCGGCCGCATCATCAATATCTCGTCGATCAACGGCCAGAAGGGCCAGGCCGGGCAGACGAACTATTCCGCCGCCAAGGCCGGCATCATCGGCTTCACCAAGGCGCTCGCCCAGGAAAACGCGAAGAAGGGCATCACCGTCAACGCGATCTGCCCGGGCTATATCGACACCGACATGGTGCGCGCCGTGCCGCCGCAGATCCTGGACTCGATCATCGCCACGATCCCGGTCGGCCGCCTCGGCAAGCCGGAAGAAGTGGCCGATCTCGTCACCTATCTCGCCTCGGAGTCCGCCGCGTTCATCACCGGCTCGGTGCTGACCATCAACGGCGCGCAGTACATCGCCAACGGCTGATCGCCGGCTCCCGCACTCGCTCCGGCCGGATGGTCGCCATCCGGCCGGCAAACCCAAGCTGTCGCCACCATCGTCCCCGGATCGGCCTCGGCGAGATGTCACCGGAGAACCCTTGAGAATCCCGCCGCCTTCCCGTCCTACTGAGGCAGGCGAAAGGAGGCGTGGGTCTCATGGAGGAACCGGCGACGGACGATGAGACCTCCCCGGCGCCGGCCGGAGGCACCCGCCGCGGCCGCTCCGTCGCGATCGAACTCATCTGCCTGCTCGCAGCGCGCGAGGGGGCGATCCGGACGGGGGAGGCGGCGCGCGATCTCGCGATCGCCCGTTCTTCTCTCAACCGCATCGTCCGTGTGCTTGCCGATCACGGGCTTCTGGATCTCTCGCGCCGCGGCTGGATCGCCCTCGGCCCCGCCGCGCTGAGGCTCGGCCAGCGGCGCGAGGCGATGCTGCGGCAGGAAGACGAGCGGCACCAGGCACCAAGGCGCAAGCGCCTGTCGCGGGCGCCCGGCGCGAGCTACGTGCTGGCCCGCAACCCGGACTGCATCCGCCTTTCCGACACCGGCCGCTTCCGGCGGACGCCGAAATTCCGCCTCGGCTTTTCCAACGCCTCGATCGACCACCCTTGGCGCACGGCCCTCGTTCACAGCGTCGAATATGGCGCCGTGCGCCATGAGGCGCTTGTCTCCGCGCTGTCGGTCCGGCATGCCGGCCTCGACGCCGACCGCCAGATCCGCGACATCGAGGCCCTGCTTACCAGGGGCATCGATGGGCTCGTGCTGAGCGCCACCCGGTCCGTGGAGCTGGCCGAGGTGATCGCCGAAGCCGAGCGTCGCGGCGTGCCCACCGTCATCGTCGATCGCGGCCGGCCCGATGTCCTCCCCCATGCGAGCTTCGTCACCTGCGACGACCGCACCATCGGCGAGATCACCGCGCGCTGGCTTTCCGAGCGCCTGCACGGCCGTGGGTCCGTCCTGCTTCTGCCGGGGCTTCTCGGCGCCGATCCCGCCCACCGCCGGCTGGAAGGCGCGCTGGCGGTCTTCGCCCGCCATCCCAGCATCCGGGTCCTCGATATCTGCTGGACCGGCTGGCAGCAGCGGCGTGGCCGCGAAATCGTCGCAGCCCGCCTCGCTTCAGGCGCAGAAGTGCCGGACGGCGTGTGGTGCGATTCCGGTCTGCAGGCCGTCGGGTCGCTCAAGGCGTTCGTCGCGGCGGGGCGGTCCGGCGCGATCCCCCCGCACACCGGCGGGGATCTCAATCTCGCCTACAAGCTGGCCATCCGCCACGGCGTGGCGCAGGCCGCCGTCGATTATCCGCCCGCGATGGGGCTGCGGTCCATCGAGGTGCTGATCGATGTGCTGCGCGGCCGCGCCGTGCCGCGCCGCGTCGACGTCTCGACGGAAATCGTCGTCACCCGGGGTCATGCGACGCGCTCCGTGAAGCCGGATCTCTGGTCCGACGAGCATGTACGATGGGATCTGCCGGACGACCTCATCCTCGCGAGCGGCCTCGGCCCGGCCTACGATCCGCGCTCGTTCAGGATTCACTACAAGGGCAACCGCTACAACCGGTCGGCCGCCGTCGACGGAGGAAGGCGCATCGATGCCGGCCCGTGACGAAACGGCGGGCGTCGCAGCCGTGGCGCGGATTCTGGTCGCCCTCGCCGACGGCCGACCGCAAACCGTCGCCGAACTCGCAGGCGCGGCCGGCCTCAGCCGCTCGACGGCCTTTGCCGTCGCGGCTGAGCTCGATGCAGCCGGCCTCATCGAGCGCGATGCGGGTGGCGTCCTCGCGCCGGGTCCCGCCGCCGCCCGGCTCGCGCTCGCCCGGTTCGGTCTCGGCGCAATGGCCGCGGCCTGCGAAAGCCTGATACCCGTGCTGCGCGACGATACCGACGCCTCGGTCGCGCTGCTCCTCTGCGATGGTGACAAGACCTTCGTCGTGACGGAGCGGCGCGCGCCGTGGGACCGCGAGGGCGGACGGCCACCGCGGCAGATCGCGACGGACATCGGCCGTTCAGCCGGAAGTCATGTGAGCCAAGGTTACGCGGCCCGAAGTTACGCGGCGACGCTTCGCCTCTCCCTTCGCCCCAATGCCGGCGAAGCCGAGGTCCGCTCGGCGGCCGCCTGCCTCGATCGCGTCGCGGCGGCACTCGCCGCCTCGCTCCGCGCCGACTGTGACGGCCCGGTCTGAGCCGGCCGATATCAAAGCGGGGCGCCCTGCGGCGCCCCGGTCGATGCTACCCGCGTTTTCGTTGCGAACGATGTCTACGGCTTGCCGCCCCACCGCTCGGGATAGCCGGGCATGTCTTCGCAGCCGCACATGGCGTAGTGCAGCGGCGGCATCTTCTCGTTCACATATTTGTCGAGCGTCTCCTCAGTGATCACCGGCTGCGGCAATTTCCAGGTCGGACCGATGACCGGCTCGCCCTTCAGGATCTTGACGGCAGCGATGACCGGCGAGCGCCACTGATAGGTCGGATAGGTCGGGCCGAAGGCGGTGAGGCCCTCCTTCTTCCACTTCACCAGAAAGTCTTCCTGATCCTCGCCGGTGATGATCGGATAGGGCTGGCCGGCGTCCTCGAAGGCCTCGATGGCGGCGACGGCGGTCGCGCCGGCATCCATCCAGATCGCATCGATCTTGCCGAAGCGGTTGATATAGTCCTCGACGATGGCCTTGGTCTTGGCGTTGTCGCCGTCGGTGAACTCGACGCCGACGACGTCGATGCCCTTTTCCTTGAAAATGCGGTTCGCCGCCGACCAGCGCGCCTCCAGCACGTCGACGCCCGGCAGAATCCGGAGCGCCAGCACCTTTCCACCCTTCGGCAGCTTCCCGGCGATGAAGTCCGCCGTCTGGATGCCCCAGCCGTAGCCGCCAATCGGATTGACGAACGTCACCGGGCATTCGGTGAGAACGCCGCGATCGAAGACGACGACGGGCAACGCCTTGCAGGCCGCCTCGACGGCTGGCGTCAGCGCGGCGGTGGTGTTGGGCGACACGATCAGGAGGTCGCACTTGCCCGACGACACGAAGGCGTTGATGTCGGAGATCTGCTTGTCGTCCTTGCCCTCGGCATCGGCATGGGTGAACGAGGCGATATCGCCCTTCATCATCTCCACCTGGGCCTGCATGTCGGTCCAGCCGACGACGCGCCAGGGGTTGTTCACGCCCGCGTTCGAGAAGCAGATGTGATAGGGACCGGGCTTCTTGTACCGGGAGGTATCGACTTCCTTGCCGCCCAGATGCTGTTCCCACGGCTTGCCGGCCGGCCCCTCGGGCTTCATCTCGAGCAATTGCTTCGAGGCTTCGAATTCCTTCGGATCGTCGAAATTCTGGGCCGACGCTTCGCCCGCGAAGGCGAGCGTCAACACCGCGGCCGCGATACCGAGCAGACGTCTTCTCATGGTCTTCCTCCCGTCAACAGCCGCTTTGCGCGGCATTTGGGACCTTGCGGTCCGGTTCATCCGCCGCGGCGCCGGCGCCATGCACCGGAGGCGACGGCGGAAATCAGGATGACGCCCTGCGCCGTGTCCTTGAGCGGTTGCGGCAGGCCGAGCAGATTGAGCAGCGTGAACAGCGCGAAGAGCGTGAACGCACCCGCCACCGCGCCGACGACGCTGCCGCGCCCGCCCATCAGCTGAACGCCACCGATCACGCAGGCCGCGATTGCCTGAAGCTCTAGCCCCGATCCGACATCGACGGAGACGCCCGCGAACCCGCCGAGAATGATGCCGCCGGTGACCGCCGCCAGTGCCGAGATCACGAAGGCCGCGATGCGGGTGGCATCGACCCGCACACCGGAGAGCGCCGCCGCCCGCGGATTGTCGCCGATCGCGAAGATGCGCTTGCCGAAGACGGTCTTCTGAAGCCCCCACCACGCGACGAGCGCGACGGCGACCAGCACGACCACCGTCACCGGAAACGACCCGACGACCGGGACGTCCCGGAACGTGAAGCGGCCGAAGAAGCGGAAATTGTCGGGGAGATAGCCGCGCGGCGAACCGCCCGACCACATCATCGCAACGCCGTTCAGGGACAGCAGCATGCCGAGCGTCGCGATGATCGAGGGCACGCGCAGCACGGTCACGACCAGCCCGTTGAGGAGGCCGACGCACAGCCCGATCGCATAGAGAACGAGGATCGCCCAGGCGGTGTTGGCCGGATCGTTGTCGGTCAGCATCGAGCCGCCGATCACCGTCAGCGTGACGAGCGCGCCCATCGACAGGTCGAACCCGCCCGAGACCAGCACGAAGACCTGCCCGCAGGCGAGAACGGCGAGCGGCGTCGCCCGCCGCAGGAAGTTCATGATGCCCCCTGGCTCGAGATAGTTCGGCTGCAGGATCGCGATGGCCGCGTAGAGAACGACGAACACGATGACGGCGATGTTGATCGTCCTGATGAGGTTCATGCCGCTCTTCCGGCCCGGTTCGCTCGCCGCTGCCGCGCTCATGCCACCGGCTCCTTGCTGCGGATCGCATAGGCCGCGACCGCCAGGATCACGATGGCGCCGCGCATCACCTGTTTCGGGAAAGCGGGAACGCCGAGCATGTTGAAGACGGCGTCGAGCGTCGCGAACAGAAGCACGCCTGCGAGCGTGCCCCAGATCCCGCCCCGTCCGCCGGAGAGAAGCGTGCCGCCGATGACGACGACCGCAATCGATTCAAGATCGTAAACGCCGTCGCGGCCGACCCAGGGCGCGCCCGAGCGAAGCCGCGAGGCGAGATACAGTCCCGTCAAGCCCGCCATCAGGCTGCAGATGACGTGCGCGAGGATAATGACCCGGTCGGTGCGGATGCCGGCGAGCCGGGCACCGTCGACATTACCGCCCGTCGCATAGAGATGGGCGCCGAAGCGCGTGGAACGGAGCAGGAAGGCGCCGAGGATCGCAAGAAGGAGCAGCCCGAGCACGGACCAGGGCACGATGCCGACTGTGCCATAGGCAAAGCCCTGGAACGCCTCCGGAACGGAACCGGCGAAATTGTTGAAGCTCGCCGACAGCAATCCCTGCAGGATCAGCCCCACCCCGAGCGTCGCGATCAGCGGATTGACGCCCAGTTTCGCGACGACGACGCCGTTGAGCGCGCCGACCGCGGCCGCAACGGCGAGGACAAGCACCACGGCCGGCGCGATCATCGCCGGATCGCCCTGCATGACGAAGGAGGCCAGCACCGCCGCGACGGAGATGAGGTTCGCCACCGAGAGATCGATCGAGCCGGCGAGGATGACGAAGGTCTGGCCGATGGCAACAATGCCGAGACCGACCATTCGCTGCGCGAGACCGACAAAACCGGCCGCATTGAGCTGGCTGAACTGACCCGCCTGGACCGCCGCGCCGACATAGAGCACGGCCGAAGCGAGGAAGAGCAGTAGCGGCACCGGCAGGCCGCGTCGGGATCGGGAGGACGTGGAAACCGCATCCGCGATCGTCATGCTCGGGCTCCTTCGCCGGAAAGGGGCGCCGGAGAAGGCAGATGGCCGACGGCGAGCGCCATGACGCCTTCCTCCCCCACATCGGGAGAGCATTCGCCGGCGATGTGGCCCTGATGCATAACGAGAATGCGGTCGGAAACGCCGATCACCTCGGGCAGGTCCGAGGAGACCATGACGACGCCGCGGCCGCGGGCGGCGACGTCCCGCATCAGCCGGTAGATCGCCGCCTTGGCGGCGACGTCGATCCCGCGGGTCGGTTCGCAGAAGATCAGTAGCCTCGGATCGCGCGCGAGCCACCGGCCGAGGATCACCTTCTGCTGGTTTCCGCCGGAAAGCGCGCCGATCGCCTGGCCGAAATCAGCCGCGCGCACGTCGAGGCGGCGCATCATCTCGTCCGCCCCGACATCGGCGAGCGAGCCGGCGGACGCCCCCCGTGCAGCGCCTGCGAAGGCGCGGCGCACCAGCAGGAGATTGTCGCGCAGGGATTGCTGGATGAGGCAGCCCTCGCGCTTGCGGTCGTCGGAGAGATAGCCGATGCCGGCGGAGATGCCCGCACGAGGATGGCGCAGGTCGACGGGCTCGCCGAGAAACCGGACCCCTCCGCGCGTGAAGGGTCCGTCGCCGAAAATGGCCCGCGCCAGCGCCGCCTTGCCCGATCCCTCGAGGCCCGCGATGCCGACGATCTCCCCGGCGTGGACGCGCAGCTCGATATCCGTCAGCTCGGCATTGCCGCCGCCAGCGACTTCCAGCAGCACGGCGCCGGGCGGCGTCTGCGGCCGCGCGGGATAATAATCGGACAAGGCCCGCCCCACCATCAGCCGCACGATGCGCTCCGTCGGCATGTCGGCAATCGGCGCGGTTTCGACGTTCCGTCCGTCCTTCATGACGGTCACGCGGTCGGCGATCGCAGCGATCTCGGGCATGCGGTGGGAGACGTAGACGATCGCGACGCCTTCGGACCTGAGCCGGGCGATCAGGTCGAGCAGGCGCTTTGCATTGGCGTCGTCGAGCGCGGCGGTGGGCTCGTCCATGATCAGAATGCGGGCATCGAGGGCCAGGGCCTTCGCGATCTCGACGGTCTGCTGCTCGGCAATGGCGAGTTCGCCGGCGCGGATATTGGTGTGGATCGACGCGCCCAGGCGATCCAGAAGGCGTCTCGCACCCTCTGCCATCGCCTTCCTGTCGAGCCGCCCGCGCCGCGTCGGCTCCAGCCCGAGATAGATGTTCTCCGCCACAGTCCTGTGCGGCAGAAGGCTCAGTTCCTGATGAATGATGCTGATGCCCGCCCGCCGCGCCTCGACAGGGTGCGAGAACACCGCCGGCTTTCCTTCGACGAAGATCGCGCCGGCGTCCGGCCGGTAGATGCCGCCGAGCACCTTGATCAGGGTCGATTTTCCGGCGCCGTTCTCGCCGCAGATGGCGTGCACTTCGCCATGCGCGCACTCGAAGCTGACCGCTTCGAGTGCGCGAACGCCGGGAAACGACTTGGTGATGTCGCGCATTTCGAGCGCGATGGCGGATTTGGACACGGCTGGGCCTCCACGGGAATCGCGGATTGTCGCGGCCGACGGAATGCGGCCGGGCGGGTCCTCGGATGGGCGCTATTCGGCGGCGGCGCAACGGTCCTGCGCGCCGTAGCGCCGCGGATCGCGATGCATGCCGCCGTCCTTCATGATCATGGCCAGGCGGGCCGGGCCGACCAGCACGGACTGGTCCTCGAGCGGATTGCCGTCGACGAGAAGAAGGTCGGCGAGCGCGCCCTGCTTGACCACCCCGAGCTCGCCTTTCAGGCCCATGAGTTCGCCGCCGACGACCGTGGCGCAGCGCAGCGCCTCGGCTGGCGAATAGCCGAAGAACTTCACAAAGTGGCCGATGTCGCGGGCGTTCTGGCCCATGGGGGTGACCGTGAAGCCATAGTCGCCGCCGACCACCACCTTCATGCCGCGCTTGCGCATCTCCTGGTAGGTCGCGATTGTGTGTTCGAGCTTGCGTGGCAGGCCCATGCTTTCGACGACGGCCCTGGAAAGCCCGACCACGTCGCCCTCGAAGACGCAGTTGTGCACGAGGCCGAAGGCAGGGCCGACGATCACCCGGTCCTTCACCGCTTCGAGCATGTCGAGCGCTTCCTCGTCCGCGAAGTCGCAGTGATAGATGCAATCGACGCCGGCCCGGATCGCACGCTTCACCGATTCCGCCGCGCGGCTGTGGCAGGCGACGCGCTTGCCCCAGTCATGGGCGACCGCGACCGCGGCATCGACCTCGGCCTGCGTCATCGACACGACCTCGGCCCGGGCATGTCCGACGAACTCGTCGCCGGAAATGTTGAGCTTCACGTTGTCGACGCCCTCGCGGCAGCAAAGCCGGACGGCACGCATCACCTCGTCGACGCCGTCGGCGATCATGCCGAAGCCTTCGGCGTGGATGTGCTGCTTGCGCTCGTCGCCGAGGCCACCCGTCACCGTGATTTCGGGGCCAGCGGCGCGATAGCGCGGACCGGCGAGATAGCCGTCCTCGATCTCCTGCCGCACGACGACATCGATCCTGAGCTTGGCCGACGCGGCGGAGTAGCAGGAGGTGAAGCCGTGATCGAGGATGAAGGTGGCGTTGCGGCAGGTCCGGAGCAGATGCTCTTCCGGCGGGATCTCGCCGAGATCCTGATTGCGGCGCGGACCCACGAACGAGAGATGGCAGTGGCCTTCCACGAGCCCCGGCATCAGCGTCATGCCGCCGCCGTCGACGATCTCCGCTGCCTGCTCGGCGGCGATCTGGTTCCGCCCGCGCGCGACCATGGCGATGCGGTTGCCCGTAACCAGCACCTCACCGGGATAGCGATCATCGTGCTCGCCGTCCCAGATCTCCACGTTCCTGAAAAGGTAGGACGTCATGGCATTTCCTCCCGGATGGAGGCGCAGTGCCATGCCCCGCCTCCCGCCCCTCACCGGCCGTTCTGTGACGGCCTTTCCATGATGAGTAAGCGGATCGGTAACGGGATTGTATCGCCAATGTCGGGCTTCAGTCCCACATCTGGGACATTGGAGGGAACCGGAAGGCCAGCAACGGGGCAATCGGCGGAAGCCGGAGCGGTCGCCAAACGTCCGCCCTCTGCCTCCGAAGCCCGGTCGGGAATGGCGTGCGGGCGCTTGCGGGGAATTGTGGTGGCAGCCGTCGAAGCGGCGCCGCGGTAGTCGTGCGGTGCCCGGGGCAGGCCGCGGCCCGGCAGCAATGGCCTGCCGCCGCCGTCTCAGCCTTCGTCGCGGTCGGCGTTGTGACGGGTCATCATGGCCGCGAGGGGCGGATCGGTCTTCTCCAGGGCGGCGATGGCCCCGCGGGTGTCGGGCAGGCGCTCGTCCTGTCCCATCTTGAACTTGGCGTCGAGCCGCTCGACGGGAAGGTCGAAGCCGAGGATGCGCGGCAGCCTCCGCTCCAGGCCGCCGGGGCCGAGTTCGCCCATCCGCCACCGCTCCGGGCGGCCTTGCTCCATGCGCTCCACCAGTTGCGCGAGGTGGCGGGCGGTTTGCCGCGCGTCGAGCGGCACCGGCCGTCCGCGGCAATGGATGGCGGCATAGTTCCACGTCGGCGCGCTGTCGCGCACCGGCAGGGCCGGATACCACGACGACGACACGTAGCCGTGCGGACCGGTGAAGATCGCGAGCGTCTCCCTCCCCTCCGCGATCAGCGCGGCATGGGGATTGTCGAGCGCAAGGTGTGACACGAGCGTGCCGTTCGGCCCCCGGTCCGGCTCGAACAGCATGACGAGGTGGGTGGCGACGAGGCCCTCCGGCCCGTGGGTGACGAGCGTGGCGAACGGCGCGGCCGCGATCACATCCGCAACGTCGGCGGGCGAGCGGGCCGCGAACTCCGGCTTGGAATACATCGCCTCCCGCTCCTCTTCCGTCAGCTCCGTTGGGCGCGCACGGCCGGAATGACGCCGTCCGGCCGGAACAGCAGCACCAGGATCACGCCCGACAGCACGATGGCATCGCGGTAGGGCGCGATATCCGGCGGCAGCGTGGATTGCAGCGCGACCTCGATGGCGCCGAGCAGCAGGCCCCCGACCACCGCGCCCGGCAGGCTGCCGAGACCGCCCACAACGGTCGCGATGAAGGCCTTGAGCACCGGCGTGAACCCCATCAGCGGATCGACCGACGCGCGCTGCGCGATCCACAAGAGCGAGGCGAGGCCCGCCAGCAGGCCGGACAACAGGAAGGCGGCGGCGATGATGCGGCCGGCGGGAATGCCCATCAGCCGCACCACGTTGAAGTCCTCGGCCGCCGCGCGCATCGCGGTTCCCATCACCGTGCGGCGCAGGAACACTTCCAGCGCCACCAACGCCAGCGCCGAGCCCGTGATCGACAGCACCGGACCGATACCGATGGAGACATCGCCGAACTGGAACGCCCCGGTCATCCACGAGGGCATCGCGACCGGCTGCGGCCGGGCGGAAATGCCGTTCTGGAACAGAACCTTCAGGAGGTTCGACACCGCGAACGAGGTAATGAGCAGACTGGTGACGCTCGCCCCGCGCATCGGCTTGAAGGCGATCTGCTCCATCAGCACGGCCGCGAGCGCCGCCGATATCACGGCCACCACCACGGCGGCGGCCAGCGGCACGCCCATCAGCAACGCACCGAGCAGGCTGTAGCCGGCGATCGTCATCAGTTCGCCGTGGGCGAAGTTGATCAGGCCGACGATGGAAAACACGATGGCGAGACCGAGCGCGAGCAGGGCATAGACGCCGCCGAGGCTGATGGCATTGACGATCTGTTGAACCAACATCGCCGTTCGATCTCCCACGAAGAAGTGCGCCCGCCAAGGGTGCGACACGCAGGCTCAGATGCCGAGATAGGCCTGCCGGACAAGGTCGGAGGTTGCGAGGTCTTCGGCCGAGCCGGACAGCGCCACATCACCGTTGGCGATGACGACGGCGCTGTCGGCGATCTCCAGCGCCAGCGCCACATTCTGCTCAACGAGCAGGATCGTGAGGCCGCTCCGGCGCAGGTCGGCGATCAGATCGAAAACCCTGTCGATCATCTGCGGCGCGAGCCCAAGCGAGGGTTCGTCGAGCAGGAGAAGCTTCGGCTTCGACATCAGCGAGCGGGCGATGGCCAGCATCTGCTGCTCGCCGCCGGAAAGATTGCCCGCCTTGACGCGGTAGTAGCGCCGCAGAATGGGGAACAGGTCGAGCATCTCCGCTTCCCGTTCCTTCAGCGCGGCGCGGCCGAGATGGACCGCACCGCCCAGCATCAGGTTCTCGGCCGTCGTCAGGCTGGCGAACACCCGCCGGCCTTCCGGCGTGAGCGCGACGCCGCGCCGGGCGATCAGCTCCGGGGCGAGCCCCGTCACGTCCTCGCCCTCGAACGTCACCGTGCCGCCCGCCGGGCGTACGAGGCCGGAAATGGCGGCAAGCGTCGTGCTCTTGCCGGCACCGTTGGCGCCGACAAGAGCAACGATCTCGCCGTGGCCGACTGTGAGGTCGACGCGGCGGACCGCCTCGACCTCGCCGTAGCGGACCTGGAGCGAACGGACCGAAAGCATCGGCTCAGGGTGCCGGAACTTCGGAGGCGGCCGGCACGACCGTGCCGATGAACACGCGCTTGCCGTCCTCATACTTCACCAGCGCCACCGAGCGCAGCGGCATCCGGTCGGTCCCGGCATAGGTGATCTCGCCCGTCACGCCTTCCAGCTTCTCGATGCCGGCGAGCGCGTCCCGGATCGCCTTCGGATCGTCGGACCCCGCCTTGGTCACAGCGGTGTCGAGGATCAGGCCGATATCGTAGCCGTTGGCCTCATAGGCCGATTCCGGGGCATGGCCGGTGATCTTCTTGAACTTGGCCTCGAACGCCTCGAGCTTGCTGCCCGGGGTGGCGTAGCCGGCGGCGGTATAGACCGTGCCGTCCACCAGCTTGCCGAGGCCGAGGATCGTGCCGGTGCCGATGGCATCCGCGCCGAACACGGGCGTCTGCACGCCGGCGGCGCGAAGCTGCTGCACGAAGGCCGGGAAGTCCGGCTCGTAGCCGGCGGTCATGATCAGGTCGGGCTTGTCGGCCAGATTCTTGATCTTGGTGACCTCGGCGGAGAAATCCGCCTGGTTCATCGAGAAGGTGCCCTCGCCGACGATGGCGCCACCCTTCTTGGTGAAGACTTCGCCGAAATATTCCGGCAGCCGCATGGTGTAGGTCGAATCCGGCGACTTCAGCAGGTAGACCTTGCGGAAGCCCTGCTCGTAGGCGTAGTCGGCCAACACCGTCGCCTGCAGGTTGTCGCCCGGATAGGTGCCGAACATCACGTCGCCGACCGCGCCGGTCAGGATCGGGGCGGTGCCGCAGAAGGTGAGCGTGGGAATGCCGAGCGGCTGGGTCACCTGGCCCGCGGCGATGGACGGATCGGCGTCACACGGCGTGATCAGGATCTTCGCGCCGGCATCGACCAGTTCCTGCGCGATGGTGGCCGTCGCGCCCAGGTCCGAGCGGGTGTCCTTGATCATCAGCTTGACCGGAAACTTGCCGTCGAAGCCGCCCTTGGCGTTGATCTCGTCGATGGCGATCTTGAGCCCGGCCAGCGACGGCTGGTCGAACGGCGCGAGGCCGCCCGTCTGCGCGCTGGCAACGCCGACGATGATGTCCTCGGCGAAGGCGGGAGAGGCCACGCCGAGCATGAGCGCGGCGGCGGAGACGACGCCGGCGAGCCGGCGGGCGGAGAAGCGGCGGTCAGGCATGAGAAAATTCCCCTGTTGTCGTTGAAGGTCCGGTTTCTTGTTCCGTCTGCTTGAGCACCCGGGCACCGGTCCGGCTGCCGAGATAGGCGGCGATGACGTCGGGATTGGCCTGCACCTCGGCCGGCGTTCCCTCCGCGATGACGCGGCCGTGGTCCACAACGACGATGCGGTCGCAGAGCTTCATCACCAGCTTCAGGTCGTGCTCGATCAGCACGATGCCGAGACGGCGCTCCGTCCGCACCTCGGCCAGCATCGCCATCAGTCCCTCGGTCTCCACCGGGTTCATGCCGGCGGCCGGCTCGTCGAGCACGAGGAAGGCGGGATCGAGCGCCAGGGCGCGGGCGACCTCGAGCCGCCGGCGCAGGCCGTAGGGCAGGCTTGCCGCCGGCTGGTCCGCGAGGTGGGCGAGGCCGACGCGCGCCAGCTCGCGCATCGCCGCCTGCTCCGCGGCGGCCAGCCCCGGCACCACCTGGCGCGCCGCGACCAGCACGTTTTCCAGAAGCGTCATGCGCGGGAAGATGCGGATGTTCTGGAAGGTACGGCCGAGGCCGGCCCGGGCGAAGCGGTTGGCGGCGAAGCGGGTCACCGGCTTGCCGGCGATGGCAAGCGTGCCGGAGGTCGGCTCCACCGCGCCGGCCAGCATGTTGATCAGGGTGGTCTTGCCCGCGCCGTTCGGCCCGATGATGCCGGTGATGCGGTCGGTCGGCAGTTCGACGCTCGCCTCGTCCACGGCGACCACGCCGGCATAGCGCTTGGTCAGCTTCTCCGCGCGGATCGTCAGGCGCTCCGTGCGCGGCGGCGGCTCCGCGGCGACGGCCGGCGGACGGGACAGCCCGAGGCGCTTCAGCAGGTTGAGCTCGCGGCCGCCGCAAAGGCCTTCCGGGCGACGCCAGATGATGAGGATCATGGAAAGCGCGAGCACGGCCTCGGTCAGGCCGAAGATGTGGGGAATGACGATCCCGCCGATCTCGCCGCCGCCTTCGATCCGGCGCACGAACTCGATCACCACCGTGGTCACCACAACGCCCGAAAGCGCGCCGAGCGAGGACGTCATGCCGCCGACGATCAGCATCGCCAGCGTGGTGAACGCCAGTTCGAAATAGAAGTCCTTGGGGGAGAAGGCGCCCAGGAACTGGGCCATCATGCCGCCGGCCACCATCGCCACCACGATGCTCGCCGCCCAGGTGAACATCGCGGTGAACCGCCGGTCGACGCCGATGGCGGCCGCACCGCGCTCGTCGTCGGCGGCCGCGCGCGCCGAGAGCCCGATCGGCAGCTCGCGGAAGATGCGCGCGAAGGCCAGCGCCGCAGCTGCGATCGGCACCGCCGTCCAAAGTCCCACGCCGCGCGGCACGCCGTAGAACGGCTGACTGCCCCGCGTGATGTCCCGCGAGGCGACCAGCAGCGTATAGACGATGATGAGCAGCGCGAGCGTGGCGATGGACGCGCCGGAGCCCGACAAGCGGAACAGCGGTGCGCCGCTCACGAGCCCCACGACGATACCGAGCAGCACGACGATGCCGAGAGCGGCCAGCAGCGACATCTCGTGGCCGGCGAGAAAGGCCGGCAGGTTGCGCAGCGCGCTCGCCTGCACCGATGCGCTCATGGTGAGCAGCCCCACCGCATAGGCACCGAGTCCGACGAACCCGGCGTGCCCGAACGAGACGATGCCCGTGTTACCGGAGAAGATCTGCAACGAGACCACGGCCGTCAGGATGATGGCGGCCTGAACGCCGGTGCGCTGCCAGGCGACGCCCGCGGATGTCAGCACGAGCGCGATGACCCCCAGCAGGACCGCCATGGCGACGGCATCCACGAGCGCGCCGCCCATTGCCTTCGACAGCCCTCTGTCGGCCCTGTTGTGCAAGCCGGCTTCCATGCGCTCGGTCCCATTCTGTACCGTGGTGCGGTGCAGTAGAAAGCCAGCGAACCATAATGTCAATTCTATTTCAGATTTGACATTCGATGATAGTTTTGTAATTCGATGGACAACCACGCGAGGCGAAATGCCATGGCAGAAGAGCGGGGCTTGGTGGAAGGGCGGGCGATGCGGATCCGGGACATGCTGACGGACAGCGGGCTGACGCTGACGCCATCGGAAGCCAAGATCGTGCAGGCGCTGCTCGGGGATTATCCGCTTTCCGGCCTCGGCACGGTGTCGAGCCTCGCCAAGAAGGCCGCCGTCAGCGACCCGACGGTGGTGCGGTTCGTGGTCAAGCTCGGGTTTGAGGGCTTCCCCGATTTCCAGTCGCAGCTTCTGGCGGAGGTCGAGGCCCGGCTGCATTCGCCGCTCCTGATGATGGAGGCGAAGCGGCCGGCGTCGGGAGACGCGAGCGTGGCGCAGAGCTATCTCGGCTCCATCGGCGCGGTCGTCGGCGATACGGTCGGCCTCGTGCCCGCGCAGAACTACGAGCGGGCGATCCGCCTGATCGCCGACGCGAAAGGCAAGGTCGTGGTGCTGGGCGGCCGGTTCAGCCGCCATGTCGCCGGCATGCTCGCCGCCTATCTCGTGCAGTTCCGGCCCGGCGTGCGCGATCTCGGCCGGTTGGGGCCGGAAGCCTTCGATCTTCTGGTGGATCTCGACAAGCGCGATGTGCTGGTGGTGTTCGACTATCGCCGCTACCAGGCCGATGTGGTGCAGTTCGCCCGGCAGGCGGCGGCGCGCGGCGCCCGCATCGTGCTGTTC
Source organism: Pseudoxanthobacter soli DSM 19599 (assembly GCF_900148505.1). Classification (NCBI taxonomy): domain Bacteria; kingdom Pseudomonadati; phylum Pseudomonadota; class Alphaproteobacteria; order Hyphomicrobiales; family Segnochrobactraceae; genus Pseudoxanthobacter; species Pseudoxanthobacter soli. Next base: position 29,636 of record NZ_FRXO01000005.1, on the reverse strand, counting down.
ACGGATGCCTGGCTGTCGCCCATCGCCGAGGGCGCCGAGGTGGTGATGGTGGCGCCCATCGAGGCCGCCTCGCCCTATGACACCCTCGTACCGGCCGTCGCCCAGGTGGAGGCACTGGTGGCGCAGTTGCTGGCGACCGAGGATTCCGCCCTGCGCCGCCGCGTCGAGGACATCGAACAGGTGCGCCGCCAGAACGCCGTGACCCTGGACGGGGACGGCGCCCCCGGCATTTCCGAACAGACTTGATCGCGCAGGAGAGCGAAATGAGCCGATCCGACGAACGCCGCGATGCGCCCTATGTGCCGGGCGAGACCGCGCTGCTGCTGGTCGACATGCAGCGCATCTGGCTGGAGCCTGGCCTCGATCACGGCCATCCCGAGCGCGGCCCCGACCACTATTTCTACCGCGAGACCGCGACCCGGACGATCCCGAACCAGGTGCGGCTTCTGAAGGCGGCGCGCGAGGCGGGCGTGGAGGTGATCCACACCATCATCCAGAGCCTGACCGAAGACGGCCGCGACCGCTCGCTCGACCACAAGCTGTCGCCGATCAACATTCCGAAGAGCGCCCCCGAGGGGTTGCCGGTGCCCGAGCTTGCCCCGGTTGGAGACGAAATCCTGCTGCCGAAGACCTCGTCCGGCGTCTTCAACTCCACCAATCTCGATTATCTCCTGCGCAATCTCGGCATCCGCTATCTCGTGGTGGTCGGCATCGTCACCGACCAGTGCGTGGACATGGCGGTGCGCGACGGCGCGGACCGTGGCTTCATGGTCACCTGCGTGGCCGACGCCTGCGCCGCGCCGACGCCCGAGCGCCACGACAATGCGCTGAAGGCCTTCGGCGGCTATTGCTGGATTACCAACACCGACGAGGTGGTGAAGCGGTTTGAGGCGATGAAGCGCGCGACGGTGGCGGCATGACCATGGCTGACGAAACGGCGGGTGTCATGCTCGACCCCGCCGTGCATGACGTCCCGACCGATTGGCCGGCGGCCGTTGAGGTGCTGAACCCCGCGGGTGCCTCGCCCGTCGTGCTGGTCTGCGAGCATGCCTCGCGGCACATGCCGGCCTCCTATCGAGGCCTCGGCCTCGGCGCGGACGATCTCGTCCGCCATATCGCGTGGGACATCGGCGCGGCGGCGGTGACGCGGGGGCTTTCCCGGGAGATCGACGCCGTCGCCTATCTCGCCGGCTATTCGCGGCTTCTGATCGACCTCAACCGCCCGCTCGATGCGCCGAGTTCCATTCCCGTGCGCTCCGAGGCGACCGACATCCCCGGCAATATCGGGCTTTCGGGGCAAGAATGCGCGCTGCGGGCGGAGCGGATGTTCCATCCCTTCCACGACCGGCTCGCCGCGGATCTAGACCGTCGCGAGGAGGAGGGACGGGCGACGCGGATCGTGGCGATCCATTCGTTCAACCCGGTCTTTCTCGGCCGGGCGCGGCCGTGGCACGCGGGCGTGCTGTTCGAGCGCTCGCGGGAACTGGCCGAAACGATCCTCGCGCGGCTCGCCGCCGACGGCAGCCTCGTCGTCGCGCCCAATGAGCCCTATGTCGTCAGCCGAGACGAGGACTACGCCATTCTCGTCCATGGCGAGGATCGCGGCCACGAAGCCGTGCTCGTCGAGATCCGCAATGACCTGATCTCCGACGACGCCGGTGTCGCCGAATGGATCGCGCGCATGGCAGAGGCGCTGCAACCCTAGCGGTCCCGCGCCTTACCGACCGCGTTCACCCCTTTCACGGAGGGCCGCCATGTCCCGCGAGGCAGTGCAGAAAACCCGGTCCCTGCGAGAGCGCGACGCCGACACGATCGCCGAGATCGCCCGCCTGCGGTTCTCGCCGCTCAGCCTGATCGGCGGACGCGGCAGCCGCCTGATCGAGGAGGGTGGCCGCGAGATTCTCGATCTGTCAGCTTCCGCCGGCTCGGCGTCGCTGGGCTACGGCCATCCCGCCGTCGTCGAAGCGGTGACGGAGGCGACACGCGACATGGCGGGTGCCAGCCTCCTGCTCTATCCCAACGAAAACGCGGTCTCGCTGGCGGAAACGCTGCTTGCGGTCACGCCCGGCGAGGGCGCGCGCAAGGTGTGGTTCGGCCATTCAGGTTCGGACGCCAACGACTGCGCGGTTCGCGTGCTTCAGGCCGCAACGGGGCGGTCGCGCTTCATCTCGTTCATCGGCTCCTACCACGGCAATCTCTCGGGCTCGATGGCGGTCAGCGGCCACACCGCCATGACCCACACCCTCCCCCGGCCGGGCCTCGTGCTGCTGCCCTATCCCGAACCATTCCGGCCCCGCTTCACGGCGGACGCGGTGCTGGACATGCTGGACTACCAGTTCGAGACCACCTGCCCGCCCCATCAGGTGGCGGCTGTGTTCATCGAGCCGCTGATGTCCGACGGCGGCCTGATCGTGCCGCCACCCGGCTTCCTGAAGGCGCTCGCCGACCGCTGCCGGCGCCACGGCATCCGCATCGTCGTCGACGAGGTCAAGGTCGGTCTCGGCCGCTCCGGCCTGATGCACTGCTTCGAGCACGAGGGGCTCGCGCCGGACATGGTGGTGTTGGGCAAGGGGCTGGGTGGCGGGCTGCCGCTTTCGGCGGTGGTCGGCCCGCGCGAAATCATGGACCACGCGCCGGCCTTCGCGCTCCAGACCACGGCCGGCAATCCCGTCACCACGGCGGCGGGCCGGGCGGTGGTCGAGACCGTCGCGCGGGAACGGCTATGGGAACGCGCCGCGCGCGTCGGGCAGGTGTTTTCCGACGGATTGCGGGCACTGGCGGAACGCCACGAGATCATCGGAGACGTGCGCGGCCGCGGCCTCGCCGTCGGGGTCGATCTCGTCGCCGACCGTGAAAGCCGCGCGCCCGTTCCCGTCTCGACCACGGCGAAGGTGATCTATCGCGGCTACGAACTGGGCGCCGCCTTCAGCTATGTCGGCCTGAAGGGCAACGTGCTGGAATTCACCCCGCCTCTGACGCTGACCGAGGCCGAGGCGCTGGAGGGCGTGGCCATCGTCGACCGCGCGCTGGCGGACGTCGCCGCCGGCCGCGTCAGCGACGAGGCCGTGGCACCCTTCATGATGTGGTAGGGGCGCAAGGCGCGGCCTGGATGAAGGGCCGCTCCGGCCGGTCTTCGCAGCCGGAGCGGTGGACAGCGCGCTCTAATAGGCGCGGGCGTAGGCGGCGAAGATCTCGTCCTCGGTCTTGCCCTCCAGCGAGGCCAGTTCGCCGCGCTTGTGGGCGACGTAGACGTCGATCAGGCCGGGCGGGAACCAGCCGCGCACGGTTTCGCTCGCCGCCAGATTGTCGAGCGCCTCGCCGAGGCTTTCCGGCAGGCGCGCGATGCCGCGGCCGGCAAGGGCCTCTGCGGAGAGCAGGCTCAGGTCCTCCCGCGTCGGCTCCGGCACCGACAGGCCCTCGCGGATGCCCTGCAGCCCGGCGCGCACCAGCGCGGCAATGGCGAAATAGGGGCTGGCGGCGGCATCCGTTGGGCGGAACTCAACGTTGAACTGCTTCGCCTTGCCCTCCTCCGTCTGCGCGGAGAGCGAGCAGATGCGCACGGCGGCCTCGCGGTCGCGGTCGCCCAGATTGTTGTAGGCCGCGCTCCAGCGGTGGGGTGTCAGGCGGCGGTAGGAAATGGCGCTGGGGGCGGCGATCGCCACGAACTCGTTGAGATATTTCAGGATGCCGGCCACGAACGCGCCGGCCTTGGCGGTCATGTTCGCCGGCATCGCGGGATCGTAGGTCGCCGGACGGCCCTCGCGGTCGCGGAACGACAGGTGGATGTGCACGCCATTGCCGATGCCGTCCGGCGCACTGAGCGGCGTGAAGGTCACCTCCTCGCCCATGGCATCGGCACAGGCATGGGCGAGTTCGCGCAGGAGCACCGCCTGATCGGCCGAGCGGATGCCGGCTTCGGGATCCACGGTGATCTCGAACTGCCGGTCGCCATATTCGCGCAGGAAGGTGTCGGGCTTCATCCCGGCCTGCACCAGAGCGTCCACGAACAGTTCGCCGAACGCCTTGCGCTTGCGGAAGCCGCGCAGCGAATAGGCGAATCCCGCATCCGCCTCCGACTTGAACATGAATTCGTGCTCGAAGGTCGAGAACAGCGTCAGGCCGGCCTCGGCCTCCAGATCGGCCAGCGCGGCCTTGCAGGCGGAGCGGATGCAGAACGGCCAGACCGTCCCATCACCCTGATGGATGTCGGACAGCACGAGGTGCTCGCGCGGCACCGCGTCGCCGAGATCGACGTCGATCTCGGTCTCCGCGTCGGGCTTCATCACGACATCGCCGAACGAGCCGAACGGGCTGTCGGAGATCGTATCGAAACAGGTGATCTGGATGTTGGTGGGCGTCCAGCCAAGGCCCTTCCCGAAGCGCTCGTGACGCCCGGCGACGGGAATGCCCTTGCCGCGCAGCCGGCCGGAAAAATCGGCCACGCAGGCCATCATCAACGTCTCACGCACCTGTTGTCCCCTCGGCCCTGCCGTTATCGAGGAATGATCTCGCATCTGAAAATGAAATGTCAAATGATAAGATTCAGGTTGACGATGATCTTCGATTTTCATTCTCTGGGTGCATCTCGCCGGCAGGCTCCCGTAGCAGGAACCCGTCGCGCCCCTCCGACGGTGCATGTCGACCATGACGGTAAAAGCCCAGATCTTGTCCGTCTCCGAGGAGATGACGGCGGCCGAGCGGAAGATCTCCGCGGTCGTCCTGGCCGATTATCCGTTCGGGGGCCTCGCCTCCATCCAGGAACTGGCCGAGCGCGCCAAGGTGAGCGCCCCCTCGATCACGCGCTTCGTCGCCAAGCTCGGCTGCGCCGGCTATCAGGAATTCCAGCGCCGCCTGATCGATGAGTTGAAGGAAGGCGCGCGATCGCCGATCGACCTGCGGGCAACACAGGATATCAGCGCGCGGCGGGGCTTCCTGCCGGCCTATTTCGAGCGCGTGCGCAGCCGGCTGGAGCAGGCCGCGGCCGATGTGCCGGAGGAGACCTTCGAGGCGGTCTGCGCCCTGATCGCGGATCCAAAACGCGCGGTCTACGTGATGGGCGGGCGGGTCAGCGATTCCCTTGCCCGCTTCCTCGCCATCAATCTCCGGCTGGTGCGCAAGGGCGTGCATCACATTCCGGCCGACCCGGAGATGTGGCCCGATTATATCCAGACCATGACCAGCCGCGACGTGGTGGTTCTGTTCGATTTCCGCCGCTATCAGCCGAGCCTGCTGCGCTTCGCCGAAACCGCCTCGCGCACCGCCCGCCCCCAGATCGTGGTCGTGACCGACCAGTGGCTTTCGCCCGTGGCGCAACTGGCCCAGCGCATCTTCGCCCTGCCCATCGCCGTTGGAACGGCGTGGGACACGCTGGTCGGCCCGCTCGCCCTGATCGAGGCGCTGGTGGTGAAGATCAGCGAGGACGAATGGGAGAACACCCGCGCCCGCTTCGAGGCCTGGGACGGCCTGCGCGACCGTCTGCGCATCGATCCCTCGGGTGACGCCTCGCTACCCGCATCGAGACGGGACTGACACCACGGGACTGACCCCGGGCGCCCTGCCACGCTTCCCGACGCCGCGCCGTGCCATCGGCGCGCGACGCCCTATCCGGAGAACCACGACGATGACCGACCGCTCCAACGAACTCGATGCCTGGGATCGCGATCACTTCTTCCATCCCTCCACGCACATGGCCGGCCATGCGCGCGGGGAAACGCCGAACCGCATCGTTACCGGGGCCGAGGGCGTCTACATCGTCGACCGCGAGGGGCGGCGCAGTCTCGATGCCTTCGGCGGGCTCTATTGCGTCAATGTCGGCTACGGGCGCACCGAGATCGCCGATGCGATCGCCGCGCAGGCCCACAGTCTCGCCTACTACCACGCCTATGCCGGCCACGGCAGCGAGCCCTCGATCCGGCTGTCGAAGATGATCATCGACCGGGCGCCCGCCGGCATGTCGCGGGTCTATTACGGGCTGTCGGGCTCGGATGCCAACGAGACCAACATCAAGCTCATCTGGTATTACAACAACGTGCTCGGCCGCCCGGAGAAGAAGAAGATCATCTCCCGCCATCGCGGCTATCACGGCTCGGGCGTGATGACCGGCAGCCTGACCGGCCTGCCGGGCTTCCACAGGGCGTTCGACCTGCCGCGCGCGCCGGTGCTGCATACGATGGCGCCCTACTATTTCCGCCGCGACGACCTTTCCATGAGCGAGGAGGCGTTCTCCGATCTCTGCGCGGCGTCGCTGGAGAAGACCATCCTCGAGGAAGGGCCGGAGACCGTGGCCGCCTTCATCGGCGAACCAGTGCTCGGCACGGGCGGCATCGTGCCGCCGCCCGCGGGCTACTGGGACAAGATCCAGGCCGTGCTCGCCCGGTACGACATCCTGCTTGTGGTGGACGAGGTCATCACCGGCTTCGGCCGCCTCGGCACCATGTTCGGCTCGGAATTCTATGGCCTCAGGCCCGATCTGATGACGATCGCCAAAGGGCTGACCTCGGCCTATGCGCCGCTTTCCGGCGTCGTCGTGTCCGACAAGGTTTGGAAGGTGCTGGAGGACGGCTCCGACGCGATGGGGCCCATCGGCCATGGCTGGACCTATTCCGCCCACCCGATCTGCACGGCGGCCGGCATTGCCAATCTCGACCTGATCGACCGCATGGGCCTCGTGGAAAACGCGGCCGATGTCGGGGCCTATCTGCGCCGGGCGCTGACCGCCGCGGTGGGCGATCACCCCATCGTGGGCGACATTCGCGGCGAGGGCATGCTGGCAGCGGTGGAGTTCGTCGCCGACCGCGAGACGCGCCGCTTCTTCGACCCGGCCCTCAAGGTCGGGCCGCGGATCGCGGCGGCTCTTGCCGCGCGCGGCGTGCTCGGTCGCGGCATGCCGGAGGGCGATATCCTCGGCTTCGCTCCGCCGCTCTGCCTCACCCGCGAGGAGGCCGACATCGTCGCTGCCGCCACCAAGGGTGCGGTGGAGACCGTGGCCGCCGAGTTGTAAAGCCGCAATCCCGCCCGGCCGGGTGGGCCTTTCCGATCGGACAGGCCCATGCGGCCGGAGAGAAATCACGCGGGATTCAATGGCTTGAGCCTATCCTTGTCGTTCAGATCGAGTTCGGCCTGTCTGAGCGGGATATGCTCAAGCTTTTGACTCTGGAGCGATTTCTTGGCGATCTGATGATTCCATCAGATCGGAAAGCGCTCTAGCCGCGGCCGTGGGGCGCGAAAAAGTCGAGCTCCGGCCCGAGCGGCACGATGCCGGTCGGGTTGATGGTGCGGTGGCTCTCGTAATAGTGTCGCTTGGCGTGTTCGAGGACGAAGGTCTCGCCGATTCCTGGTGTCTGGTAGAGGTCGCGCAGATAGGCCGACAGCACCGGATAGTCGACGATGCGCTTCAGGTTGCACTTGAAGTGGCCGACATAGATCGCATCGAACCGCACCAGCGTGGTGAACAGGCGGATATCGGCCTCCGTCAGTTGCCCGCCCACCAGATAGCGCGTTGACGACAACCGCTCTTCCAGCCAGTCGAGCGAGGCGAACAGCGGCTTGACCGCTTCCTCATAGGCATCCTGCGAGGTGGCGAAACCGGCCTTGTAGACCCCGTTGTTGACGGTGTCGTAGACGCGCGCATTGACCGCGTCGATCTCCTCGCGAAGCGCGGCGGGATAATAGTCGCCAGGCTTCGCACCGACGCCGTCGAACGCCCGGGTGAACATGCGGATGATCTCGGACGACTCGTTGTTGACGATGGTCGCCCGCTTCCTGTCCCAAAGCACAGGCACCGTCACCCGGCCGCTATAGCCCGGATCCGCCGCCGCGTAGACCTGATAGAGGAACGCGGCATTGTGGATCGGATCGGGTATGACGCCCGGGCCATCCTCGAAGGTCCAGCCGTTCTCCAGCATCCGCCAGTGCACCACCGAGAGCGAGATCATGTCCTCAAGCCCCTTCAGCGCGCGCATGATCAGAGTGCGGTGCGCCCACGGACAGGCATAGGAGACATAGAGATGATAACGGCCCGGCTCGGCCTCGAAGCCGCCCTCGCCGGTCGGCCCCGGCGAGCCGTCGGCCGTCACCCAGTTGCGGAACGCACTCTGGGAGCGCACGAACCGGCCTCCGGTCGACTTGGTCTCGTACCAGCGGTCCTGCCATTTGCCGTCGATCAGAAGCCCCATGGCCGTCTTCCCTTTGCTGCTCCAGAGCCTCCCCTCCCCGCCTTCGCAACCGGGCGGAAGGGACAAGGCAAGAGCCATTGAATCGGGTGCGCTGCCGCGCTGGTCGTCCGGACCTTCGCACGCCCGGCGCCCGGACGCATCCCCGCACGCACCGTGTTCCGTCTCCCGGCTGCAGACAGACACCCAGGAGCTTGAAATGGCTGGGCTTGCTGTCGGGACGTGTTCAATGGCCCCCGATGCACGCCGGGCCGCCGCTGTCTTCAGGCCCCGGTCGTCGTTTCCGCCTTTGCAGGTCCGGCATCCGCGCTGCCCGTGCGGCGGGCGATGGCGGCAAGGTCGTCCTCGCCGATGGTTTCCTTTTCGAGAAGCAGGCGCGCGGATTGTTCCAGCGCCTCCCGCCGCTCCGTCAGCACGGAAGCGGCATGGGAAAAGGCCTCGTCGACGATGCGGCGCACCTCCTCGTCCACCGTGGCGGCGGTCTCGTCGGAATAGTCGTGCTCCTGCGGTCCGTAATAGGGCTGATCGGTGGCGAGCAGCGAGCGGCGGTCCTTTTCCAGCGCGACGTGGCCGAGCTTCTCGGTCATGCCGTATCTGGTGACGATGGCCCGCGCGATGTCGGTGACCTTGACGAGGTCATCAGCCGCGCCGGTGGAGAGATGGCCGAACACGATCCATTCCGCGGCCCGGCCGCCCATCAGCACGGCCATCTTGTTCTCCAGTTCGTCCCGCGTCATCAGGAAGCGGTCCTCGGTCGGGCGCTGGATGGTGTAGCCGAGCGCGCCGACGCCGCGCGGGATGATCGAGACCTTGTGGACCGGGTCGACGCCCGGTAGCGCCATCGCCACCAGCGCGTGGCCCATCTCGTGATAGGCAACGATCCGGCGCTCCTTGGGATTGAGCAGGCGGTTGCGCTTTTCCAGACCGGCGACGATGCGCTCGATGGCGTTGTTGAAGTCCTCCATCGTCACGGCATCCGCCTTGCGGCGGGTGGCGAGCAGGGTCGCCTCGTTGACGAGATTGGCGAGATCGGCGCCGGTGAAGCCCGGCGTCAGCGCCGCGATCTTCTCCGGCTCCACGTCGGGGGCGAGTTTCGCCTTGCGCAGGTGCACGCCGAGGATCTGGATTCGTCCCGCCTTGTCCGGCCGGTCGACCAGGACCTGCCGGTCGAAGCGCCCTGCCCGCAGCAGCGCCGGATCGAGGATTTCGGGCCGGTTGGTGGCGGCGAGCAGCACGAGACCGCTCGACGGATCGAAGCCGTCGAGTTCCACCAGAAGCTGGTTCAGCGTCTGTTCCTTCTCGTCGTGGCCGCCGGCCATGGGGCCGATGCCGCGGGCGCGTCCGAGCGCATCGAGTTCGTCGATGAAGATGATGGCCGGCGCTTTGGCGCGGGCCTGCTCGAACAGATCCCGCACCCGGGCGGCGCCGACGCCCACGAACATCTCCACGAACTCAGAGCCCGAGATCGAGAAGAACGGCACGCCGGCCTCGCCGGCGACCGCGCGCGCCAGCAGCGTCTTGCCGGTGCCGGGCGGCCCGACCAGAAGCACCCCCTTCGGCATCCGCCCGCCGAGCCGGCCGTAGCCGACCGGGTCCTTCAGGAAATCGACGATCTCCTTCAGCTCGTCCTTGGCCTCGTCGACGCCCGCCACGTCCTTGAAGGTCACGCCGGTATCGGACTGGACGTAGACCTTGGCCTTGGACTTGCCGATCTGCATCAGCCCGCCGCCGAGGCCGCCGCCCATGCGCCGCAGCATGAACATCCAGACGCCGAAGAAAAGCGCCACCGGCACCACCCACGACAGCAGGTCGCGCAGGAAAGTGCTTTCGACTTCGCCGGTCACGACGACGCCGTGCTGCTGCAGGCTCTTCGCCAAATCCGGCTCAACGCGTGTGGTGATGAACATGGAGCGGCCGTCCTGCGGCTCCTTGAACTTGCCCTGGATGAAGCGCTCGGAGACCGAGACCTCGGCGATCTTGCCCTGGGCGAGATCGGCGTCGAACTGGCTGTAGGGAATCTGCGCAACCTGCGTCGCGCTCATGAACAGGTACTGAAAAACCATGAGGCCGAGGAAGGCGGCGACCCAGTACCAGAGGTGAAACTGGGTCTTCCGGTTCATCTGCACCGCCATCGCCGCATCCTCCGTCGTGGTCCGGAAGCCATGTCGCGCCCGCTATCTGTCCGGTGCCCCCCGGCGATTGCCCATGTCCGGCCGGTCATTCAGTCCCGCGGGGGCACTTTCAGTCGGAAAAAATCATCCGTTTGCCGGCAAGCCGTGCCGGACAGACGCCGGAAGTGCTGTAGCCCATGCGGTGTTCCTGACGCGATGACCTGGCTCAAGCGGGATCGGCGCTGGCCGGAACGCCGTCCGGTATCGGGATCGCGCAGCGAACCTTATGGGCACAACACCCCGCTGTCCGCCCCGTTCCCAACGCCGCGACCGCCTCAAGGCCTGGGGCGGACATATCTCTGCTCCAGCACCTCCGTGCCCCACTGGCTACCCGGGCTCTCCTCGACGAGCACGAAGCCGGCGGATTCGTAGAGATGGCGCGCGGCGTCCAGCCCCGCAAAGGTCCAGAGTTCGGTCTCGCCGAAGCCGGCCTTGTCGCAAAACGCGACCGCCTCGCCGATCAGCCGGCGTCCGATGCCGTGACCGCGCAGGCCGTCGCCGACGATGAACCACCTGAGGTGCGCCGCGTCGCGGCCGAGGTCCTCGCCGTCGATCGCGATGGTGCCGACGATCTCACTGCCGTGGATCGCGGTCCAGATCGCATTGCGCGGGCGATCGAGGCGGGTGACGAACTCTGCCAGCCCCGCAGCCACCTTGGCCTCGAACACGGCACCGAAGCGCGCCGTGCGGGAATAATAGGCCGCGTGCATGGCAGCGCAGCGGCCGACGAGGCCCGGCCGGTAGCCTCGTCCGATCTCGACCGTCGCCTGGGCGGCGGCACGACCGGCCCGCTCGTTCTCGAGAGCCTCCGCGTAGGCGGCCAGGCCGGCAGAGATGTCTCGTCGCGTCGGGTCATCGAGCGGGCCCGTGGCGCGCACGACCTGCCGCGTGGCGACGTCGTCGATCTCCGCCAGAGTGGCGCGCCCTTTCGCCGTCAGCGTCAGAATCTTGGCGCGCGCGTCGCGATCCGACACGGCCTCGGCGACCTCGCCGGCCTCGATGAGCTTGCGGATCATGCGGCTCACGCTCGACTTGTCGAGATCGAGCAGCGCGACGAGGTGGGCCGCCGTGATGCCGCGGCCGCGGCCGATCTCGATGATCGCATGGACCGCCGAGGCGTGATAGCGCGTGCCGGCGAGCGTCGGCCGCATGAAGCCGAGCGCGCGCACCAGCCGGCGCGACGCATCGCGGATCGCCTGTACGTCCACATTCTCGCCCATCGACGCGCCCCCTCCCATGTATTTCGTTGCATCATACAACAGTTGTTGCGCACAACAATGTGCGGTCGCGGGGTGGCTGTCCGGTATCAGGCCGTGGCGCCACCCCGGCAGCCGCTCTCAGGCGCCCGCCGACGCCCGCCGGATCGCCGCCGTCCGGGCGGCGAAGGCATGGAGCACCGCCACCATGTCGGAATCGCCATGGCCGAGATCGAGCGTCTCGCGATAGAGCGACAGGCAGGCATTCTGAAGCGGCGAGGCCACACCGGCCTCGTGCGCGGCGTCCGCGACAAGGGCGCTGTTCTTCAGCACGTCGCCGATGGCGGCCTGGGCGGTGAAGTCGCCTGCCAGAAGCTTACGGCCCTTGATGCGCGACACCTCGCTCGCCATGGGGCCGGCTTCGAGCACCTCGACGAAACGGGAAAGGTCGAGCCCCAGTCCGTCTGCGAAATGAAAGGCTTCGACGAACCCGGCGACCGTCGTGAGCAGGTAGAGATTAACGGCGAGCTTCATGCGCAGCGCCGATGGCACAGGACCGCACGGCACCACCCGCGTGCACATGTAGCCGAGCAGGCGCTCGACCTCTTCCTTGCGCGGAGAGCTGCCAGCCAGCATGGCGATCAGCCGGCCCGCCTCGGCCGGCGCCCGCGATCCCGAAACCGGGGCTTCCAGATAGGCGCCGCCCGCATCGAGGATGTCGCGTTCCAGCGCGATGGAATAGCCCGGCGGCACCGTGCCCATATTGACGAGAGTGCGGCCGGCGACGTTTGCGGCAAACGCATCGGTGCCGCGACCGAGCGCAGCATCGATCGCCTCGCCGTTCATCAGCATCAGGAAGGCGATCCCGACCCGTGCGAGCAGCGCGGCGGCCGTTTCCGCCACCGCCGCACCCTCCGCGGCGAGCGGCGCGGTCCGCTGAGGCGTCCGGTTCCACACCACCAGCGGCACGCCGGCGCGCTTGAGGTTCGCCGCCATGGGCTGACCCATGATGCCGAGGCCGATGAAGCCGATCTCCATGTGCCGCCTCCCTGCCAACCCCGGCGGCGTCTTCCGCGGAATTGGATCGCCATTTTATAATGACATTCGATACAGTTTGCGGTGACTTGTCCGGAATCGTCAACCCGATCATCATTGCAGCGCCGGGTGTCTCCGAAGACGCCAGCGAGGCATCTGGAGGTTCCGTGGCGCGCGCCGTTCCCGAATTGCAACTGGCCGAAACCGACGACCCGCTTCATGAACGGCTGGCGAACGCACTCGCTGCGCTGATCGCGGACGGGCGGCTCGCGCCGGGGGAACGGCTGCCGTCCCACCGCGTGCTGGCGCAGGGAGCCGGCGTCGCCATCGGCACGGTGACGCGGGCAGTGGACATGCTCACCCGGCGCGGGCTGGTGCGCGGCGAGGTCGGACGGGGCACGTTCGTCAGCGAGCTTGAGCGGAAATCGTGGGGCGTGCCTGTCGACCTGACCCTCAACGTGCCGCCGCTGATGATCGAGGAGGCGCTGTTTCTGCAGGCCAGCGAACGGGCGGCGCGGAGGGTGCTGACGCTGCCGGCTGGCGGACTGCACGACCTGAGGGGCACGGAGGGGCAGCGCGCCATCGTGGCCAGATGGCTGTCGCGGACGCGGCTTGAGGCTGAGGCCGACGGCCTTCTGCTCTGCGTCGGCGCGCAGCAGGCGATCCACCTCGCCTTCGCCGACCTCGCCGGGCTGTCGCCCTCGATCGCCTGCGAGGCGGCGACGTTCTCCGGCGCCATCGCTGCCGCCGTCCATCTCGGGCTCGGGTGGGAGGTCGTCGACCATGACGCCGAGGGAATGATGCCCGACGATCTCGATCGGGCTTTCAAGGAAACCGGATGCCGCATGGTTTATACCACGCCGGTTTGTCAGAATCCCCTCGGATTCGAAGTCAGCGAAGCAAGACGTCTCGCGCTAATCAAGGTCTGTGAAGCACATAATGCGTTCATCGTCGAGGACGATGTCTATGGTCTTTATGCCACGGCGGGACCGGTGACCTACAAGGCACTCGCACCGGATCGGACCTACTACCTGACCAGCCTCTCGAAATGCCTGACGCCGCTCGTGCGCCTCGGCGTGCTGGTGCCGCCGGAAGACCGGCTTCCGCCCCTGCTTAGGGCGCTTCGGGCCGACGTCTTCGGCGCGCCGCCGAGCGCGGTCGAGCTCGGATGCGCGCTGATCGAACTCGGCGCCGATGCCATCGCCGCCGAGGCGCTGCGCCGGGAGGCCAAAGCCCGCATCGACCTCGCCCGGAAGGTGCTGCGGCTTGCGGACGTGCCGATGCCGGAAGGATCGCCGCATCTCTGGCTTCCGATGCCGGCGGTGGCGGCGGAAAAGCTCGCCCGCCGGTGCAGCGAGCACCGCGTTCGCCTCACCCCGCCCGACGCGACCTCGCTCGGCGGAGACAAGGCCGGCGGTGTTCGTCTTTGCACTCTGGCGCCCGATCATCGCGACGATCTTGAGCGCGCATTGCACATCATTGCGCGGTTGATGCGCGATCCGGAGGAGACCGTAATCTGACATCGCGCGACCGGACCGCATCCGGCCGAGGACACCGCCGATCGCCCCGCTTTACCGGACGAGGCAGCTCACAGAGGGGCCGGTGCAGGAAAGCCAACACGGGGACAAGCGACGACCAGCGTGTCGGTCCGGACTCCAAAATTGAACAGCATTTTGACTGTTCAATCGATACAATTGGCCGATCGGACTCGATGCCGACCTCCGGCCCGTCGAACCGGAGCGGTGCCGGCGGCGGCAGTCAGCGACCCGGCCGCCGGTTCCGGGGGGACCGGCCGAACGTCGATCAAGCAGGGATGCCGCCGATGACCGTGCCTCCAGGCCGTGCCGCCGCTTCCGGCGAACCCCTCTCCGGCGGATCTCCTGTCGGTGGCTCCTCTCTCGGGGGTTCTCCTGTCGACAGTTCTCCTGTCGGCGGACTTGACGCCCGCGAACCGGACGCGGTGGCGCCTGCCGCCGCGCCGATGACGGACGGTGAAGCCGTCGAGATCGCGTGCGCCGATGGCGTGCGGCTTGGCGGCCACCGCTGGCGGGAGCGGGACAGGCCGGCCAAGGCGGTCGTGGTCGTCAATCCGGCCACCGGCGTGCTGGCGCGCTACTATCATCGCTATGCCCGCTTCCTCGCCGGCCACGGCTTCGAGGCGCTGACCTACGATTATCGCGGCATCGGGGCTTCGCGCCCGGCGCGACTGCGCGGCTGCGGCTATCGCTGGCACGACTGGGGCACGCGGGACTTCGAGGCCGCGTTGCGGTTCGCGGACGAGCTGGCGGCGGGGCGGCCGGTGATGGTCGTCGGCCACAGCATCGGCGGCTTCCTGCCCGGGCTTTCGGCGAGCGCACCGCGGATCGACCGGATGCTGACCGTCGGGGCGCAATATGCCTGGTGGCGGGACTACGCCGCGGCGCGGCGGGCCGGGCTCGTGCTGAAATGGCATGTGGCGATGCCGCTCGTCACCGCGCTCTGCGGCTATTTCCCCGGCCGCCGCCTCGGCTGGCTGGAAGACCTGCCGGCCGGCGTCGCCAACGACTGGAGCTTCCGCCGCGCGCGGATGGAACTCAGCCATCCCGCTGCGGAGCGCGATGCCATCCTGGGGCGGTTCGCCGCCGTCCGCGCGCCGATCCTCGCTGTCGGCGTCTCGGACGACGAACTCGGCACACCCCGCGCCATCGGCCGCAGCCTCGCCTATTATGCCGGCGCGCCGCGCACCCAGGTCGAACTCCAGCCCGCCGATTTCGGCCTCGCCGAGATCGGCCACTTCGCCCTGTTCCATTCCCGCTTCGCCGACAGCTTCTGGCGGGACATGCTTTTGTGGCTTGAGCAGGGGCGAAATCCGTGGCCGGAGCGGACATTGCACGGCCCGACCCTGCCCGGCGGGACGCCCTGACATTCCCGGCCCCGGCAACGAAATTTTCCGCCGGGATGGCGGGGCGGTGGGGGTTCAATTCCGCCAGGCAAGACACGACATGCTAGAGCATAACCCGTTCAGATCGAACCGATCTGAACGACAAGGATATGCTCACGCTTCTGAATCTGGAGCGATTTCTTGTCGATCTGATGATTCCATCAGATCGGAAAGCGCTCTAGGGTGCGCCCGAGGCGCAGATCCGACGTCCCGCCTTTCGCGACTGCCCTGCCCGACCCGCCATGATCCTGCAAAGCCGCGTGCCCTGCCGGCTGCGGCAAGGCGGCCCGGGCGCCTCTGTGGCGGAGGGAAGGCGGCGTTTCCATTCCCATTGCCCGGGGCATCGCGCCGGGCGTTCCCCGCAAGGGCCTGTTCAAGCAAGGGCCTGTTCAACGATGAAGTGGAGCGATCGGCCATGAACGATTCATCCGAATACACGCCGCCGAAGGTCTGGACCTGGGAGAAGCCGAGCGGCGGCACGTTCGCCAGCATCAACCGGCCGATCGCCGGGCCGACCCACGACAAGGAACTGCCGGTCGGCAAGCATCCGCTCCAGCTCTATTCGCTGGCGACGCCGAACGGCCAGAAGGTCACGATCATGCTGGAAGAGCTCCTGGAGCTCGGCCACAGCGGCGCGGAATATGATGCCTGGCTGATCAAGATCGGCGAGGGCGACCAGTTCGGCTCCGGCTTCGTCTCCGTCAATCCGAACTCCAAGATTCCCGCCCTGATGGACCGGTCCGGCCCGCAGCCGATCCGGGTGTTCGAATCCGGTGCCATCCTGATCCATCTCGCCGAGAAGTTCGGCGCCTTCCTGCCGACCGAGCCGGCCGCCCGGGCGGAATGTCTGTCCTGGCTGTTCTGGCAGATGGGCTCCGCGCCGTTCCTCGGCGGCGGCTTCGGCCACTTCTATGCCTATGCGCCGACGAAGCTGGAATACCCCATCAACCGCTATGCGATGGAGGTGAAGCGCCAGCTCGACGTGCTCGACCGCCGGCTCGCCGAGAGCGCGTTCGTCGCCGGCGACGCCTACACCATCGCCGACATGGCGATCTGGCCGTGGTATGGCGGCCTCGTGATGGGCTGGCTCTACAATGCGGGCGAGTTCCTGTCGGTGCAGGATTACAAGAACGTCCGCCGCTGGGCGGAAGCGGTGTTCGCCCGCCCTGCCGTCAAGCGCGGGCGCATGGTGAACCGCACGTACGGCGATCCGTCCGAGCAGCTTCACGAGCGCCACGATGCCGGCGACTTCGCCACGAAGACGCAGGACAAGCTGGGCAAGACGGGCTGACGCCTCCGAGGCGGCCGCTGGCCGGCGGGGCTGACCCGTTCCGGCCGGCGGCATGCCCCTGCCGCACTGCCCGGGCGCATGCCGTTGCGGCATTCCGGCTCGCCGCCCGCATTTCCGGCCGCAGCCGACGGCCTCCCAGTGACCGGAGCCCCTGGTTCGCCCGGACTTTGCTCCGGAAGCCGGAGCCGGCCTCAGGGCGTCATGCCGGCGAGGCTCATCACCGCGCGGAACACCAGCGCGACGACGCCGAGTGCGGCGACGCTCGCAACCCAGATCAGCACGAGCCAGCCGACGCGGCGCACCCAGAGGGTGCCGGGGCGCGGTGTGCCGCGCCCGTTCCTCGCCATGGGCCGCCTCGTCGCCCCGGGCCTCTTCATCACGCCGGGCGGGGTCATCACTGGATGGGCCTTCATCAGTGATAGCCCTCCCCCGCCTTCACCTTGCCGCGGAACACGTAATAGGACCACGCGGTGTAGGCCAGGATGAACGGGATGATGAACAGCGCCCCGACCAGCGCGAAGCCCATGCTCTGGGGCGGCGCCGCGGCCTGCCAGATCGAGACCGCCGGCGGGATGATGTTGGGCCACAGGCTGATGGCGAGCCCGGTATAGCCGAGAAACAGCAGCGCCAGCGCCAGCACGAACGGCGCCGCGTGGCTGTCGTCGCGGCCGAGGGACCGGACGAGGGCCGCGCTCGCCATGAGCACCAGCGCCGGAACCGGCGCGAAGAAGGCGAGATTGGGCATCGAGAACCACCGCGCCGACACGTCGGCATGGGCGAGCGGCGTCCACAGGCTGACGGCCGCGATTGTGGCGAGCAGCACGGCGGTGATCGGCCGCCCGAGCGCGCGCATCCGGCGCTGGAGCGCGCCCTCGGTCTTCATCACGAGCCAGGTGGCGCCGAGCAGCGCGTAGGCGACAAGAAGCCCGAACCCGGTGAACAGGCTGAACGGGGTGAGCCAGTCGAGCAGGCCGCCGGCATAGGCGCCGTTCTCCACCGGGAAGCCGTTGATGAAGGCGCCGAGCGAGACGCCCTGGAAGAACGTGGCGATATAGGAGCCCCAGGCGAAGGCCTTGTCCCAGAACGGCTTGTGGGCCTCGTCCGCCTTGAAGCGGAACTCGAAGGCGACCCCGCGCCAGATGAGCCCGGCGAGCATGAGCACCAGCGGCAGATAGAGCGCGGATAGGATGACGGCATAGGCGAGCGGAAAGGCGGCGAGCAGCGCCGCGCCGCCGAGCACCAGCCACGTCTCGTTGCCATCCCACACCGGCGCGACGGTGTTGACCATCACGTCGCGGTCGTCGCGGCCGGGCACGAAGGGGAACAGGAGGCCGATGCCGAGATCGAAGCCATCCATGATGACGTACATCATCAGCCCGAAGCCGATGATGACCGCCCAGAGAAGGGGAAGATCGATGCCCATGAACGGTCTCCTCAACCGAGCGCCGGATCGATGTCGTCGGGCGCGGCGGACAGCGGCCGCGCGGGGCGCGCCGACTGGCCGTAATCGTTGGCGCCGGGCACGGGCGTATGGCCGTGGCCCTCGCCTTCGCCCTGCTGCGGCCCCTTGGCGACGAGCTTGAGCAGGTAGCTGATGCCGGTGCCGAACACCGCGCAATACATCACGATGAACAGGCCGAGCGTGGCCGAGAGCGCCACCGCCGAGTGGTTCGAGACCGCGTCGGCGGTGCGCATCACCCCGTAGACCACCCAGGGCTGGCGGCCGATTTCCGTCGTGAACCAGCCGGCGAGGATGGCGACCAGCCCGGCCGGCCCCATCACCGTCGCGAACCGGAGGAACAGCGGCGAGGCATAGAGCCGGCCGCGCCACCGGAGCCACGCACCCCAGACGCCGAGCAGCAGCATCAGGAAGCCGAGCCCGACCATCACGCGGAACGACCAGAACACGATGGTGGCGTTCGGCCGGTCTTCGGGCGGATAGGCGCTGAGGCCGGGATATTGGCCATCGAGGCTGTGGGTGAGGATCAGGCTGCCGAGCTGCGGGATCTCGATCTTGTAGCGCGTTTCCTCCGCCGCCATGTCCGGCCAGCCGAACAGGATCAGCGGCACGCCCTTCGCGCCCGGCTCGTTGCGCCAGTGGCCTTCCATCGCGGCGATCTTCGCCGGCTGGTGCTCCAGCGTGTTGAGGCCGTGGGCGTCGCCCACCGCGATCTGGACCGGCGCCACCAGTAGCACCATCCACAGCGCCATGGAGAACATGGTGCGTACCGCCGGCGTATCGCGGCCGCGCAGCAGATGCCACGCGCCGGAGGCGCCGACGAACAGCGCGGTGGCGAGATAGGCCGCGATCGTCATGTGCGCCAGGCGATAGGGGAAGGACGGGTTGAAGATGACCTTCAGCCAGTCCACCGGCACGACGCGGCCGTCGATGATCTCGAAGCCCTGGGGCGTCTGCATCCAGCTGTTGGAGGCGAGAATCCAGGTCGCCGAGATCAGGGTGCCGACCGCCACCATGATGGTGGCGAACAGATGCAGGCCCGGCCCGACCTTGTTCCAGCCGAACAGCATGACGCCGAGGAAGCCCGCTTCGAGGAAGAACGCCGTCAGCACCTCGTAGGCGAGCAGCGGCCCGGTCACCGAGCCGGCGAAGGACGAGAAATAGCTCCAGTTGGTGCCGAACTGGTAGGCCATCACCAGACCTGAGACGACGCCCATCGCGAAGTTGACCGCGAAGATCTTCGTCCAGAAGTGATAGAGATCGCGATAGACCTCGTTCTTCTTCCAGAGCCACAGCCCCTCAAGCACGACGAGATAGCTCGCCAGCCCGATGGTGATCGCCGGGAAGATGATGTGGAACGAAACCGTGAAGCCGAACTGGATGCGGGCGAGTTCCAGCGCCGTCAATCCGAACATGCCGCATCCTCCTGTACCCCGGCCGCAACGCGGGCCGGGCCGAAGCGTTGCGGGGGCAACGGCGATGTGAAAACGGGCCGCCGCCGGCTTTCGGGCGCGTGAACGCCCGTGCCACCGCGGGCGGCCGGCTGCGGGGCGAGCGGCACCGGCCAATGGGGCACCGGCCAATGGCCGGCCGTCGCGGTTTCGATCAACGCAGACATCGGTTCGTCCTTCGAAGGGCCCCCGGCGGCCGGCGCCCGATGGACGCCCGGCCGGCCGGGAAGCCGGTTCCCGCATGTGCGCTCCGGCTTCCGCGCTGCGGGCGCGCGGCGGAGCACCCCCGCGGCAGCCCGGCCCGGCGGAGCGGGCGGGCGGCGGGGAGATGGCTGGAGCCCATCCCGTCGCGCGCGAAGCGCCCTGAGCGGGATATGCCCAAGCCTTTGAATCAAGAGCGATTTCCTGTCGATCGGACGATCCCGTCCGATTCGGAAAGCGCTTTAGACGACCGCCCGTGCATCGAGCGGCGGTTCCGCCATCAGGCTCGCGAGCTGCAAGAGCCCATCCTCCAGCGCGCCGCGATCCGGGGCGACGCCGAGCGATATCCGCACCGCTTCCGGCGGATGCGGCGCGACGGAGAAGGCGGAGGCCGGCACGATGGAAACGCCGGCCCGATCGGCATGGCCGGCGAAATCCGCCGCGCGCCAGTGGGCGGGCAGATGCAGCCAGAGATGATGGCCGTTGGGATCGGCGGCGAAGGCCGTGCCGCCGAGGATCGCCGTGGCGAGGGCCTGCCGGCCGGCATTCTCCACCCGGATCGCGGTGGCGAGGCCGTCGAGCGTGCCGTCAGCGATCCAGCGGCTGGCAAGCGCGGACATCAGCGGCGGCGCCATCAGGGTGGTCGACCGCAGCACCCCCGCGAGCCGGGACGCCTGTGCCGCGCCGGGCGCCACGACATAGGCGACGCGGAGCGCCGGCGTGGCGCATTTCGACAAGGTGGCGACGTGCCAGACGATGTCGCCGGCGAATTCGGCGAGGGCCGCCGCGCGCTTGGGCAGCAGCGGCGCATAGGGATCGTCCTCGACGATGGCGACGCCGTGGGTTCTCGCCAGCGCCGCCAGCGCGCGGCGGCGATCCTCCGGCAGGGTGGCAGTGGTCGGGTTGTCGATGCTCGGGATCAGGTAGAGCAGCTTCAGCGGCCGGCCGGATGCGGCCGCTTCGAGGCAGGCGCGCTCGAACGCCGCGGGCACGAGGCCGAACTCGTCCATGGCGAGCGGCACCAGCGCCAGCCCCTGCTGCGCCGCGACGGCCTTGAGGCCGGGATAGGTGGTCTCGCCGGCGGCGACCGCATCGCCGCGGCCGAGCATGAGCGCGCAGATGGCGAACAGCGCGCCCTGCGCCCCGCTGGCGACCACCACGCGATCGGCCGAAACCGGGCCCAGCCGGGACGACAGCCAGTTCGCGGCAGCGGCTCGGTCGGCCTCCGCGCCGCTGCTGTCCTGATAGTGCAGGCTGAGGAGGCCGCGCGGGCTGCCGAGCACGCCGGCGACGCCCTGGGACAGGAGCCGGCGGAAATCGGCCTCCGGCGGCTGCGGCGGGATGTTCATGCCGAGATCGACCAGCGGCCGCGGCGGCGCGGCGCCCTCGCCACCGCCGCGATCCTCGCGAATGAAGGTGCCGCGGCCGGCCTGCGCCTCCACCAGCCCGCGGCGGCGCGCCTCGTTGAAGGCGCGCGTCACCGTCGTCAGGTCGACGTCGAGCGCCTCGGCGATGGCGCGCTGAGGCGGCAGCCGGTCGCCCGGCAGGACGCGGCCGGTGCGGATATCGGCCTCCAGCGCCTCGACGAGGCCGAGATATTTCAGGCGGGCGCTCTCCACCAGCCACGGCTGCCACATGTCTTTCCCCAATGTATGGTCCAATGCCATACACCTCTGTAGCATGTATGGATCGATGGAGAAAGGGATGTATGGGGAAGAACGCGGGGACGAACGGCGGGACGGGTCAGGCCATGCGCGGCGGGGGACCGGCGGGAGGCGATACGGGCGCACGGCCGATGGTGCGGGCGGTCGGACTCGAACCGACACTCCGTCACCAGAACCCGTCCACGAGGCCCTGATCCTGGATTTGCAGCTTCTGGAGCCTTTCGCAGGCGCGGGGCCGGTCAGCCGGACTGACGCGACGCGCGAGCCAGTCCCGATAGGCGGCGGTGGTCTCGCCGGGCACCGGCCGTGCCCCTACGCCAGCGCACGAGCATGGCACTGCACGGGGGCACGGAACGCGGCGCGGCAGTGCCGGTGGGCTTTAGCTCACGGCGGACGGGCTGCGTGCGGTCAGAACCTCAGGGAGAAGTGCGCCGAGAAGACGTTCTCGCTCGCCTGCCTGGCGATCTGGCCGGAATAGTTCACCTGGATGCTGGCGAGGTCGGAGAGGGCATAGGACAGCCCCGCCCCCACCAGCAGCGTGTCTTCTGCAATCGGCACACCCTGCGTCTGGAAGGGTGTCGAACCTGCGAGGAACCGCATGTCCGCCGTGGGCGTGGTGTCGCCGAAGGCGTGCTGCCAGCCGAGCGTCACGCTGGGCGTGAGGGCACGGCCGCCCAGCATGAAGGTGGTGGCAGCGCGGGCGCCGAGGGAGGTGTAGAGCGTGCTCATGCCCTGAACGTCCACCCCGAGGCCGGCGCCGCCGGTGCCGGTTTCCGTGGTGGAGCCGCCGGAGACATTCACATAGGCAAGGCCGGCGAACGGCTCCAGATCGTAGGCGCCGAAGGCCATGCGGTAGGCCGCCTCGCCGAAGAGCTGGGTGGTGCCGACCCCATAGCCACCGCTCTCCGAGCCGGCGAACCCGGGGAAGACGATGCTCCGCTGCACATCGATGTCGTGCCAGCTATAGGAGACGCCGCCGCGCAGCCCCAGCCCGCCGAACTGGCCGCCGAGATAGACGCCCACGTCGTAATTGTCCATGGAGCCCGAGGAGCCGCGGGCATCCGCCTCGAACTGGGTCTGGCTGAAGCCCGCCATGATGCCGGCGCGGACGGTCTCGCCGATGGCCGAGTCGAGGCCGAGGAAGAAGCCGCCCATGGAGGATGAGATGGTGGCCGCATTGCCATTGCCGAAAGCATTGCCCCAGGCGCCATAGCCCTGCGCCCACAAGGTGGGGGTCAGATCCCGGCTGAGGGCCGCGGTTGCCGGCCCCGCCGCGTCGGCCGCACGGGACATCGCATCGGCGCCGGCCCCCATCATCGACTGGCGCAGGCGCGCGCCCACCACGTCCCGCAGATAGACGCTTTCCTGCTGGATGACCGTGCTCGTGGAGGGGTAGACCTCGCCCGACAGCTGGTTGAAGGCCGGGGCTACCGCGCTTTGCGGCAGCATGTGGATGGCCTCAAGGACCGGGCTCTGGTCTCCCAGCGCCTGCGCCGCCACGGCGACATTCGCCTGGTTCGGGGTCTGCGCATACTGGATCAGATCCCTCCCGTTCGAGATGAGGGTCAGATAGATGTTCTGCGCGTCATAGCTGAGCAACGGCTCGAGGAAGGCATAATCCGAGGTGACGGAGCCGAAGCTGCCGGTCACCGTTCCGGATGTGGTCAGGATGGTCACCTGACTTTTGGCGGCATAGACGCCGGGCACAGCATTGACCTGGACGCTGGCGCCGGAGGAAATCGTGACATTGCCGGTGGCGACGATGAGGTCATGGCCGCCGGCGGGCGTCACGTCCACGGCATAGATGGCGCCGGAATTGAAGGTCACCGTGCCGTTCACCGTCAGCGTGCCCGGCGAGTAGCCGGGGGCGACCTTGCCGCCCGAATTGAGCACGAGCCCGCCGATCGCCGCCGTGCCCTTCAGCACGCCGCCGGCATTGATCGTGAAGGTCGATGCCGAGGACGAGCCCTGGTCCAGGCTGACCACCGTGTCGTCGACGGTGATGGGCGCGGTGGTGTCCGACGAGAGCCGCACTGTGCCGCCGCCCGTGAAGGTGATGGTGCCCGTGCCCGTGATCGTGCCCGTGAAGCTGTAGGCGTCGGAGCGGTTGAAGACGAGGGACCCGTTATTGACGATGGCGCCGGTGAGGGTTCCGGTGACGCCGCCGTCGCCGATCTGGAGGGTGCCGTCGACGATGGTGGTGCCGCCGGTATAGGTGTTGGTCCCGGTGAGGACCAGCGTGCCCGCACCGGTCTTGTCCAGCGCGCCGTCGCCGGAGATCGAGCCGGAAAGCGTGAGGGTCTTTGCGGCGTCCACCTCTATGGCCGCATTGCCGGGTGCTGACACCAGATTGGTCAGCGCGATGTCGTTGCCGAGGGTGAAGGTGTCGCCGGCCCGGAGCGTCGCGCCGCGGGCGAGTGTGACCGCGCCCGTGCCGAGGGCTCCCGCGGTGAGCACCCGAAGGGTTCCCGCACTCACCGTGGTGCCGCCGCTATAAGTGTTGGTGCCGGTAAGCGTCAGGGTGCCGCTGCCGATCTGCGAGACGCTGCCGCTGCCCGAGATGACGCCGTCGAAGCTCGTCGTGTCCGCGCGGTCGAACACCAGGGCTCCCGTGTTCGCGATGTCGCCCAGAAGCGAGCCGGTCGTTCCGCCATTGCCGAGTTGCAGCGTGCCGCCCGAGATGGTGGTGCCACCCGTATAGATATTGTCCGCCGTCATAACCAACGTGCCGAGGTCGCTCTTCGTCAGGCCGGATGTGCCGGCGAGGACGCTGGAGACGGTGGCGACAGTGGCCGCTCCCGCCTCGGTGCCGTCACCCACCCGGATCACGGCCGGATCCGTTCCGGTGAGGGTCAGGGTTCCGCCGGTCACCTCATAGCCGCTGGTCACAAACTGCATGCCGGTGGTGGCCACCTGGCCGGCGCCTGTGTCCACGGTCACCGTTCCCGCATTGCCCTGGAAGATGGCGAAGCCGCCATTCCACCGCTCGGTGATGGTGCCGGACGCATTGGTCCAGTTGGTCTGGGCCGCCGCGCTCCATGTGCCGCTGCCGCCCTGCACCGACTGGGTCGGCGAGGTTTGCGTGCCGTTCCAGAACTGAAGGGTGCTGCCCGCGCTCTCCACCACCAGGTTCACCTGGCCCTTCACGGAGGTCTGGACCCCGCCGACCAACCCGCCCGTCAGCGCCGCCACCTCCATGCCGTTGTCGGTAAGGCCGCCGCCATAGGTGATGATGCGGTAGAGCCCGGTGCCGAAGCCCGCCGCCTGCGTCACGTTCAGC
Organism: Pseudoxanthobacter soli DSM 19599; assembly: GCF_900148505.1. Lineage (NCBI taxonomy): Bacteria > Pseudomonadati > Pseudomonadota > Alphaproteobacteria > Hyphomicrobiales > Segnochrobactraceae > Pseudoxanthobacter > Pseudoxanthobacter soli. The sequence goes on along the minus strand of NZ_FRXO01000005.1, from coordinate 4,797 downwards.
GTGCCGTCGAGCACCACATCGCTGTTGACGGTGAAGACGCCGCCGCCCGTGGTTGCACCGAGGGTGACGTCCGTGTTCGCGCCCGCAGCGAGGGTGAGCCCGCCCATGGTGAGGCCGGTGGGCTGCGTGCCGCCCAGCGTGCCGCCCGCCCCGACCAGAACGGTCTGTGCCACGGTGCCGGTGCCGGAGAGGGTGGCCTGATCCTGCACCGTCACACTGCCCGCGAGGCTGCCGGTGAGGTCCAGCGTACCGCCGCCTACGGTGGTCGTGCCGGTGAAGGTGTTGGCGCCGCTCAGCGTCAGGGCGCCCGTGCCGACCTTGCCGAAGCCGGCCGTGCCGGAGAGCACGCCGGAGAAGGTGGAGGAGGCGCCACCCGCGCCGACCACCAGTTGCGTGGCGTTCATCCGGACGCTGCCGCCGCCGCTGAGCGCGCCCACGGTCTTGGTGGCGCCCATCTGCAGGGTGAGGCCGGCGCCACTCGCGACCGTGACGGCGACGGCGTCTGCAAGGGCGCCGGTGCCGTCGGCGACGAGGGTGCCGGCGGAGACGGTGGTCGCCGCGATGGTGTTGGTGCCGCTGAGGGTCAGCGTGCCCGTCCCCGCCTTGATGATGCTGCCGGTGCCCGAGATGACGCCGGAGAACGTCGAGGAGGTGTTGTCGCCTCCTGCGGTGAGGGCGTGGCTGCCAAGGGCGAGGGTGCCGGCGCCAGCGACGGAGCCCACGGTTTCGTCGGCATCGCCCAGCGACAGCGTGGCGCCGGCATCGATCGTGAGGCGGGCGCCGTCCGCCAGCGATGAGCCGCCCACGAGGGACAGGGTGCCGCTGGACACCGTTGTCGTGCCGGTGAAGCTGTTGATGCCCGAAAGCGTCAGTGTGCCGCCGCCCGCCTGGGTGAGGCTGCCGGTGCCCGAGAGGGCGCCAGCGAAGGTCACCGCATCCGAGCGGTCGAAAATGAGCGCGCCAGCGTTGACCACAGCGCCGGAGAGCGTGCCGGACGTGGCGCCGTCGCCAACCTGGAGCGTCCCGGCCGAAATCGTCGTGCCGCCGGTGAAGCTGTTGGTGCCGGTGAGGGTCAGCGTGCCCGTGCCCGCCTGGATGAGCGCACCGGCGCCGGAGATGCTGCCATCGAACGTCACCGCATCGCTGCGGTCGAAGGCCAACGTCGCACCTGTCGCGACCGTCACATCGCCCAGAACGGAGCCGGTGCTTCCGCCGTTGCCAATCTGGAGGCGGCCCTGCGTGACGGTGGTGCCGCCCGTATAGGTGTTACCGCCGGTCAGGACCAGCGTGCCGAGGTCGGTCTTTTCGAGGCCGGTCGCGCCCTCCAGAACGGAGTCGATGCTGGCCGTATACGCGGCCCCCGTCAGCGTGCCGTCGCCGACACGGACCTGGGTCTGTCCCGAGGTGGCGGCCAGCGTGATCGTGCCGTCCGAGACGGAATAGCCGCCGACCATGAACTGGAGCCCGGTCGTGGAGACCGGGCCCGAGACGGCCACGGCCCCGGCGGTGCCGGCGAACACGGCAAACCCGCCGTTCCATGCCACCGACTGGTTCAACGGAGCGGTGAGCCAGTTGGTATCGGAGGGGTTGGCCGTCCAGATTCCGCTGCCGCCATGCAGGGTTCCGTCCGGCGTGGTGGTGGTGCCGTTCCAGTACAGCATGTTGCTGTTCAGGACGGCGAGGTTCACCGCGCCCGGCGCCTGCTGGATCTCGTAGCTAAAGCCCGTCGGGGTGGAGCCGAGCGTGAGCCCGTTGTCGGCCGTCAGGGTCGTGTAGTCGATGATCCGGTACACGCCCAGCGCCATAGTGCCGGCATTGGTGACGTTCAGCACACCATCCAGCGTCAGCGTGCCGGTGGAGAACGCGCCGCTGCCTGCCGCCGTGCCCAGCGCCACATCGAGGTTCGAACTGCTGGAGAGGGTGAGGCTGGTCATGGACAGGCCATAGGCGCCCGCCGCGAGCCCCGGCGCGGCGCGTAGCGTGCCGCCGTCCTGCACGGTCACGCTTCCGGTGACGCCGCCGCCGGCCCCACCGTCGGTGGCGCCCTGCAGCGTCCCGCCGGACTGGACGAGGATGTTGCTCGCCAGCGTCACGCCCCCGAGGATTTCCAGCGTGCCCGCAGCAACGGTCGTGCCCGCGGCGGCGCTGTTCGCGCCGGCCAAAGTGAGCGTGCCCGATCCCTGCTGCACGAGGGCGCCCGAGCCGGTGATCGCCCCGGCAGCCGTGACGTCGTCCGAGCGGTTGAACGCAACCGTTCCAGTGTTCGCGATCGCGCCCACAAGCGAGCCCGACGTGCCGCCGGCGCCGATCTGCAGCGTGCCGGCCGAGACCGTGGTGCCGCCGGTATAAGTGTTGGTGCCCGAAAGGACGAGCGTGCCGGCGCCGGTCTTGGTGAGGCCGCCGGAGCCGGAGATCACGCCCGACAGGGTGAGCGTTGTGGCATCGGCCGCGGAGAGGGTGCTGCTGCCGGAAAGGGCGACGGTCCGGGCGGAGGTGAAGGTGGCGGTGGTGGCGAGCGTGCCGCCACTGAGGGTGAGCCCGCCGGTGCCGCCCAGATTGGCGTCGGCCGAGACCTGAAGCGTGCCGGCCGAGACCGTGGTGCCGCCGGTATAGGTGTTGGTGCCGGTGAGGACGAGCGTGCCAGCGCCGGTCTTGGTGAGGCCGCCGGAGCCGGAGATCACGCCCGACAGGGTGAGCGTGGTGCCGGTGGAGGGCGTGATCGTGCTGGCGCTCGCGAGCGCCACGGTCCGGGCGGAGGTGAAGGTGTCGGTGGTGGCGAGCGTGCCGCCACTGAGGGTCAGACCGCCGGTGCCGCCGAGATTGGCGTCGGCGGAGACCTGAAGCGTGCCGGCCGAGACCGTGGTGCCGCCGGTATAGGTGTTGGTACCCGATAGCGTCAGCGTGCCGGCGCCCGCCTGCGTCAGCGCGCCCGTGCCGGAGATGACGCCCGCGAAGGTGGTCGCGTCGGAGCGGTTGAAGACGAGCGCTCCGTTGTTCGCCACGTTCCCGGCGATGCTGCCCGAGGTGCCACCGTTGCCGATCTGCAGGGTGCCGGCCGAGACCGTGGTGCCGCCGCTATAGGTGTTGGTGCCGGAGAGAACGAGCGTGCCGGCGCCGGTCTTGGTGAGGCTGCCGGAGCCGGAGATGACGCCAGACAGCGTCAGGTTCATGCCCGTCGCCGGGCTGAACGTCCCATCAGCGGACAGCGCGACCGCCCGGGCCGACGCCATGTCCGCCGTCGTCGCCAGCGTGCCGCCGGAGAGCGTCAGGCCACCCGAGGCATCGCCGAGGTTCGCGTCAGAAGACACCCGCAGCGTGCCGGCCGAAACGGTCGTGCCGCCAGTATAGGTGTTGGTGCCCGACAGCGTCAGCGTGCCGGCGCCCGCCTGCGTCAGCGCGCCGGTGCCGGAGATGACGCCCGCGAAGGTGGTCGCGTCGGAGCGGTTGAAGACGAGCGCTCCGTTGTTCGCCACGTCCCCGGCGATGCTGCCCGAGGTGCCACCGCCGCCGATCTGCAACGTGCCCGCCGAGACGGTGGTGCCGCCGCTATAGGTGTTCGTCCCGGAGAGCACGAGCGTGCCGGCGCCGGTCTTGGTGAGGCCGCCGGAACCGGAGATGACGCCGGAGAGGGTGAGCGTGGTGCCGGTGGAGGGCGTGATCGTGCTGGCGCTCGCGAGCGCCACCGTGCGCGTGGAGCTGAAGGTGGCGGTGGTGGAGAGCGTGCCGCCATTGAGGGTGAGCCCGCCGGTGCCGCCCAGATTGGCATCGGCCGAGACCTGCAGCGTGCCGGCCGAAACGGTCGTGCCGCCGGTATAGGTGTTCGTCCCGGAGAGAACGAGCGTGCCCGCCCCGGTCTTGGTGAGGCCGGCCGTGCCATCAAGGGTCACGCCGAGGGTGGCCGTGCCGCTGTCAACCTGCACGAAGGGCGCGCCGCCACCAGCCTGCGTCACCAGAGACAGCGTTCCGGTGCCGTCCAGCACGTAATCCGTCACCGCGAACTGCAGGCCGCTGGCGCTCTCCGCCGTGCCGAGCGTGACCGTGCCGGCGGTACCGGTGAAGATGGCGAGCCCGCCCGCGATCCAGCTCGACGCGATCGTCCCGTTGACGTTGGACCAGTTGGTCGCCGTCGTCGTCCAACTGCCGTCGCCGCCGGTGATGGTGCCGCTGCCGGCCGTGCCGGCGCCGTTCCACCATTGGGTGGAGACACCGTCCACCACGGCGATGAGGTTGATCTGCCCCGCCACCGCCGTCTGGATCACGCTCGAAGCCAGGGAAGAGGGCACGCCCGAAAGGGTCAGGCCCGACCCGGTGAGGCTGAGCGTGCCGGTATAATCGATGAGGCGGTAGCTGCCGGCCTGGAAGGTGCCGCCGCCGTTCACGGTCACCAGCCCGCCCGCGAGCGTCAGGTCGCCGGTGACGGAGATGCGGTCGTTGAGGGTGCTGGAAGGCGCATCGGGCTGGGCGAGGTCGAAGGCCAGGATGGCGCCGGAGCCCACCGTGAGGCTGCCGGTGGACAGGATGCCGGGCGTACCGGCGACGCCGGGCGCGAGGGTGGCGCCGGAGGCCAGCGTCACGCTGCCGGTGATCGAACCCGCGCCGCCGAGCGTCGCGCCTGAGCCAACCGACGCTGTGCCGGCGAGGCTCCCGGAAACCTGCAGCGTGCCGGCCGAGACCGTGGTGCCGCCGGTATAGGTGTTGGTTGCGGTGAGGACGAGCGTGCCGGCGCCGGTCTTGGTGAGGCCGCCGGAGCCGGAGATCACGCCCGACAGGGTGAGCGTGGTGCCGGTGGAGGGCGTG